>JACCRE010000211.1 GCA_013813775.1 Planctomycetaceae bacterium
AACATGCCCGGCGGCGTCATCGCCGGCCAGCCCCGAACAACTTCTGCCGCGCCGAATCTGACCCCCCTCTCCCTCGGGAGAGGGGACGGGGGTGAGGGGAGTGCTGGCGATTCCCCAGCCTCTTTCATCGCGTCATCCGCGGATCACTCGAAGAGCAAGCCAACAACCGACGCGGCAGGGCAACCCCTCACCCCCGGCCCCTCTCCCCAGGGAGAGGGGGGCGAGACGTCTCTCGACTCTCAACCCTCAACTCTCAACCAAGAAGAATATCTTCTCGTCTGGACCACGACCCCGTGGACCCTCACCAGCAACGTCGCCGCTGCCGTCAATCCCGATCTCGATTACGTCAAGCTGCAAGCGAAGCGCGACGGGGCGATCTACTATTTCGCGAAAGACAATCTCGACTCGAAGCGGATGGAAAAGGAGTTCAAGGAAGGCTTCGGTCGTCCCGAATGGATGTGGCCCGAGAACGCTCCGAAGCTGAAGTCGCTCTCGCAGATCTTCAAAGAGCAGGGCGGCTACGACATCCTCGACACCGTCAAAGGCGCCGAGATGGTCGGCTGGCGATACCGCGGGCCATTCGATGATCTGCCGGCGCAGAACATGCCCGGCGGCGTCATCGCCGGCCAGCCCCGAACAACTTCTGCCGCGCCGAATCTGACCCCCCTCTCCCTCGGGAGAGGGGAAGGGGGTGAGGCGAGTGATGGCGATTCCCCAGTCGCTTTCAAGGCTTCGTCTGAAAGCCGATCGACTAGGCAGCAAGCGACAAATGGTGCGGCAAGCCAACCCCTCACCCCCGGCCCCTCTCCCCAGGGAGAGGGGAACTCGAACTTTCAACCCTCAACCCTTAACTCTCAACCCACTTCGATCGAATGCCACCGCGTGATCGACGGCGGTCGCGACAACAAGGGCAACGCAAACGTCACGACGGGCGAGGGCACGGGCATTGTGCATATCGCACCGGGCTGTGGTGACATCGACCACAAGCTCGGTGTTGAGCATGGTCTGGTGAGCATCGCACCGCTGCGAGAAGACGGCACGTTCGTCGAAGGCTTCGGCGAGTTCACCGGCCAGAAGGCGACGAATCCGATCGTGCCGCAGATGGTCATCGATCATCTGAAGAAGCACGGCTTTCATGTCGCCGATGAGATCTATCCGCACGTCTATCCCTTCTGCTGGCGGACGGGCGACGAACTCGTGTTCCGGCTCGTCGACGAGTGGTTCGTCGACATGAGTTGGCGCGACGAGATCAAAGAGGTCGTCAAAGCGATCCAATGGTTGCCGCCGAGCATGCAGGGCGAAGAGCGTGAGATCGAATGGCTCACGAACATGCGCGACTGGATGATCTCGAAGAAGCGTTATTGGGGTCTCGCGCTGCCGATTTGGGTCGATGACGCGACGGGTGAATTCGAGGTCATCGGCTCGCTCGTCGAGCTGAAGGAACGGGCGGTCGAAGGCTGGAACGACTTCGAGGGGCACACGCCGCATCGCCCCTGGATCGACGCCGTGAAGATCAGGAGCGCGACGACCGGCAACCTGATGTCGCGCGTGCCCGATGTCGGCAATCCGTGGCTCGACGCCGGCATCGTGCCCTTCAGCACGCTCGACTACAACCACGACCGCGAGTACTGGAAGCAATGGTATCCCGCCGACCTCGTGCTGGAGTGCTTCCCCGGCCAGTTCCGCAACTGGTTCTATTCGCTGCTCAGCCTGAGCACGATGATGCGCTACGGCGAGACCGACGACCCGAAAGAGAAGCGGCCCTTCAAGACGCTCTTCGGCCACCGCCTCGTGATGAACGAGGAAGGCCAGCCGATGCACAAGTCCGACGGCACGGCGATCTGGTTCGAGGAAGCCGCCGAACAACTCGGCGTCGATACGCTGCGCTGGTTGTATCTCTCGCAGAACCCGTCGAGCGACCTGCGCTTCGGCACACGGCATCCCGATCAGCACGTCGCGCTCAACACGCCCGAAGGGCCGATCGCGAAGACGAAGGAAGGCTTCACGACGTGCCTCGTCACCAGCAAACCCGCCGACGCGGCCCGTCGGCAGGTGTTGATCCCCTTGTGGAACAGCTACGCGTTCTTCGTGAACTACGCGCGGCTCGACGGCTTTGATCCGAAGACGCCGCCGGTGCCCTATGACGATCGGCCGGAGATCGACCGCTGGGTGCTTTCGAATCTGCAAGCGCTGATTGCGACGAGCGAACGCGCCTGGAGCGACCTCGATCCCGCCGAGGCTTGCCGCGCCGCCGCCGCGTTCATCGACGATCTCTCGAACTGGTACATCCGGCGGAACCGCAGGCGGTTCTGGCGATCGGCGAAAGAAAGGAGTCGGGAGTCAGAAATCAGGAGTCCGGAGAGAGCGCTTCGGGAGAGTGAGGCTCCCGCCGAGCCGCGAGTTTCATCCACGACGCTGAATCCAGCCCCCCTCTCCCTCGGGAGAGGGGTCGGGGGTGAGGGGAGTGATGGCGGTTCCAATGCCCCTTTCACCGCTTCATCCGCAAGTCATTCAAAAGGCAAGCGAGCAGCGAGCGTCGCGGCAAGGCAACCCCTCACCCCCAGCCCCTCTCCCCAGGGAGAGGGGGGCGAGACCCTTCAGCCCTCAACTCTTGACCCTCAACTCGATCCCGACAAACTCGCCGCCTATCAAACGCTCTACGAAGTTCTCATCACCCTCACCAAGCTCCTCGCCCCGGCGATCCCGTTCCTCGCGGAGCGGATGTACCAAAACCTAGTTCGATCGTGGGACGAGTCTGCACTTGAGAGCGTGCACCTTTGTCGATTCCCAATTGTCGGATCACACGAGAATGCTTCGGCCGGTGAACAGGGTTCAAAGACATCCACTCTTCGGCCCGTCGGCAAGGAATTGAGCACGCCTTGGAATGTAAAAGAGGCTGTCGGCGCTTCGATCACAATTCCCTTCGATCGACCACTTGTTGAGCGAATGCGTCTCGCGCAACGGGTCGTCGCGATGGGGCATAAGCTGCGTGAAGACGCGGGACATCGTGTCCGTCAGCCGCTCGCGGAACTGCGCTTCGCGGCACCGGCCGATCAGGCCAGCGGCATCGAGCAACTGGGCGACGTCATCCGCGAAGAGCTGAACGTCAAGACGATCACACGTGCCGAGCATCTCGACGAACTCGTCTCCTACACTTACAAGCCGAACCTCAAGACGCTCGGCCCGAAGCACGGCAAGCGGCTCGCCGCGATTCGCAACGAGCTTCCCACGCTGGGCGACGAACAACTCGCTCCGCTGCGACGCGGCGAAAACGTGACCGTCACCATCGGCGGCGAGCCGTTGGAACTCGCTCCGGAAGACGTGATGATCGGCACCGAGCAGGCCGCCGAGTGGGTCACGGCCTCCGACGGAGCCGTGCAACTCGCGCTCTCGACGACGCTCACGCCGGAGTTGATCCGCGAAGGCCTCGCGCGCGATTTCGTGAGGCAGATTCAACAGATGCGCAAAGACGCCGGACTGCAGATCGAAGACCGCATCGCGATCACGTATTCCGTCGTCGGCGAAGCCGCGAAAGCCATCGAAGCCTTCGCGGAATTCATCAAGAGCGAAACTCTGGCTGAGCGACTCGATCGAGTCGAGACGTTGACCGACGGTCAGGTCATTCGCATCGGCGACTTCGAAGTTCGCGTCTCCATAAAAAGACGATAGAGGGACCGGAGGGCGAGGCCGCGGTTCCTGCTCGGTTCGACGGTCGAACGCATCTTTCGCAATGAGCATCGTTCGGTGCTGGTGCCGCCGCGGCGAGACACGGAGTAGAATAAAAGGGTCGATTCCGGGTCGCGCTTCCCTCGGAGGAACTTGCCTTGATCGCGCCTAAACAGCGAACCATCGTCGTACCCGTCGATTTCTCGGACGACAGCGTCGGGGCCATCCGCGCCGGCCTCGATCGGGTCGAGAAACCGAGCGACCTGCACGTCGTGCACGTGCTGATGGCGCTCGACTATTCCTCCCCCGGCGTGCTGCGGGAGTTCGCGTCGCATGAAAACCGTGAGGAAGTCGCCAAGCGGCATGTTCAGGAATTGATCGACGCCGCAGGGGCGCAAGGTGCGCACGGCGTGGTGATCATCGGCGATCCGGGACTGGCCTCCGCCGATTATGCGAAGAGCGTCAAGGCGGAATTGATGGTCGTCGCCTCACACGGCCGGCACGGCGTGCGTCGATTTCTGCTCGGCTCGACGGCCGAGCGCATCATCCGCCACGCACACTGTTCGGTGCTCGTGCTGCGACGGGGCGATGCGAGCTGATCGTTGAGTATGCAAGTCCGTGACCGCCGGGAGGCCCCTCAACATGCAGTGCAAACACAAGACCGTGGTCGTGCCCGTCGATTTCTCCGACGACACCGAAGCGTCGATTCGCGCCGGGCTGGAGCGGGTCGAAGATCCGAGCGGTCTGCATCTCTTGCATGTCGTATTCCCGCTGGATGTGCGAACCCACGGCCTGCTGCCGGCCGAGGTGTCGGACCGCTCGCGCGAAGAAACCGCTGAAACGCACTTGCGCGAGCTGACGACACTCCTGGGGGCGGAGACGGCGCACATCACCGTTCTGGCGGGCGACGCCGGCTTGCAGACGGCCGACTATGCCAAAAAGGTCGACGCCGACCTGATCATCGTGCCGTCGCACGGCTATCACGGCGTGAAACGATTTCTGCTCGGCTCGACGGCCGAGCGCATCATCCGCCACGCCCATTGCTCGGTGCTCGGTGCTCGTGCTGCGGCGGAAGGATGCCGACTGAACGAGATCACGCCTGCCGCGTAACGCCGTACGCGCGATCTACGCGCCGCCGATGCGTTCCAGCAACCGTGTTCGCACGGCTTTCGGATCGGCGCCCTTCAGGTGCTTCATGACGTTGCCGATGAGCGGGCCGACGGCTTGCTGCTTGCCTCCGCGCACGTCGGCGATGGCCTTTTCGTGCTTCGGGTCGGCGAGCACGAGGTCGATCGCCTTGTCGACCTCGCCGGTGTCGGTCACCAGCAGCAGTCCCTTGTCGGTGATGATCTGCTCGACGGTCGCGTCGGTGACTTGATCCGCCGGCAACTCCAGCAAGGTCGTGAAGACCTCGCGTGCGCCCTTGACCGTCATTTCGCCGGCGACGACGCGATTGAGCAGATTACCGAGAACAGTCGCCGGAATGGGGAATTGTGCGATCGAGAGCTTGCGTTCGTTGAGCTCCCGTAAGACGTCTTGCGTGACCCAGTTCGCCGCTTGCTTGCCGTCGCCGCAGGTTTGAGCGACCGTCTCATAATAATCGGCGACGTCCTGCCCCTGAGTGATGATCACGCTCGCGTCGTATTGCGAAAGCTGCCAGGCGTCGCCGAGCCGGTCGCGACGCGCGGCGGGAAGCTCGCCGAGCGTCTCTCGCACTTCGTCGAGCCATTCGCCGGTCACCGTCACCGGTGCGAGATCGGGATCGGGGAAGTAGCGATAATCGGACGCCTCTTCCTTGCTGCGGAGCGGGTAGCTCACGCCGCGGGCGAGATCCCAGCCGCGGGTCTGCTTGGGAACGTCGCCGAGCCGCTGGCCGGTCTTCTGAAAGTCCTCGATCTGCCGCTTCGTCTCGTATTCGCAGGCCATTTCCACGCCGCGAAAGCTGTTGAGGTTCTTCACCTCGACGATCGGCGTGGGAATGTTGTGACCGTCGTCGGTGTGGACGTGCAGGTTGATGTTCACGTCGCACCGCAGGCTGCCCTCCTGCATGTTGCAGTCGGAGACGGCGAGATAGGTGAGCAGCAGCTTCAACTCTTCGAGGTACTGCTTCGCCTCGGCCGCGCTCCGCAGGTCGGGCTGGCTCACGATCTCGACGAGCGGCGTGCCGGCGCGATTGAGATCGACCTTGCTGTCGCTGCCGCCTTCGTGCAGGTTCTTGCCGGCGTCTTCTTCGAGGTGGGCGCGGATGATGCCGATCCGCCTCGTTTCACCCTCGGCATTGGTGATGTCGAGAAACCCGTCGGAGCAGAGCGGCAGATCATACTGGCTGATCTGATACGCCTTCGGCAGGTCGGGGTAGTAATACTGCTTGCGGTCCCACTTCGTGAAGCGGGCGATCTCGCAATTCAGCGCCATGCCGACCTTTACGGCGAGGCGAAACGCCTCCGCATTCATCACCGGCAGCGACCCGGGCAGTCCGAGCGTGACCGGATCGGTCTGCGAGTTCGGCGCGTCGGGATTGAAGCGGTTCACGCACCCCGAAAAGAGCTTCGTCCGCGTGAGCAGTTGCACGTGAACTTCGAGGCCGATGATTGTCGTGTATTTCATGGCTTGTCAGGATGCCCGCGAATCACGCGAAGGGACGCGAATGGGTTGCAGAGGGAACCGCGAAGAGCACAAAGATCACGAGGAACTTGCGGTGGGATGTCTTTGTGACCGGATGACCGCGTCCGTGTTCCGCCGTCGCTTCAGAGCATATTCCTTTGTGCTCTTCATGCTCTTGGCGGTTCATTTGCATCTTCATTCACGTTTATTGGCGTGATTCGCGGGCCTCCTTTACGTCGAAAGTTGCGGCCGCCGCGTGTGCCAGTCGGTTGCGCGTTCGAACATCCGCGCGACGCGAAGGAGTCGCTCTTCTTGCAAGGCGGGGGCCAGCAGTTGCATGCCGATCGGCAGCCCGCTGGAACTGAACCCGGCGGGCAGCGAGATGCCGGGGACGCCGGCGAGATTCGCGCCGATCGTGAAGATGTCCGACAGGTACATCGCCAGCGGGTCGTCGGCCATCTCGCCGATCTTGAAAGCCGGCGTGGGCGCGATCGGCGTCAGGATCACGTCGCATTGCTCGAAGGCCTTGTCGAAGTCGCGGCGAATGAGACGGCGGACCTTGAGCGCTTTGTTGTAGTATTGATCGGCGTAACCGGCCGAGAGCGCGAACGTGCCGAGCATGATCCGGCGTTTGACTTCGGCCCCGAATGCCTCTCCGCGGCTGCGGGCATAGAGGTCGATCATGTCGTCGAACTGAGGCGCCCGATAGCCGTAGTGAATGCCGTCGTAGCGCGCGAGATTGCTGCTCGCCTCGCAGGGGGCGATCACGTAATACGTCGCGACGCTGTATTGCTGATGGGGCATCTCGACGTCGACGATCGTCGCTCCCATGTCTTCATACTGCTCGATGGCACGCTGCAAGGCCGCGTTGACCTCGGCATCAAGCCCTTCCCCGTAATGGCTGCGAACGACGCCGATCCGTAAACCGGCGATCGGCTCTTCGAGCGTGCTCGTGTAGGAAGGAACCGCCTCGGGCAGGCAGGTCGAGTCGAGCGGGTCGCCTCCCGCGATCGCTTCGAGCAGCAAGGCGGCACCGTGCACGTCATTCGCCATCGGCCCGATCTGATCGAGCGAACTGGCGAAGGCCACCAGTCCGTATCGGCTCACGCGGCCATAGGTCGGCTTGAGACCGACGACGCCGCAGAAGCCGGCCGGCTGCCGGATCGAGCCGCCCGTGTCGCTGCCGAGAGCCAGCGGAGCCATGCCCGCGGCGACGGCGGCGGCGCTGCCTCCCGACGAACCGCCGGGAGCGTGCGCCACGTTCCAAGGATTGCGGGTCGTCTTGAAGGCGCTGTTCTCGGTGGACGAACCCATCGCGAACTCATCGAGATTCGTCCTTCCGATCAATACAGCGTCGGCCGCCCGCAACCGCTCGATCACCGTCGCGTCGTAGGGGCTGACGAACTTTTCAAGCATGCGGCTCGAGCAGGTCGTCGGCTCTCCCTTGGTGCAAAGGTTATCTTTGATCGCGATCGGCAGTCCGGCCAGCTTGCCCAGCGGCTGACCGGACCGGCGTTTCGTGTCGACCTCCGCGGCCTGGGCCAGCGCATTCTCTTTGCTGACGTGCAGGAAAGCGTCGATCGAGCCGTCGTGCGCTTCGATGCGATCGAGAAACGCCTGCGCGACCTCGACGGCTGTCGTCTCACCCGATGCCACAGCGGCCATCAGGTCTGCTGTGGTTGCGCCGGCGATCGTCATCGATGAGCATCCGTGTGAACGAGCGGAATCGAGCTTTATGGACCGCCGGCGGGGGCCGGCGGCTTCGCAGGCGTCTTAGCCCGCGTCGAAGATCTGCGGCACGAGGAAGTACTGACCGTCGGTCTTGGGAGCGTTCGACAAAGCCGCTTCGCGGGGCAGCATCGGCGTTTCGACGTCGGCCCGGAAGACGTTCGTCCGCTCGACGGCGTGGGCCATCGGCTCAATGCCCTCGGTGTCGACTTCCGAAAGACGCTCGACGTAGCCAAGGATCGCGCCGAGCTGTTCCGTCATGCGATCGAGTTCGCCATCGTCGAGCTTGAGACGCGAGAGCAAAGCGACCTTGGCCACGTCGTCGCGGCTCAACTGGACTGACATCGCCGGCTATTCCCAACACCGATGTGACTTTGAATCGGACTTCACAGTGCGGCGGCGAGTGTAGGAGGTCACGAGGCCACTTTCAACGACGGCCCGTTGGGGCGATGCGCCGCACGATTCTCGTTGATCCGCAAAGTGACATGGCCCGCAAGGGCCAGCAACGCGATCAAGTGTCGTCACTTTGCTTCGATTGCGAAGCGATCTCTCCAAAAGTTGGACAACCTACATGCTTTGCAACCTAAGTATTGTAGACTTGTAAGGTTTGCTCGTCCCGCCGATCGGCTTTGGCATCGGTGTCAACCCCAGTCGCAATAATCTTGTGCACGCCATTTGTCATTGCTCCGCATGAACTTGTGTCATTTCCACGAGAGGCTCCTCGCTCCGTTTTATTTTTCGGCATGGCGCTCGCATAGTGCAACACTCATCACGCCACTGACGCCAAAACGATTCGGGATGGAACCGAACGAGGCATCAGGAAAAACCGGTCGGCTGACGCCGGCCCCACCTGAGAAGGACGAGACCATGTTGGTGCTCACACGCAAGCAGGGCGAAGTGATTCACATCGGCGAAGGCATCGCCATCAAAGTGATCAAGACGGGCAAAGGCACCGTGAAGATCGGGATTGAAGCTCCGGCCGACGTGAAGGTGCTTCGCGGGGAACTGAGCGTGAAGCTCGACGCTCAGAAGCAGGCCGAAGAAGCCCGCGACGAACCCAAGGCGTTCCTGTTCCATAAGACCGCCGGCCGACCGGTCGCGGTCGACTTCGCCGGTTACTTCCCGCTGCCGCAAACCGCTTGATGCCGACCGCTGCCCCCTCTGAGTTCCCTTTCCTTTGCAAGACGCGAATAAAAGGACCCCCTCCTGTGTTCACTCTTCAACACCTTTCCTGGATCGCTGCGGGACGCCGGCTGATCGCCGGCACGACGCTCGGTCTGGCGATCACTGGTTCGGCGTTTGGTGCGGGATATGGCCCGTCGCAGAACTCGCTGCATCAACCACCCGTCAAGAACTATCGTCAGCTCTTCGAGTCGAACGAAACCGGTTACGGCAGTGCCGCTCCGACTCGTGGGATGAACGAGTTCGGTCCCGACCCGACCGGTTACGGTGCGGGCGGTCGGAGCTACGAAACTCGCAAGCCGGTCTTCGACGGCGATGACCTTTGGAGAACCCCGGCCGACTTCGATCACGGCCGTCAGCCGGAACGGGCCTACGAGCCCGAGACGCCTGCGGAACCGACCGAGTCGGAAAAGATCGACATGCGGTTGTCGTCGCGATACGGCAACCCGGTCGTGGAACGCTTCGTCAAGGGGACCAGCGCGAACCGCTTCGCGGAACTGTATCTCGAAACCAGCCGCCTGATCGACGGTCGGCACATCGAGCCAACCACCTACCAGGTGCGCGTGAACCAGGCCGCCGAGAACCTTCGCCATGCGATCGGCAACGAGCAGTTCCGCCGGGTGTTCGCGCTGAATGCTTCGTCGGCACAGCAGCAGGCGTTTTTGCGAGAGTTGAACGCTTATGTTTCGGGCCAGCAAGTGCGAACGGCGAACGATGCGTTGCGGGTCATGTCGGGAGTCGCGTCGATGGCCAGCCGCACGCTCGGACTTTCAGCGAGCGCCGTCGCCGCGGAGTTCGTCTACGGTGCGACCGAGTCGCTCGACAAGTATTCGGCCTTCAATCCCGAAGCTCCAGCGGCTCGGCCGAGTGCCGCGACGGGACTGGAAGACAGTGTCGTCGGAATCGGTGTCGAGATCAAACCGCACGATCAAGGCGTCGTGGTGCTGAAGGCTCTGCGAGGCGGCCCCGCCGAGCGGGGTGGTGTGCAGAGAGGCGATATCGTGACCGGCGTCAACGGACAGAACATCAGCGGACGCACGATGGACTTCGCGGTCGATCAGATCGCCGGTCCGCAGGGCAGCCCGGTGCTGTTGAGCATCCTGCGGGACGGCCGGCCGATGCGGCTTTCGATGCGACGCGAGACGGTGCGGGTTTACAGCGTCAGCGACGTGCAGATGATCGACCCTTCGGGAAAGATCGGCTACATCAAGCTCGACAAGTTCGCCGAGTCGAGCAACCAGGAGATGGACGAAGCATTGTGGAGCCTCTATCGCCAAGGCATGCAGTCGCTGGTGCTCGATCTGCGGGGCAACCCAGGCGGGCTGCTGACGACGGCGATCCAACTCAGCGACAAGTTCCTGCCGAGCGGCACGATCGTCAGCACGCGAGGACGCACGAGTGAAGACAACACGCAGGAAGCCGCTCGACGTGAGAAGACCTGGAAGACACCACTGGTCGTGATCGTGGACGAGAACAGCGCCAGTGCCAGCGAGATCTTCGCGGCGGCGATTCAAGAGAACGGTCGCGGACTGATCGTCGGCCGCAAGAGCTACGGCAAGGGAACGGTGCAGACTCACTTTCCGCTGCGTGCGGTCGGAGGCAACCTCAAGATCACGACGGCTCGCTTCTACTCGCCGACCGGACGCGTGATGGCCGAAGCCGGGGTGAAGCCCGACATCGCCGTCCCGAAGAGGGCCGACGACCAGACCGTGGTGCCGCTGGCTGCCGACATCGACGTGCGTGAAGCTCTGCGGGCTGCGGGAAGCCAGAGAGTGCGGGAACTGGCCGCGGCGGCCGAACGAGGCAACCTGCTGAGCCGACGCTAAGCGACTTTCGCCACGCCCCACGACGGGGCAACCGGCGAGCGACTGCGATGACCGCGGTCTCAACGATGACGGGCGAACGAATCGCCCTGCCTGGCGTCGGCGACAGAACACGAAGTCTGACCCCGACAGCAAGCAGCGTGACCAAGTTCAAGAGCCTCACCGGCCCACGCCGGTGAGGCTCTTCGCGTTTAACGTCGTTGCAAATCGCCCGTCCACAGCCTACCGAGGCTTCCTGGCGCAGACGGCGCGAGCGGCGGGACCGTCGAGGCGGGATTCCGCATCGTCGGCGTGTGCCTGATAGCAGCAACTGAGCGCCACCGCTTCGTCACGGATCGCTTCGACGAGCACTTGCGGTTCCAGCACCACGGCCTTCGCGCCGAAGCTCATGATCCAGCTTTTGAACTCTTGTAAACCCGCCAGGCGGAACTCGCAGAGCAGCGCACCTTCGGCCGTGAGAGTCTTCCGCTCGCAGCCGGGCCAGTGGTGCTCTTCGATGTAGCGCGCGACGCTGGCGGCGAAGCGGACCACGACCTTCATGGGTTCGACGTCTTCCTTCCAGACGCCGAACGAGGCGTCGAAGAACGCCTTCAGGTCGAACGCCTTCTTCTCGAACTTCAGCGGCTCGACGGCGACGTCGGAGATACGATCGACTTTGAACACGCGGAATTCGCCGTGCTGTTGCGAGTCGGCGACGAGGTACAGCGACCCGCGGTGATGCACGAGTCCGTAAGGGTGTACGTCATAGGTCAACGGCTCGGTCGCCTTCGCCGACTGATACGTGATGAAGGTGAAGGAGCGGTCCTCGATGCCGATCATCAGGCCGTCGATGATGTCGCCATGATCGCGGTAGTCGCTGGTGCGCTGATGCGGGTCATGGATCATCCCGCCGAGCCGGTCGAGATAACGGACGGCGTCGTGGCCCAGCGTCGCCCGCACCTTGCGAAAGGCCGACTGCGCCCCGTCCCAGAAGTAGCTGCCCGCGAGCGGCTCCAGCAGCCGGCGGGCTAAGAACAGCGACAGGATCTCCGTGAGATCGAACGAGAGGCCGGGGCAGCCTTTGAGCGTCCGTACCCGCCAGCGTTTGCGACCATGCTCTTCCGCACGCTCTTCCAGCGGAAAACCGAGCCGCTTGAGCTGCCCAAGGTCCCGCCGAATCGTCTTCTCATTGACGCGGAACTCCGCGGCCAGTTCACAGACCGAACAACCCGGCTTCCGTGCCGACAAAGTTCGCAGCAGCAGCCAATGCCGTTCAATCGGCGGCAACGCAGGCATCGCAGCGGTTCTTCAGAAGATACGGGAGCATATTGAAATTGAACATATGTATCGTATCATGCCCAGGAACGACTCGCAACAGCTTGCTCGTTGTTTCATCACCGCTTCATCCTTGGGTGCCACTGGCTCCGCCAGTGCCGACTTCGGATGTGTTCCCATGAAAAACACTGGCAGAGCCAGTGGTACCCAATCCAAACTTTCACTTGTGACAAAGCTTTAATGTGAGAACCCGCCGGCGCGCAGCATGCCGACGACGCCCACACCGATCCAGAAGACGTTCAGGATCGAGTAGGCCAGGTCCTTCCGCAGGATCGCGCACCAAGAAAGCATCACCGCATCGACGGTATTGAACGCCCACACGAACAGAAAGGGGCTGTCCGGCCCGAGCCAGCTCACGAGCGAGAAGCTGAAGATCCTCATCAGCACGCCGACCATCTCAATCGCGCGCAGATTCCTTCCCACGATCGCGTTCATTTGCCGAAGGATCGCCATGCCCGTGTTCCACCGCCGTTAGACCGATGAACCGCTGCGATGAGCTTAGCGGTCCGACGGCGTCGGAAGCGATGAGTCCGTTCGCCGCATCAGACGCAAGCGGCAATCCGCGGATTCGAATAGAGAACGTCGGCGCGGTTCCGGTCGGTCGCGGAACGCGTCGGTCGTCGGGCGGTGCATGCAGGCGGCATTCACGGCGCGCCGGAGTGCGGCACCGATCGCCTTCGCCCGTCGAACGAACAGCTCGCCCGGAAACCGCGTGATGGCGGCGAACTACTCGCCCGATCGCATCTTCACGACGAACACGACGCCCGCGATGACCACGACGCCGCCGAAGATCGACCACGAGACGGGGTCGCCTTCCCACATGCCGCTGAGCAGTCGGCCAAAGCCCCGGCGGGCAGGAATGGCGAGAATGTCCGAAGCGACAAGTGCGACGTGCGACATCGGCATAGCCCGAATGCAAGAGGCGGTCTGAACAAGCTGTCAGATTGATTTAGCACCGCCGCAGTGCCTTCGCAAGAAATTTTTCGCCGCGTCAAGATCAAAAACTTGCGACAGGTCGCTGGACGGTCGCACGGCGTGCCTTCGCCGAGAGCGTCAGCATGGCGGGCTCACGCACGACATGCCTTTGCCCATCCGCCCAAAGGCGGCGAGCCATCATTGCAGTTCTTTGCTTCCAAGCCTTACGGCTGCATCAGGTGAGGACGGCCCCCCCCTTTTCAGCGAAGTCACCTCGGCTCGATCGCGACGACCTGCCAGCGCGGCGTGAGAAGCGGCCGGCGCAGTTGCACTTCGAGGTCTTTGGCGTCTTCGGCATCGTCGAGACGGTATCTGACGATCGCTGAACTGCCGAAAGGCCCCCCCCGACGCCTCCAAGGAACGAAGCTGAAGCAAGTTCACGTCGAACCCGGCGCTCACCGCCGCGGCCTCCGCCGCCGGCACCGGGTTCATGCGGCTGATCGCCACGAACGCATCGATCGCCAGGAGCAGCACGACGGCGATGACGCAGCATCCCGCGATCGACAATGCGCGCTTGAGCGACGGAGATCTCATTTCGCCACCTTCGCACGAAAGGGTTGACTCGGCCGGCTATTCAGGATTGCCATACTTGTCTCGGGCCGCGTTCCAGGAACGGGCCACCATGGCCTCCAGCACCTTCAGGTCCACATCGGCCAACTTGTTGATGTAGAGGCAGGACACCCCGGTTTTGTGCTTGCCCAGTTTGGCGAGAAGCGGCTTGCGATCATCGTCTTTGATGATCACGTACAGCGCGAGATTCGCCTTGCGCGGGCTGAAGCCGACGCGCAGCATGTCTCCTTCGCGGCCGCTGTCGTAGCGGTAGTGATATTTGCCGAACCCGATGATCGCCGGCCCCCACATCTTCGGCGGGGCGCCCGTCACCCGCCGCATCAGATCGAGCAGCACGTTTGAGTCGGCTCGCCGCCCCGGGTGTTCAACGCTCTCCAGAAACGCCTCGACGCTCGCGTCGGTCTCTTGAGTCTGATTCTCGGCCACGAGATCCTCGTTTGCTGATCAAGTCGAATGAGGCGCGGGCATCGCGTCGCGCGTCACGGTATGCCAGCGAACCTGTCCCACACATCGAACCTATTTCATCAGCACTTCGTCGAGAAACGCATACAGTGCTTTCGTGGCGGGATCGTCGGGCACGCCGAGATCGGTGTTGATCTTGTTGTGGTAAGTCTCGCGTGCGCCAAAGGCGGTGGCGTCGACGCCCGCCTCCTTCAGCACGGCGGCGAATCGCTGAGCCTGGGCGGTGTTGTCGGGATGCTCGGCGACGTACAGGATCAGGAAGGGCGGGATGCCCTTCCCCTCGGCGACATGCGTGACGGCCGAGAAGTCGCGGTGCTTCGCGGGGTCGTCGCCGAACTTCTGGCGGTGGCCGAACGTCGCCTGCGGTCGGTGGTGCACACGGCTTCGTGTCTCCGCCATCTCGATGATCGCCGGCACGTCGTAGGTGTCGCCGTCGACCGGCACGCAGCCCTTGATGATCGACAGAGACAGCCCCTCGGCCTCGAGATAGCGGCCGTCGATGCTGATGAGAGCGGCGAGCTGCGCGCCGGCGGAATGTCCCATCACGAGAATCCGTTCGGGATCGCCGCCATGCTCCGCGATGTGCTCATGCACCCAGCGAATCGATTTCGCGACGTCGCGGATGATGGTCCCCATGTCGACGTCGGGCAGCAGCCGGTAGTTCGTGGAGACGAAGACGAAGCCCTTCTCGACGAAGACCTTCGGCTTGTGCTGAACGTCGGACTTGTCGCCGGTCTGCCAACCGCCGCCGTGAATCCAGAAGACCACCGGTCGATCCTTCACGTCCGCAGTCGAATAGACGTCGAGCACCTGCCGCTCGTGATCGCCGTAAGGAATGTCGCGTTTGGCGTCCTGCGCCTGCGTCTCGGAGAGCAGGCCAATCACGGCGAAGAGAGCGGCGAGGGATCTCATGGTCTCTGGAGCACTCCGAAGGCGAATGCCGGAACCGCGCCATTTGACCGGAGGCGATCGACGGCGACAAGGGCGAGACACGCCTGACCGCCGCGTTCGGCGCTTGGCGCATTGACGTTGCCCATTCATGCTCGCCAGGCGGGAAACGAAGAAAGCCCGGGAAGGGATTCCCAGGCTTTCGAGTTCGATGACCCGCGCCGACGATCAACCTCAGCTCGCCGGCTGGGCGACCTTATCGGGATTAAACGTTCGCTTGAGCAGGGCCGAGAGGCGGGATTTGACGCGGGCGGCCGTGTTCTTGTGGATCAGCTCTTTGTCGGCCGACTGGTCGAGCTTCTTCACGGCGAACTTGAAGGCGTTGCGGGCGCCAGCTTCGTCCTGAGCCTCGGCGGCCTTGCGGACCTTTTTGACGGCGTTGCGCAGGGCCGTTCGCTGAGGGCGGTTCTGGTCGCGTCTCGTGAGGCTCTTCCGCAGAGCCTTTTTCGCACTGGGTGAGTTGGGCATAGCTTTTCGTCCGTCCGACGGAAATCCGCCGCTGCGTGTCGCTGTTGGGAACGGAGAAGTTTACCGATCCCCCGAGCGCGATGCCAGCGACAGCGGCCTCGGAGTTTGGCCTGCGAACACCGAAACCCGACGGGAAATCCATCAGTCGGCGGCAATGTTACGATTCTTGCGCTCAGTCCGGCGTGCTAGAGTCTCCGGAAGAGCGAACTGCAGCGCCGGAACGACTTCGGCGGCGGGTCACTCCTCCGAGGGCCGAAAATGGCGATTCTGGTCCAGTGTGCATGCGGCCGCCGGTTGCGGGCGGAGGAACGGTTCGCGGGAGCGAGAGCCGATTGCCCCTTTTGCGGCCGGATGCTGACAATTCCGGCATCTCCGGCATCTCCGGCATCTCCGGCATCTCCGGCATCTCCGGCATCTCCGGAATCTCCGGAATCTCCGGAATCTCCGGAATCTCCGGAATCTCCGGAATCTCCGGAATCCGAATCCGACGCGAGACCTGTGGGCCGGAAGGCGGAACCGCTGCACCGCACAGACGAGCCAGTCTCGGAAATCCGCGAGTTCCTGGACCCGCCGAGTTCGGCGGCATCCGCGTCTCGATCGGCCGCCCCGGCGGCAGCGTCAACACCGCAAAAGCCGGTGCTGCGGCGGATGTTCGAGGCGTTGCTCGACCCGCACAGCATCCAGTGGCTGCTGGTGCTCGGCGGGTCGCTGGCCGTGCTGGGCCTGATCGTGTGGCTCGTGAGCCTGGGCGTCTTCCGCAATCCGACGCTACTGGCGGGGTTGATGACCGCCGGGTCGCTTGGAATCGTGTGCGCCGGCTGGTGGGTCACACTGAAAACGCGGTTCCGCACGGCGGGACGGGCGTTGACGTTCCTCGGCTGCGTCGTCGCGCCGCTGAACCTGTGGTACTTCCATGCCCAAGGCTTGATGACGGTCGACGGTCACCTGTGGGTCGCCGCGGCAGCCTGCTGCCTGCTTTACGCGGCCACGGTCTTCGTGCTGCGCGACCCACTGTTCCTGTACGCGATCGAGGCGGGAATCACGCTGACGGCCGTCTTGCTGCTGGCCGATCTGGGGCGTCTCGCCGATCCGACCTGGATCAGCCTCGTGGGCATCGTGCTGGGGCTGATCTCGTTGCACGCCGAGCGGGCCTTTCCGCCGGAACCCGACGCACCATTCAATCGCGAACGATTCGGAAAGGCCCTCTTCCGCAGCGGCCACATGCAGATCGCCGGTTCGCTGGCCCTCTTGCTGTGCGTGCAGGTCTTCACGTGGTTCTTCGAGCCGCTCGTCGAGATTTTAGGTTCCGGAACGCTCGCCCGTCCGACGAACCTGCTGGCGACGAGCCGGCTGCTCGCGGCGGGCCTCTGGATCGCGGGAACTTACGCCTACCTGTATTCCGATCTCATCGTGCGTCGGACCGGCCGCGACATCTTCAGCGCGGCGTTCTGCCTGATCATGGCCGAGCTGACGTTGCTCGCACAGATGGACTTGCGGCCGGAATGGCTGATCGCCGCCCTCGCGCTCACGGCCTTGGCGGCGAACGGGTTGCAGCTTGTTCTGGCACGTCGGCATGACGCGGCCTTCGATCGCGCGGTGCCGCGAGTGGGCATGGTTCTGAACGCGTTGCCGTTGCTGCTGGGCTTCGCGTTGCATGTGCGGGCGACGTCGTTCATCGCCGCAGAACTTGATTGGAGCTACGAGACCGGCTGGCAACTCGTGCTGGCGATGGCGATCGTCGCGGCGTGCAACCGCGTCGCCGCGTGGCTGTATCAAGAGAACGCCCCCGGCTGGGCGTCGGCCTATCTCACACTCACGGCGGCGGCATTGATGATCGGCGCAGCGGCGTTGCTGCGGGCGCTCGGCGTCGAGGCCTGGACGGTTCAGGCACCGATCATGATGCTGGTTCCGCTGCTGTATTTAGGCGCGTCGCACTTGTGGCGCGGCCGGCAGCCGGAGCGGCCCTTGTACTGGGTGTCCCACGCGGCGACGGCTGTGATTCTGGCGCATGTGCTGGTCGCCACGTTGAAGAGCGTCGCCGGAATGACGCCGGTTCGCGGCGAGTCCCTCAATCTCATCCTCGGACTCGTCTTCCTCGAAGCGGCGGCGTTCTATCTGCTCGCGGCGGTGCTGCGAAAGCGCAGCGCCAACATCTACTTCGCCTCCGCAGCGGCGTGCGGGGCCGTCTGGCAGTTCCTCGGTTACTTCAACGTGCCGGGCGAGTGGTACGCGCTCATCTATTCGTCGATCGGGCTTGGACTGCTCGCAGCTTCGCGATCTCTGGGCGTCGAACGCAAGCCTGTCTGGCGGGAAGACGGCCGGTCGGCCGGCGTGCTGCATGGACGCGGTTGGACGGCGTTCCAGTGTGCGACGGGCATTCTGCTGATCGCGTTTCTCTCGGCGTTCCTGCAAGGCGCGGGCCGCATCGTCGCCGGCGGCGTCGAATGGCTCGAGCTCGTTTCACTCGTCGCCACGGCGTTCGCTGCCGCTGCGGCGGCTCTCCTCAGCCCGGCAGGCGGCTGGAGAAGAATCTACACCATCGCCGCCGTCGCCTTAGCGGGCCTCGCGTTCCTGACGCTCAACGAATTCGTGAACCTGACGGCGTGGGAGAAGCTCGAACTGTTTTGCGTCGTCGTCGGATTGATGCTGCTCGCCGCCGGGCATGTCGAACGCTTCCGTAGCGAAGCGGCCGTGCCGCATTCCGACCTGACGTTCGTCGCCCTGTGGCTCGGTGCGGCGTTGGCGACGCTGCCGTTGCTCATCGACGTGCTCTACCATCGCGCCGACCACGTCACCTTCCTCCGCAGCGAACTGGCGATCGTCACGATCTCGGGTCTGCTGCTCGCGGCGGGTCTCGGTTGGAAAACGAAGGCGACGACGTTCTTCGGCGGCGGGACGCTCGCGATCTACCTTGTCGTGCTCTTTGGCTCGCTACTCTATCGACCGCAGGTGACGGTGGGCGCCTATCTCGCGATCGGCGGAGGCGTGATGTTCATCATCGCCTTGCTGTTGAGCATGTATCGCGAACGGCTGCTCTCACTTCCGGATCGTATCGCGGCCCGGCAGGGGATCTTCCAGGTCATCGACTGGCGGTGACCTGCCGCGGCGGGTCGTGTAGGCTGGAGATCACTTCGATCGTGCAGAACGGCTTCGTTTTCGCGGACGGGCCTTTCTGCGGAGTTTGAATGCCCTCCGATCTGCCTACCCTGATTGAGTGCCCGCCATGCGGCACGGTTTGTGGAATCGACTCGCTCTGATCCTGGCGCTCACGGCGACGACGATGTCCGCCGTCGCTGAAGAGCGGCCCGTCGATTTCGACCGAGACATCGCTCCCATCCTTTCGACGCACTGCTTGCGCTGTCACGGCACGCTGGCTCCGGAAGCGGGCCTCGATCTGACCGATCCCGCCAAAGCGACCTCGATGCTCGAATCGGGAGTGCGGGCGATCGCTCCCGGCGATCCGGGCGGAAGTGAGATGCTCCGTCGACTCGCCGCGTCGTTGGACGAAGGCCGCATGCCGCCGGTCGGCGAGCCGCTTGATGAGGCCGCGATCGCGTCCCTCCGCCGCTGGATCGCCGGAGGCGCCCCCTGGCCGTCGCATTGGGCGTACCGACCGATCGAGTCATCGCCGCCGCCGGACGTCGCAGATGCGAACGTCGCCAGCTCGTCCGCGAATCCGATCGATGGCTTCATCCAGAAGCGACTTCTCGACAATGGTCTGCACCCCTCGCCTCCCGCCGATCGTCGGACGTGGCTGCGGCGAGTGACGTTCGATCTGACGGGGCTTCCGCCGACGCCCGACGAGCTTGCGACCTTCAAGGCGGACACATCCCCCGACGCCTTCGAGCGCGTCGTCGATCGACTTCTCACGAGTCCGCATCACGGCGAGCGGTGGGCACGGCATTGGATGGACGTCGCCCGCTTCGCCGAGACGCATGGGCACGATCAGGATCGTCCCCGGCCGAACGCGTGGCCCTACCGCGATTATCTCATCCGCGCATTCAACGAAGACAAGCCATTCACGCGGTTCGTCGAAGAGCAGATCGCCGGGGACGTACTGTTTCCGGACGACCCGCGGGCGCTCGTCGCGACCGGCTTTCTGGCCGCTGGTCCGTGGGATGAAAGCTCGCTACGGGACATCCGCGAAGACAGCATCGACAGGCAGATCGCACGGGTGATCGATCGCGATGAGATCGTGACGGCGGTGATGACGGCGTTCGCGAGCGCGACGGTGCATTGCGCCCGCTGTCACGACCACAAGTTCGATCCGATCACGCAATCGCAGTATTACGGGCTTCAGGCGGTGTTCGCCGGCGTCGATAAGGCGGAACGGGCTTACGACCCTGACCCCGCGGTCGCACAGCAGCGCCGCGAGCTGACGCAACGGATCGCGGAACTCGCCTCTCCCGATCGTTCCACGGATCCATCGCTGCTCGAGCCGGCCCTACACGCCGAAATCGCAAGCTGGGAGCGTGAGATCGCCGGCGCGGCCGCCAGCTGGATCGTCATCGATCCCGTCACCTTCGACTCGAAGGGCGGAGCGACGCTCACCGAGCTGCCCGATCATTCGCTTCTGAGCGGCGGCACTCGACCCGAGACCGACGTGGTGACGGTCGCCGCGCCGCTGCCGTTGGCGACCGTCACGGCCGTTCGCATCGAGTTGCTCACCGATGAGTCGTTGCCCCTCACGGGGCCGGGGCGGCAGGACAACGGCAACCTGCATCTCAACGAACTCAAGCTCTCACTCGCCGACGGGAACGATTCGTCGGCGTCTGGCGAGGTCGCGATCACCAGCGTGCGGGCCGATTTCGATCAGGCGGGCTGGACCGCGGCGATGGCGATCGACGGCAATCCGGCGACCGCGTGGGGCATCTATCCCGAGGTCGGCAAGCCGCATCATGCCGTGTTCGAACTCCGTGAGCCGATCACGGCGGGCGACGCGTCGTCGCTCGTCGTCCGACTCGAACAGACGCATGGCGGCGGGCACCTCATCGGCAGGTTTAGAGTCTCCGTCACGTCGTCGCCGGCACCGCTGAGTCTCGACGATCGCAGCTTCCCGCCCGAGATCGCGTCGGTGCTCGCGATTCCGTCGGAACGGCGCGACGAGACGCAACGAATGACCCTCGCGGCGTTCTATGTGCGTCAGAAACTCGAAGTCGAACTCGCCTCGCTGCCTCCGCGGCAAAAGGTCTATGTCGGAACCAATCAGTTCGCGCCCGACGGGAGCTTCAAGCCCGCCGAGCAGCCCCGCGTGGTACATACCCTGCATCGCGGCGACATCCACGAGCCACGCGAGGAAGCGACACCGGCCGCGTTGGCGTGTTTAGAGGGCCTTGATCCGAGACTGCCCATCACAGACCCGCAGGACGAAGGCCAGCGACGCGCCGCGTTCGCCCACTGGCTGAGCGATCACAAGAACGTGCTCGTCTGGCGGTCGATCGTGAACCGAACGTGGCAGCGCCACTTCGGCGAAGGGCTCGTCGCCTCGCCGAACGATTTCGGCCGCATGGGATCGACGCCCTCGCATCGCGAACTGCTCGACTGGCTGACGTTCGAACTCATCCGCAGCGGCGGCTCGCTCAAGCACCTGCATCGACTGATCGTCACGAGCGCGACCTACAGACAAGCATCGACGCATAATGAGCAACACGCCGCCATTGATGCGTCGAACCGCCTGCTGTGGCGGATGAACCGCACGCGTCTCGACGCCGAATCGGTACGCGACGCGGCTCTCGTCTTCAGCGGCGAGCTTGACCAAAAGATGGGCGGACCGTCGGTCAAGAACTTCATTGAGACGCCCGGCATCCACGTCACGCCGAATGTGGACTACCGCACGTTCGATCCCGACGACGCCGCGAATCGCCGGCGCGGGGTCTATCGCTTTCTGTTCCGCACGCTGCCCGACCCGTTCATGGAGACGCTCGACTGTCCCGACGGCTCGCGTCCCACCGGCGCGCGGACCGAATCGGTGACGGCGCTGCAAGCGTTCGCGATGCTCAACGATCCGTTCATCGTCCGCCGTAGCGAACATCTGGCGGCGCGACTAGAAGGCGAACGGCCGGATCGACGCGGGCAGATCGATCGGCTGTACGAGCTTATGCTTCTACGGGACCCTTCGGAGGAAGAGCGAAGTGCGTTCGTCGAATTCGCTTCACGACACGGCGTTGCCAATGCCTGTCGGATGCTCTTGAACAGCAATGAGTTCCTGTTCGCCGATTGAGTGAACTGCGTTCTGGGGGGGTGAAGTTCGCCCTCTCAACGGCGGGAACACGGTCGTGGCACCGCAGTCACCTTTACGAATCCGGACTTGCATGCCGCGTCGGAATCGCGAAGGCACTGCCGACGGATGCGGCTCCGTCGGGGGAGGTTCTGAGCGGCACCGTCGGCTACGGCTGCTCCTTCAACTTCGCCGTCAGAAAGCCGGCGATGCTGCCGTAGGTCTCGTCTGTGTCGCCCGGATATGACAAGACGGCTTCGACGCCGGCCTCGTCGAGGGCTTCCTTGAGCTTCACTCCGTACACCGCCGAGTGGGTCGGATCCTTCTCCTGCTGGCCGAGCTTCGGCTCGGACTTCTGGTTCGGGTAATCGAGATAGATCGGCGGGTCGTCGGACGATACGAGTTCGATCGGCGAATATTCCTGAATCCAGGGCAGCACACTCTCGCGATTCTTCATCAGCAACTCGAACTCAGCGGCACGATTTCGGCCTTTCTCGGCGAAGCCGAAGGCGTGGCCCCCGTAGATCGCGTTCGGAATCCATTCGCGGAGCTGCGTCGGATCGAGCGAAGTTTGAGCGCCGGCAACCGCGGCACAGGTGAGCCGCGACGATTCCCGTGCGACGGGATCTTCGCTGTTCGGATCGGCGAGATCATCGTGCAGAGCCAGCCACAACGACGTGCAGGCTCCCGCCGAGCTGCCCGTCGCACCGATCCGCCGCGGGTCGATGTTCCACTCGTCCTTCTTCGACCGAAGGGTCTGCAAGGCCCGCGCGGCGTCGTACAGAGGCGCTTTCACGGGCGGTTCGACGTGCTGTTCCATCGCCTGCGCGATGAACCGATAGTTGACCGCCGCGACGGAGATTCCCTGCTCGAGATAGGGTGTGACGGCTTTGCGATAGTTGCTCTTGTCGCCGTTCATCCAGCCGCCGCCGTGAATCATGACGACGACAGGAGTCGGCGTGTCGGACTCGGCCTTCCAGAAGTCGAGCTTTTGTCGTTCGGAATCGGTGCCGTAGGCCACATCAGCGACGGTCGGTGCGGGACCAGCCCCGGCGGCTCGCGAGGCCTTCGCCGCGGGTCTTGTCGGCGGAGCCGTCAACGTCGGTGCGTTCGTCGTCGAAGGAGTTTGTGCGACCGCGAAGGCCGTCAGCGAGAGGAACGCGAACGAAGCGTGCAGAAGTCGAGTCATGCGGTTTCTCCGAAAGGGCGGGATCGAAGAATCTTCCGCGAGAACTCGAGGCGACGCAACCACGCGGCTTCGGCGGCCTCGTCACTTCGGTTCACCCTGAACCGCCCTGCCCTTGTCGCGCCAGTATTCGAGAAAGCCGGCGACGAGCTCGTCGGTGAGCTCATGACCCTGCTTGTGCTCGTCGATCGTCTTGCCGAAGTAATGGCTGATCCAGCCGTCCACGACGTCGTCGGTGCCGTCGATGAACTGGTCGAGCTCTTCGATCCCGCAGCTCAGCGGAAAGGTCTCTTCGACGACCATCGGCTTACCGATGTCGTAGACCCGCAGCGCCGTGATCGTCTTCTCGATCTCGCCCGCCTTCGGATAGAAGTGGACGCTCACGAAGTCGAGATGCTTCGCCACCTGCGGCGAGTAAAACAGCGGCTTCGCATTCGGGAAGACTTGCGCCCACGGAATCACGCCCACGGTCATCAGCGCCTTGTCGTCGTGCTTGCGGATCGCGGCGGTGAGTTTGGCGACCCACGCTTCGGCGATCTCCTCTCGTGAGCGCATGCCGGGATCTTTCGAGATCCGCTGGACGAAATACATGCCGCCCAACTCGCCGCTGAGCCACGGATTCTTATCGTCCGGTTTCGCTTCACCGATCACCGGCTCGTTCATGAGGTCGTAGCAGAAGACCTCCGGCCGGCCTGCGCAGACCTTGGCGATCGCCTCCCAGAAGTTCGCCTGCACGTCCCAGCGATCGGCTTCGCTCAGGCCGTCGTACCAACTCGGAACGCCGTCGAGGTGATAGCAACTGAGGCCGGTGACGTCGACGTACAACCCCGTCTCGCGTGCGAGGTCGAGCAGCTTGCCGAGCCGTTCGAGTTGCGCCCGATTCGTCTCGTTCGGCGCCGTCATGTAGGTGCCGACTTGCAGATGAATCCGCACGACGTTCGCCCCGAGCTTCCGCGTCTCGCGGAAGTCGGTCTCGACATCGTCCCAATGCTCGGCCCACTGCTCTTCGAGCAACTCGCCGTGATTGCCCAGGTAGTTGAAACCCCACGGGACGTACTGCTTGCCCGACTCCACGAAGACGAAGCGGGTCTTGTCGTCGGAGACGCGCACTCTTTCGGTGATCGGCCGCGGCGCAGTCCTCAAATCCGCGGCAAGAGGAGTGGTTCCACAGAGGAATACCACGGTCGCTGCCAGCCAGCAGCAGCGTGGCGGTGCAGTTTCAGGACGGAATGTCATTAGGGCGAGCCTTTACGTGCCTCGGAGCGAGACAAACGGCGGTTTTTTGAATGACGCAAACGTCGCTGCGTGCTTTGCCGTGCGTTGTTCGAGAGAAGTCATCTCATCGTCGCTCAGTGGAGCGAAATTCGTAGCGATGCGCACGTTCTCTTCGACCTCGACGGGCGAGCTGCAACCCACGATCGCGGTGCGGACGCCGTTCAGCGTCAACGCGTAAGACAGGGCTTCATCCGACCTTAGCCCATGCGGACCGAGGAGCGAACCCGCCCCGTAAACCTTCATGGCGATGATGCCGATGTCGTTGGCGTTCGCCTCCGGCAGGACCGTTTCGATGAACGATAGGCGATGACGGTCGGCAGCGTTCAAGGCGACGAGCACCGTGTCGAAGGTGAACCGCCGCATCGCCTCTTGCAGGATCGCGGGGTCGTGATGGCCCGTGAGGCCGAGATACCGCACGCGTCCGGCGTCACGCGCTTCGAGCAGGGCCTCCATCGCCCCGCCCTTGCCGAAGATCGCATCGAGATCGCGCTGGGTTCGCAGATCATGAAGTTGCCAGAGGTCGAGATGATCAGTTCCGAGACGGGCAAGCGTGTCGTCGAGGAGTTTCAGCGACCCCTCGCGCGAACGGTCATGGGTTTTCGACGCGACGAAGACGCCCTCCCGCCGCCCGGCGAGGCCTTCCCCCAAGTAATTCAGGCAGCCGGCGTACGCCGGCGCCGAGTCATAATAGTTCACGCCGAGATCGAGGGCGCGATGAATGACGGCGACCGCTTCGGCCATGCGGCCGTGCGTCCGCAGCACGCCTTCGCCGCCGAGGCCGAAGATCGTGACCTGCTCGCCGGTGCGGCCGAGGGGGCGGGTGGGGAGGATTGAAGTCATGGCACAATGTCCTCGCGATCGAAATCATCGTTGATGTACTCTATGGAAGTCGCATTCCTTTTCGCGAGGATCACTTCGATGCGGGCACTGTTTTTCGCTCTGTCACTGACGGCCCTCTCCGCCACTGCCGACGAGCCACGCTTCGAATCGGAACTCATCTTCCCCCTCGACGCCCAGCACAACCACGCCCCCGGCATCGTCGAGTGCCCGAACGGTGACCTGTTCGCGTCGTGGTATCGCGGATCGGGGGAACGAACGGCCGACGACGTCGCCGTGTACGCCGCGTGGAAAGCGAAGGACAGCGCGACATGGAGTGAACCGTTCGTGCTCGCCGACACGCCGGGCTTTCCCGACTGCAACACCGCGCTGTTCATCGACGATCGCAAGCACCTCTGGCTGTTCTATCCGACGATCCTCGCGAACAGTTGGGAATCGTGCCTGACGAACTTCAAGGTCGCGTCGCGGTTCGATGCATCGGGCCCGCCGACATGGGATCGCGAGGGGCTGATCTTCCTCAAGCCCGCCGACTTCGGCGAACGAGCGCGGAAGCAACTCGACGCCGAACTTGGTGCCTTCGAGACGCTGCTCAACGACGAGCATCGCCAGGAACTCGCGGAGATGCGCGAGAAGCTCGGCGACAAGCTCTTCCAGCGGCTCGGCTGGCAGCCGCGCTGCAAGCCGACGCAATTGCCGAGCGGGCGGATCGTGCTGCCGCTCTACAGCGATACCTATTCGATCTCGATCATGGCCCTGACCGATGACTACGGCGAAACGTGGCGGGCCAGCGAGCCGCTGATCGGCTTCGGCAACATTCAGCCCGCTGTGCTGCGAAGAGACGACGGCACGCTCGTCGCTTATATGCGCGAGAACGGCCCGCGAAAGCGCGTCCGCGTTTGCGAATCGAAGGACGACGGCGAGACGTGGGGCGCGGTGGGCCTCAGCGAGCTACCGAACCCCGGCTCCGGCCTCGACGGCCTGCGACTCGCAAACGGACATTGGGCGCTCGTCTACAACGACACGCTCAACGGCCGCAACCGCCTCGCGGTCTCATTGTCGAGAGACGAAGGCCGCTCGTGGTCGCACACCCGGCACATCGAGGACGAACCAACCGGCTCCTACCACTACCCAGCGATCACGCAGGGCCAAGACGGCCGCCTGCACGTCGTCTACAGCTACTTCGTCGAGGGCGGAAAGAGCATGAAGCACGCGGCGTTTGATGAGGGGTGGGTTGAGAACGGGGACAAAAAGTGAGACAAGAACGTTGATTGGGGGGCTATATTTATGACTGAACGCCCTCCGCGGCGTTCCGCGATCGTATGACGCGACCGCGGACCTTTCGGAACGCCGCGGAGGGCGTTCCCTACAGACATTCGAGCGTCGCGCAGGTCGGCCGTCGCTTGATGCGGAATCAGAGCCGCGACTGTCAGGAAGCGTTCGGAGCGGCTTGGAAGTGCTTCCTGACGGTCGCGGCTCGGACAGACGGCCGATGGGACACTTCGCATGCACCCTCATCACGCCGCGTCGCGTTGCGGCGTCGGGTCGGTCACGATGCGGCGGTTGAGCTTGATTTTGAGGTAGCGTTCGCCGCGGGCGTCGTAGAAGTAGATCACGTTGTGATCGGCGGCCCAGATCGCGCCGAGGCGCACGTCGCGCGGGCCTTGCAGCGAGAATTGCAGGCCGCAGAACCGGCTGCGGCGAGTCAGCGCCATTTCGGTGAGCGGGAACTGGTCGGCGAGCAGGGCCTCTTTGCCGCACAACGTCTGATGGACGAAGGTCCGCAGATTGTTGAGCGTACACAGGTCCTCAAGATCGCCCGAAATCGTGTTCTCAGACATGCGGGGTTTGGTCCGTGGTCGGTGCGGCGGTTGACCGCCGGTCTCTCCTCGGGCCTCCCTGGCCGGGGCGTCCGGAGCGATTGATCGGCCCGGCCGACGACCGCACTTCGCGGTTCCGGACTTGTCTCGGGCGATCGTCACAGCGCGACGAACCGCTCCCTTCGGCGGATTTCTGCTCGTGACTCACCGGAAAGATTGAAGGCGGTCACGAGACCTTTTGGACTCGACTCCGCCTGCCTTCGCGAGGCTCCGTCGTTAGCATGGGCGGATCTGTCAGACGCCGAAACGCCTTTCATAGACGCCCGTTACGGAGCGAAGTCGTGCCGCGAGTTTCCGACGCTTCCTTGCGTTCGTTCGCCCAGGCCCTATTGATTACCGGAGGCGCATTACCGGAAGAAGCCGCAATCGTGGCCGAGAGCCTCGTCGAGGCGAACCTGCGAGGCTATGAGTCGCATGGCGTCATGCGTCTGCCGCAGTACATCGACTCGGTGAGGTCGGGCGAAATTCGACCAGGTGCGAAGTTATCAATCGCACACGAAACGCCGGCCATGCTGACCTGCGACGGCGGGTGGGGCTTCGGCCAGGTGCTCGGACGTGACCTCACGAGCCGCCTTATCGACAAAGCGAAAGTAATCGGCGTCGGCTGCGGAACCTTAAGGCAGAGCTCGCATGTTGGACGACTCGGCGAGTACGCCGAGATGGCCGCCGAGGCCGGGATGGTCTCCTTCGTGCTCGCGAACACTCATGGCGGCGCGCAGCGCGTCGCACCTGTCGGGGGCATCCGTCCCAGATTGGGCACGAACCCTTTGTGCATGGGTTGTCCCGGTGGAAAGGAAGGCCCTTTCGTCCTAGACTTCGGCACGACTGTCACAGCGGAAGGCAAAGTTCGCGTTCATAAAATCGCCGGCAAAACCGTTCCTGACGGCTGGCTGCTCGACTGCGAAGGCAATCCTTCCAACGATCCGAGTTGTCTGTACGCGGATCCGCCCGGAACGATTCTGCCGATGGGCGGAAGTCAGGCCTACAAAGGATTCGGACTGGCATTTCTCATCGAGCTGTTTTGCAGCGGTCTTTCGGGAGCTCCGGTCGCGAGCGAGAAGCCGGTGGGACCGAAGGGGAACGCGGCGTTCTTTCTGATCGTGTCGCCCGAGCACGCCGCCGGAACTTCGCACCTGTCCGACCAGACGCGGCTGCTTGAAGACTATGTACGAGGAGTGGCTCGCAGAGCCGATGTCGCCGAAATCACGTTGCCCGGCGATCCGGAACGGCGTGCCGTCAACGAGCGACGCAAGAACGGCATTGAGTTCGACGAAGGGAACTGGTCGGCGCTAACGACACTTGCCACGTCGCTGGGCGTCGCCGCGCCAGACGTTGCGAAGTAGAGTGAGACCACAGAACACACGGAAGTTTTCGGAAGGACTTCACCGTCATTCGTTTCCGTGTGTTCCGTGACTTCCGTGGCTCCTTTCTTCACGCATGACCGATGTCTCCGTCGCACGACCGCCGGCTGTATGTGCCGCATCCCGAGAACTGGGCGATCAAAACCAAGGCCTCTTTCGATCGGGAATACTGCCACGCGAAGTTTCCCGGCGACGAGCACTACCACCTTTTGGTCGGCGGAGAATTGCACCTCGACAATGGCGAGCAAAAGTACTGTCTGGACTGCGCACTACGGCTCGAGATGCTCACGGCGGATCGCATGTACTGGCAGAAAGGAAGAGCCGCAAACGTGTTACCGCCTCCCGACAACGAAACGTAGTCTCGCACTTGGGAACTTTTGTTCAGATTCGCCTTGCACCCGAAATAGAACACGTGTATACATTCTCCGTCGCCTCTTACGGAGAGAAAAACATGCTCGTGCTTAGTCGGCGGGTGGGTGAAGGCGTGTGTGTCGGGCCGGGTGTGACGATTCGAGTCGTGGAGACAAAGCGCGGACGGGTTCGCCTCGCCATCGACGCACCCGCGGAGGTGCGGATCTCGCGCAGCGAGTTGCCTCCGCTGGAAAGATCGGAACGCACACCGCTCGTTGAACTCGGCAGCTAACGGCTTCAAACTCGTAGCCGCGTCCGTCAGGCAGCGATATGGCAGGCTTTGGCTTAGCCTCCCAGCGTCATCCCGACGGCGTCGGCGATCTTTCGGCAGCGCTTCATCGTGTCGGCGAATATGGCCGGGGTGAGGGACTGCGGGCCGTCGCTCATGGCCTTCGGCGGGTTCTGATGGACCTCGATCGCGAGGCCGTCGGCACCAGCGGCGATGGCCGCCAGGCACATCGAAGGCACCAGCGATGCGACGCCGGTTCCGTGGCTCGGATCGACGACCACCGGCAGGTGCGTCCGCTCTTTGAGGTATGGAACCATCGCCAGCGGAAGCGTGAACCGCGTGTGCGACTCGAACGTGCGGATGCCGCGCTCGCACAGGATGACGTTCGAGTTACCGCGGTTCAGAATGTATTCGGCGGCGAGGAGGAATTCCTCGGCGGTCGCCGAAGGACCGCGCTTGAGAAGCACCGGCGTGCGTGATTCGCCTACGGCTTCGAGCAAAGTGTAGTTCTGCATGTTGCGGGCGCCGACCTGCAGCACGTCGGCGTACTTCGCGACGAGCGGCACGTCTTGCGGAGACATGACTTCGGTAACGACCGCGAGACCGGTTTCGTCGCGAGCCGCGGCAAGCATCTTCAGGCCGTCCTCCTTCAGTCCCTGGAACGAATAGGGGCTCGTGCGCGGCTTGAAGGCTCCGCCGCGGAGCGCCGTCGCACCGGCCGCTTTGACCAGCTTCGCGGCCTCGATGATGTGCTCCGGCCCTTCGACGCTGCACGGGCCGGCGATCACGCCGACGATCCCTCCGCCGATGGTCAGGCTGCCCGCTCGCACGACGGTCGGTTCGGGCTTGGTTTCGAGGCTCGCGATCTTGTACGGCGCGAGGATGGCGACGACCTGTTCGACGTCGGGGTAGCTGGAGAGCGTCTGGCGGTCGGCTTCGCTTTCGCGCCCGACGGCGGCGACGACCGTGCGTTCGGTGCCGACGATGACATGGGCTTTCATTCCGAGCTCCTCGACACGGGCGGCCATCTCCTGGACGGCGTCCGCCGGTGCGCCTTTCTTCATGACGACGATCATGCGATCCTCCTGCCGCGGCCGCCCGATCGAGAGGCCGTCCGGACTGCTCCGGAAACAAAAAAAGCCCCAGGGCGATGGCCCCGGGGCTGGGAACTTGCGGTGAGGTTCTTAGAACGGAACCATCGCCGCCCCCGGGGACCGGCCGGTAAACGAAAACAGCCACCAACCACCAAAGGTGGTGGCGGCGAGGCTCAGGTCGTTTCGGTAGGGCGTCGAGGACACGAACAGTTCCGCTGGAAATCTTCGAACGAAATCCATCGTAAGCACGACGCGACGAAGAAGTCAAATGCGATGTCGTTTTCGCTCGTGATGATCTCTACACAACGACCGCAATTCTTTCGGCAAACATCCGAGAGTCGAGTTTTTTGTGGAATTTCGTCACAAGATCTGTGATAAACGAGGTTCTCCGCACCTCATCGAGGCCCTGATCTATGCGACAGAATCGAAATCCGTTTCGAGTCCTGGGATTCGTGGCATGTGTGCTATCGGCGTTCACCGCGGCGGTTTTCGCGGTCGATCCGAATCGTCGGTTACCCGAGCCGCCGTTGGTTTCCAAGGATGGCCCGCTGACAATCGTTGCACCGGTTCATTACGCAGATCAAATGATTGTCATCATCACCACCGACGGCGTCGCCGCGGTCAAGTTCGACAAGTCGTTCGATAACGAAACCGGCGAAGGAGTCAGCTATCGCTTCGAGTACCTCGCCACCGGCGCTGCAAAACCGATTCGCAATCAATCGGTGGCTTTCGAAAAGCGAGAACGATTGTCGAACGGTCAGCCAGGCGATTTGGCCGGAAACAGGTTTATCAAGGCAGGCAAGATCATGCTCGAATGGTCGCTAGGCGGACCGGACAAAGGCTATATCTACTATGAACCAGAGGAGGCCACCGTACTTGTCGTCAACGCGGAATGGCTTGAAGAGAACGGAAATCCCTCGAGCGGAAGCCCGGCTGTCCGAGGAAAGCGGCTCGATCTACAACGGTTCCAAAAACCGTCGCAGTGAGTCATCGCATCGTGGCAGCGCTTGGTGTAAAAATCGCATTGCGAATCTCGCCCCAAGCCTATGGCTTCGACCCGCGTTTGCGGAGCGTCACAAAACTGATCGGTTGGTGCGGTCTTGGAATCTGGCTCGCCTTCGGCGTCGCGGCCACGTTGGCCGAAGCAGCATTCGGTGCGAGGGGCGTGCGAACGACTTTCTTGAGAGCCGTCTCTTTCGGCACGCGGGCTGTCCGGCCGACGTGAGCCGCTCGCAGCAACCCGCCCGATGAAAATGCTTCGGCCGGGAAACTCGCGAAGATCGCCGACGCCAGATCGGCCGCGGCGGTTCCGCTTCGGCCTTCGTCGGGGCCGCGAAACGAGTCGGCTTCGGCGAAGGTGAGTCGCAGACCCGCCGTGACCAGCGGCCATGTCGCCGATCCGGAAGGATCGGCGGAAAACTGCTCGGCGAAATCGGTCGCCCGGTCCGGTCGGATCGCGAACTCGGTCACGCCCGTCCGCCCGACGATCGGTCCGAGCAACGCATCGCACCACCGTTCACACCGACGGCGAAAACGATCCATGGCCGCCGCTTCGGAATTCGTCAATCCGTGGTCGGCCGCCAAGGCCTGCAACGCGAGGCACCGCAATTCGAGCAACTCGGCGTTGATCTTCCCGGCCACGGCGGCGGCGTTGCACTCTCCGGCTTTGCGTCCGCTGGCGGCGACAGCGGTGCACCAGACCCGGATCGGGAGTTCCGCCGCGAAGATCTCGGCGTATAGCGAAGGAGTCGCCTTCGAGAACAGTTCTTCCCGCCAGAACATCAGACACCGACTGGCACGCTTCCAGACGCGATGCAGCGACGCTGCATCGGGACCGCCTGCGTTGGAAAGCTCCTCGAAGTGCGAGGCGACGGCGGCGGCGAGGTCGGCGAACTGGCGGGGAGTCACGGGATGTCCGACGGAATTGCGGTGTGGGCAACCCTCTGAATGCAACGCCGGTGCCGCAACTCGTCGTTTTCGGCCCGAATGAAGCAACTCTTCGGCGGGACGCTATTTATAGCAATGCCGTGCGGCCACGTCTCCCCAACGGCGTTGCCGGATTCCGTCGCCGTCGGGCAGCGGCGTTTCTTTTGGGAAACAACTTTTGGGAAAAAAGAAGAGAAGAACGGAAGAACTAAGAAGCGGGAAACGTCCCCTCTGCTCTTTCGATGGCTCCCCTTCTCACTCCTCGACTCTCCCGTTCTTCCGTCACAAATCTTTCAAGCCGTCGTTCACGGTCTTCACTTCGGCCGGCGGCAGTTCGCGGATGCGAATTTTGCGAATCGCGCCTTTTGTCTGCCAGGTTGCGATGCCGAACGGCTTCGACCATTCGACTTCGAGTCGCGTCGAGAGGCCGCGATCCCGAATATCGGCGTCGATGACTTCCTTGCCATCGATCCAGGTCGTGATGCGCTGGTCGGTCACGCGAAGCTTGATGGGATACCACTTGCCCGTCTCGAACTCGCGATAGGTGCCGGTTTCGTTCTCCGAAGCGTCCATACCGCCCAGGCTCGACAGCCCGACGACTCCGCCGCCCCATCCACCGACGATCAACGAGCAAAACTTGTCTTTCACGGGAAAGGTGAGTCCGCAGAAGAAATCCGAACCGTCGGCCCGCATCGCTTCGAGTTCGACTTCGTAATTGACCTTGGGGATTTTCTTGTCGAGCGTGACGCCGGTCATATCCATGCCGGTGCCGAGCACGATCGCTCCCTTCTCGACGGTGACTTCACCCGAGCCGGGAAAATCCGATGTCTTCCACTCGCCGAGCGCCTTACCATCGAATAGAGACGTCCATTTCGGGCGTTCACCCGTTTCCGACGCGGTCTTTGCCGTTTTCGCGGGTTCGTCAGCCGAGGATACCTGCCGCAGTCCGCACAGGCTGAGCGCGACGAAGGTGAAACATGCGGCAATCGATGCGGTTTTCATAGAGCTTGGCATGGTCGTCATCCAGAGTGAACGATTCGGCGAAGGCGATGCCGATCCGCACGAGTTCAAAGCGGCTCGCAAGGAGCGATGCACGTCGCCCCCCGAAGGGACATGCTAATGTTGTCCACAGGGACCGAACACCCGGGCAGGATCGTCGAGGCGATCGACTTCGACGGCGATCGACAACTTCGGCAATCAAAACCGAACAGGAACGGTGACCGCGGTCGTTACCGCGGTGTCGTTAGGAATGGCAGGCTGCAGTGGATGACTTCGACGTCCTCCGTCGCGAACACAAATTGGCTCGCTTGGAGAATCACATTCTCCGGGAGTTCGTGAGCCAGGCACAGCCCGAGCAGGCGATCGAATTGCTGTTGCGGCGATTCGTTCCCAAGCCCGAGCGCGCCTTCGCCGCACTGATCGAGCGCGGATCCGCCGGCACCACATGTGCGTTCAGCCGCGGTCTCTCGGAGGAATCGGCGCAATCGCTGCTACTCTCGGAGGCTGAGCATGCCATCGTACAGCAGGCCCGGATGCTGACCCTCGAAGGCGCGTCGATCGATGACAGTTCATTGGTCGCGGGACTGACGCAAGCCGACCGCGCGAAAATCAGGACTCTGCACCTGATCGCGGTCGGCGAACCGAGTCAGCCGATCGGCGTGTTCGCGACCACGGCGCTTTATCCCACGGGAGCGTCGGCGGGACGGCAAGCGTCGCTGGCGAAACGCCTCGTCGCGGGCGTCACGGCCAGGCTGCGAGGCGAACGCGCGTTGCGTGAGCGTGAAGCCGAGTTGCGTCTCACGAGCGAGATGCTCGACCTGCGCGCCGTGGCCGATCAGCGGTACGGCAATCCCGTCGGTCTGATCGAGGCGTTTCTCGCCGCGCTCGCCCCGAAGGTCGCCGCCGATGCCGCGGCGCTCTTTCTCTTCGCGCGAGACGGCTCGACTCCCGGTCCTGCGGTGGCGCGGTTCGGCGGCCCCGAAGTGCCCGGCGTTTCGGCCAGATGGAAGCAGTATGAGGAAACGCTCGCGCGGTTCGCCGTTGCCGTCGATCGGCCGCGGGCGATCGACGCGAAAGAACTGCCGCGCTACGGGATCGAGTCGCTGATGGGATCGGTCCTGCTCTTGCCGCTGCGCCGTGACGATCAGGTGATCGGCGTGACGGTGTTGTCGCGGGGTAAGCCGATTCCGCTGACTCCGATGGAACAGAGCCTGGCGACATGGGCCGCCGAGTTTCTGGCTCATGCCATTCCCCGCGTGCTGAGCCAGGCCGTGTTCGAGCGGCAGGCCCGGCAGGACGGGCTGACGGGGCTCGCCAACCGCCGAGAGTGGGACCGTTGTTACTCCGCGGCGTTCGACGAGGCGTTTCGGACCGGCGCGCCGGTCTCGATTCTCCTCTGCGACCTCGACCGCTTCAAAGTGCTTAACGACACGTTCGGCCACCGCGCCGGCGACGAGACATTGCGGATCGTCGCCAGAACCTTTCAAGACCAAGTGTTTCGCACCCGCGCCTCGGATCCCGCGCTCATCGCTCGCTACGGCGGCGAAGAACTCGCCGTCCTGCTGCCCGGCTTCGAGGCGGCGGGCGCATTCCGCATCGCTGAGGCGATTCGTCAGGCCGTGCAGGAAACAGTCGTTTCAACGGATGGAAATGAGTTACGCGCGACGGTCAGCATCGGCCTGGCGACTTTTCCGGCGCATGCGGACTCGGCGGAAGTACTCGTCGCCCGAGCCGACATGGCGCTGTATGAAGCGAAGATGACCGGCCGCAACCGCGTTTGCTCCGCCGGACCTTTGGACCGGCCCGCCCCGGCCGAACGGCCGTCCTCGCGACGAACGGTGCGACACGATCCCAGCCTGTTCAAGTGAGATCGGCCGAACGACGGAGCGACCAATCGAACCGGCCCGGCGCCCGACGACGTTTCATGCCGAAGTCCGCTTCACAGCCCTTTCGCCGCGTCGTTGATCATGCCGATATAGAAGCTCGCGAGACTGAGGATCAGGAAGATGATGAACGCCGCCACGATCAACCAGATGCCGACTCCAGAGGCGATCACGAGCGCCGCCAGACTGCGACGGGCGTCGGCTTCGAGCTTCGGACTGAGCCGTTCGAGTGTCTCCGGAATCGTGCCGGAGGTGTCGGCGACTTCGACGGTCTGAATGTACGTTTCCGGAAAGAGTCCCGTCGCCGCCAGGGCGACCGGCAGTTCCTCGCCCGACCGCACCATCGCCACGACTCGTGGAATTTCGCCGGCGAACGCTCCGTTTGATGTCGCCCGTAGACTCGTGTCGAGGCACTTGTCGAGACCCATCCCCGTCTGCTGAGTGAGGGCCAGTGCCCATGAAAAACGCGCCAGGGCGAAGGACCGCAAGCAGCCGCCGACGGCGGGAATCTTCAGCAGGATGGGGTCCAGTTTCCGTTTCGCGGCGTCGTTGGCCGACACAAGCTTGAAGCCGATGAACAAGACGGCGATCGTACCGAATGTCATCGTGAGCCAGAGGATCGCGCCGCTTGGCCCGACCAACCCCCAGCCGAGAATGTCGATGGAGTCGCCGCCTTGCACGGCGGCGATCCAGCCCAGGATCAGAATCAGCAGGGCGATGATCAGAATCGCCGCAACAAGCTGGAAAACAGGCCAGGCGATCGCGCCGATGAAGACCCGCCGCATCTTGACGAGATTGTCGTAGTGCTCGGCGAGATGCTTCAGGATCTCGGGAAGTTGCCCGGTCTGCTCGGCGACCGCGATCATTTCGCCAGCCAGCGGAGGGAACTCCTCGCGACCGGCCACCGACGATGCGAAATCTTCACCGCGCTGCAGATCGGTGTCGATCGCCTGCAGCGCGGCTTTCGCTTTGGGATGGCTCGTGTTTCTCGCCGCCGTTCGCAACGCCGTCAGAATCGGCACGCCGGCGTCGAGCATTGTCGCCAGATTGCGGCAGAGATCCGCAAGCGGCCGGTTCGGAATCTGGGGCGAGAACAAGGCGGCGGTGCTGAGTGGTGAGTCGAGACGCCTGAATGGTAGGTTATCCGGCCGCATACTCGCTGACCAGCGGCATGCGTTACGAAGATAACGATCCCGCGACGTCGGTCGAGTGCGCAACTCGCTCGCTGCCGTGTTCCCGATTGCCGAATGACCGTCGATGGACTTTCTCGGACTGGCTGGAAAAACGATTCTCGTGCTGGGGGCCGCGAATCGGAAGAGCGTCGCATGGCATGTCGATCGCGTGCTCCGCGAGGCCGGCGCGAACGTCATCCACAGCGTGCGCAGCGAGCAGCGGCGCGAGTCGCTGCGAAAGCTGCTCGGATCGGACGCTCCGATCTTCGTGTGCGACGTCGAACGACAGGAGGAGATTGAGAGGCTGCGGGAGGACGTGGGGGCGTGGATCAGGGGATTGGGAGAAGGGGAGACGGGGGGAGGGGGAGAAGGGGGAAACCCATCGCCGAAGCTGCATGGACTCGTGCATTCGATTGCGTTTGCGGACTACTCAGCAGGGTGGTTGCCCTTTCACGAGACGCCGAGAGCGGCGTTCTTGCAGGCCGTGGACGTCTCCTGCTTCTCGCTCATCGCCGTCGCGAACGCTTTCAAGGATCTCCTCGATAAGACCGACGGCAGCGTCGTGACGATCTCCATTTCGACCACGCGGATGGCCGCCGAGAACTACGGCTACATGGCTCCCGTCAAAGCCGCCCTGGATTCGGCCGTTTGCTTTCTGGCGAAGTCCTTCGCTGAAATCGGCCGTGTTCGCTTCAACGCCGTCGGCCCGGGCTTGCTGAAATCGAGCGCGTCGGCGGGCATCCCCGGCTACGTCGAAAGCTATCTCTTCGCTGAAAAGGCGACCCTGCGCAAGGAAGCCGTGCGGACGGATGAAGTCGCGAATGCCGTCGCTTTTCTATTGTCGCCACGGTCGAGCGGCATCAATGCCCAGCACCTCGTGATCGACGCCGGCATGGGCATCAATTACTTCGATCGCGAGATCGTCGGCAGCCTGAAGTAACAGTATGGCGCTCTCCATGAAGGTCGTTCCATGCCCGTCGCTCTCGGTCTCGATCTTGGCACGACATCGATCTCGGCGGTCGCCGTGGCCCAGGACGGCCGCCTCGTCGGGCGAGTGACGAAAGCTCATCGGGCGGATGTGAGCGGACTGCCCTCCGGTCATGCTGAGCAATCTCCGACGACGATCCTCGATGTCGCTCTCGAGGCGCTGCGAGAGATCGCGGATGCCCTGACCCAGACGCCGGTGTGTCTGGGCATCACGGGACAGATGCACGGCGTCGTCTTGACCGACGAGACGCTCACGCCGCTCTCGAATCTGATCACCTGGCAGGACAAACGACCGCTCGAAATCGCCGGCGACGGCACGACGTGGCTCGAACGCTTTCGATCGCTCTGCAATGACGCAGCGGTGCGGCGGACCGGATGCAACCCGTCGGCGGGGTATCTCGGCGTGACGCTGTTCACGCTCGATGGTCGTGGAGATTTGCCCGTCGCCGCCCGAAACGCGTTGCTGCTCGCCGACTGGGTCGCGGCCACGCTCGCCGCCGCGAAACCGCTGACCGATCGGACAAACGCGGCTTCAACCGGCCTCTATGATCTCGAGCAGGATGCGTGGTCGTCGATCGTCGATGACACGGGAGTCTTGCGTGCGTTGTTGCCGGATATCGCCGAAAGCGGTGCGATCCTCGGCGGGCTGAACCACGATTTGGCCGCGAAAGCCGGCCTACCCATCGGTCTTCCGATCGCTTGCGCGATCGGCGATCACCAGGCGGCAGTTCTGGGAAGCCTTCCTGCCGGTGAGAGCGCGGTGCACATCAACATCGGCACCGGCGGGCAAGTCAGCCTGCCGGTTTCACGGTTCCTCCGAACGGCCACGAGCGACACCCGCTATTTGCCAGACGGAAGGTATCTGCTCGTCGGCGCCGGACTCGCCGGGGGCGACGCGTATGCATGGGTTCGGCGAACGGTCTCGGAATGGCTTTCGGCCTTCGGTGTCGAACGATCCGATGACGAAGTGTTCGAGACGCTGAATCGGCTTGCCGAGCGCGTGCCGCCCGGCTGCGAAGGTCTGCGCGCCGAGCCTTTCTTTCGCGGCACCCGTCGTGAACCGGAACGTCGAGCGGTCTTCAGCGGCGTGTCGGGTGAAAACTTCTCACCTGGGCATGTCGCGAGGGCCGTGTTCGAAGGCATCGCCGCGGCACTCGCCGGTTTCGCCGATGATCATGCACGACGTCCAGAAGTCGCCGATCGGTTCGGTCGCGTGATCGCGACGGGAAACGCGGTGCGGCGAAACCCGCTGCTGGCGGCGAGCCTCGCGCGAGCGTTCCAACTGCCCGTGTTTACGTCGGAACATGAGGAAGAGGCGGCCTACGGGGCGGCGGTGCTCGCCGGCCTGAGAGCGGGCGTCTGGAAGGATTTGACGGAGGTCGGCGCGACATTTCGGCTCATTCAGGCGGCTGCGCCGTCCGATACGAATTAAGAGTCACTCGCGATCATGCGCGTCGGATCGGTCTTGCAGCCGGCGGCTGCGAACACCTATGGTCTGCGGCTTGCCAGTGGGCCGGCTCCTCATCTCGCCCACCGGCCGAGCCGACCGCCATGCCCGTCTTCACCGGCCTCGACCCGCGTCGAATCTGCATCATCAAGCCGAGCGCGCTCGGCGACGTGGTGCAGTCGTTGCCGCTGCTTGATCCGCTCCGCGCGCGTTTTCCGAAGGCATCGGTGAGCTGGGTCATCGGCAAGGGCCTCGGCAGCCTGCTCGAAGGACACGCCGGGATCGACGAACTCATTGAGTTCGATCGGAAAGGCGGCGTGCGTGGGCTCGTCTCGCTGTTACGGACGCTGCGATCCCGCAAGTTCGACGTGGTGTTCGACCTTCAAGGCCTGTTCCGGACCGGTCTGATGACCTGGTCGACGGCCGCACCCGTTCGGATCGGCTTGCACACGTCGCGCGAGGGTGCGCACCGCTCCTATACGTCGGTCGTTGATGGCACGGGACGCGACGTGCCCGCGCGGCTCCGCTGCGGGCGTGTCATCGATGAAATCACGAGGGACGAGACAGTTGTCGGCACGGCGCCGAAGAGGCCTCTTGAGAACTCCCGTTCATCGGCATCCGAATCGTCCGGCCTGCCGCTGACGATCGCCGACCGCGCGTTCGCGACGCAGCGGCTGAAATCGCTCACACAACCGGTTCTCGCCATCTGCCCCGGTGCTCGCTGGGCGACGAAACGCTGGCCGGCCCGCAATTTCGCGGCGCTTGCCGCTCGTGCACATCGTCAATTTGGCGCGGCCGCGATGATTCTTGGAGGGCCGGATGAACAGAAACTCGGACAGCGCGTCGAGCACCACCTCAGGGAACTGATGCCGTCATCCGCCATCGTCAACCTCGTCGGCGGAACGACGCTGCGACAGCTCGCCGCCGTGTTGGAAGGCAGCACGTGGGTGGCCGCGAACGACAGCGGCCCGATGCATCTCGCGGACGCCGTCGGCACGCCGGTGCTCGGACTATTCACCTGCACGAGCCCCTGGCTGAGCGGTCCGCCGCTCGATCGGCATGAGTTGATCTCGACTCGCATGCTCTGCGCAGCGAGCTACCACAAGTCCTGCCCGTTCTCCGGCGCAAAGCACCACGCCTGTCTCGGCGAGTTAGGCGTCGATCGCGCCTGGGTCGGTTTCGTGCGGCTTGTCGCGAAGAGCCGTCGTCAGGCGGCGTGAGGCGCTTTGAGGTTCGGACCAAACTCCCCTCTCCCTCGGGAGAGGGGCCGGGGTGAGGGGCGAGGCGGACGTGCCACGTCGCTTGCGTTCGCTCGCAGGGTGGTCGTCGAGCCCGAGTGATATAGGAATGAAGCGGCAGGGCATCCCCTCACCCCTGTCCCCTCTCACCCCTGTCCCCTCTCCCCAGAGGCCCCAGAGGAGAGGGGGACTGGATTCGTGCGCCGCTTCAGAGCGGTGACGGTTTTGTCCCGACCTCTTACGAGAAATACGCTGCGATCGCACGGCCGGTGTGTGACGCTGAAATCTTCATAAGCTCGGCCGGCGAGCAGGCCGCGACGAGGCGCCCGCCTCCGGCACCGCCTTCCGGTCCAAGGTCGATCACCCAGTCCGCCGACGCGATCACGGCAGGCTCGTGCTCGATGACGAGCACCGTGTGGCCGTCGTCCACGAGTCGTTGAAGGAGATCCACGAGTCGTTCGATGTCGCGAGGATGCAACCCCGTCGTCGGCTCGTCGAGCACGAACAAGGTGGGAGCGGCTCCGATTTTTCCCGGCAGGCCGAGCTCCGTCGCCAGACGCACGCGTTGGGCTTCTCCGCCGGAAAGCGTAAGTGCCGATTGGCCAAGTTCCACATAGCCGAGACCGACGCCCGCCAACGTCGCCAGCCGTTCCCGCACTTTGGGAACGGCGTCGAAGAAGGCCACAGCCTCATCGATCCGCATCGCGAGGACGTCAGCCGCGGTCTTGCCGTGAAACGTGATGGAAAGCGTCTGCCGATTGAAGCGACGCCCCTCGCACGTCGGACACGTCACGAAAACGTCCGGCAGGAACTTCATCTCGATCTTCTGAGTCCCCTGCCCCTTGCAATCGGGACACCGGCCGTCGGAGGAGGCGTAGCTGAAGCGACTTGCCTTGAAGCCCCGCAGTCGCGACTCTTTCGTTGTTGCGAAGACCTTGCGTATTTCATCCCACACCCCCGAATACGTCGCCGGCGTCGAACGACTGGTGCGACCGAGAGGTGATTGATCGACGGGAACGAGACGTTGTAAGGAATCAGGAGTCAGGAGACAGGAGTCAGGAGACAGGAGAAGAGTTTCGTCCCCTTGATCCCTAGCCCCCGACCCCTGGTCCCTGGCCCCCAACGCTTGTTTCACCGCCGGCACAATCACGTCCATCACGAGCGTGCTCTTGCCGCTGCCGCTCACTCCCGTCACTGCGACGAACCTGCCGAGCGGAATGCTCACATCGATGTTGGCGAGATTGTGACGCCGAATGTTGGATAACCGTAGGCACGGCGTTTCCTGCGTCACGGGCCGAGGTCTCGCAGTCCTTGTCGGTGATGCGCTTTCCGAGCCGCGACCGTCAGGAAGCGGTTTATTCTCACGCCTCGATCCCATTCGCTCCCTGACGGTCGCGGCTCGGAGATACGGCCCCGTCGGCGACTCGGGGTTGGCCGCGATCTCAGCCGGAGTGCCCGCGGCGACGACCAGACCGCCGTCGGCACCCGCGCCGGGACCGAGATCGATGACATGATCGGCGGCGGCGATGACGGCCAGGTCGTGCTCAACGATCAGCACACTGTTGCCGGCGTCGCGCAGGTCTCGCAGCGTGTCGATCAATCGGCCGATGTCTCGCGGGTGCAACCCGATCGTCGGTTCGTCGAGCACGTATCCGACGCCGATGAGACCCGCGCCAAGACATCCCGACAGCCGGGCGCGTTGGTACTCGCCTCCCGAAAGAGTTTTCGTCGGCCGGTCGAGTGTCAGATAGCCAAGTCCGACGCGCTCGAGATACCGCAGCCGGTTGACGGCCTCCGGCAGGGCTTTGGCCGTGGCAAGTCGAGCTTCAACCGTCAGGTCGAGCGAAGCATTCTCATCACGCACTTTTTCGATGAGACGCGAACACCACGTCAGCGAATCGGTCACCGCCATCGCCGTGAGTTCCGGCAGACGCACGCCGTCGAGCGTGACGCCGCGGCTGAAGGCATTGAGACGTTCCCCGTTGCAGATCGGGCATGGAGGGAGGAGGTGAGGGTGAGAGGGGGCGAGGGGGAGCATCTCTGCTGCGAGGTCGTTCTTTCTGTCCCCCCGTCTCCCCCTCCCTCGCCGCAAGTCCTCCGGCACGACCGCGCCCAGCCCTTCACACGCCGGGCACGCGCCATACGGGCTGTTGAAACTGAAGGAACGCGGCTCCAGCGGTGCGAAGCTCTCACCGCTGTCGGGGCAGACGAACTTCTCGCTGAACGGCCGATCGACCCAAGCGTCGCCTTCGGCCCGGCTGACGACGCACAGCCCGTCGCCGAGCTTCAAAGCCAGCTCCACCGATTCGCGGAGACGTGGTCGGATGCCTTCCTTGACGACGAGGCGATCGACGACGGCCTCGATGGTATGCACTTTCGTCTTAGCAAGCTTCGGCGGTTCCGCCGTGTCGACGATTTCGCCGTCGACCCTGGCCCGGACGAAGCCGTCTTTCGCGATCTTCTCGAAGACCGACTGATGGGCGCCTTTCCGCCCTCTCACGAGCGGCGCGAGCACCATGATCTTCGCCCGGTCGCCGAATCTGAGCACCGCCTCGGCGACCTGATCGGCGCTTTGCCGCTCGACGCGAGATCCGGTGGCGGGACTGTGGGCGACGCCCGCGCGGGCGTAGATGAGACGCAGAAAATCGTAGATCTCGGTGGTCGTCGCGAGCGTGCTCCTCGGTCGCACGCTGCCGACCTGCTGGCTCACGCTGACGGTCGGCGGCAATCCTTCCACGCGATCGACGTCGGGCCGCTCGATCCGCTCGACGAATGCCCGCGAATACGTCGAGACGCTTTCGAGATACCGCCGCTGGCCTTCGGCGTAAATCGTGTCGTAAGCGAGCGAACTTTTGCCGCTGCCGCTCACCCCCGTGAACACGACGAGTTGGTCTCGCGGGATCTCGATCGTGATGTTCTTCAGGTTATGAGTCCGCGCCCCGGTGACGCGTATGACGCCGCCCGTGCGGCGTTCCGAAGCATGAGGACGGCTTTTCGTGGTGACGCTCATGGGCGTATGATAGGCGGCTTCACAATCGCTGACGAAGGCCGCCGGAAGGAACGATTTCGCATCCATGGACCTCCTGCCCCACGCCTTTCTCTTTCGCTTTGCGGTGCCGGTGCCTTACGCCGCCGGACTGCCGAAGCGGGGCCGCTGGCTCTTCGGAGACGATGTCGCGTCCTTGCCGTTGTTTTCAGCAATGGACGAAGCGACTCTCGACGTCGTCGTGAAGGCCGCCTGGAATGAAAACGGCTTCGGAGTCGCCGCCGAAGTGACCGGCAAATCGATGCCGTCCTACGCGCAACCCGACGACCCGGCAGCGGGCGACGGCCTGCACGTCTGGATCGATACGCGGAACACCCAGGGAGCGCATCGGGCGGGGAAGTTCTGCCATCGCTTCGCGGTGCTGCCCGCCATCGGCCGCGGCAAATCGGCGACGCCCGGCGTGAGAGCCGTCGAGATTCCGCGGGCACGCGACGCGACGCCGACGTCAGACCTGGAACTCGTTCGACTCGCTTCCGAAGTGACGAAAGGCGGTTATCGTATCGAAGCCTGGTTTCCGCGCGAGACCCTGCACGGCTTCGATCCGGAAAGCTCGCCGAAGCTTGGTTTTCATGCCGTCGTGAAGGATTCTGAACTCGGCGACCGTTCGTTGACGGTCGGTGACGCCTTCCCCACCGACCACGATCCCAGCATGTGGACGACGTTGGAGTTGATTCGCCCATGACGTGCGCTCCGCCGCTATCCACCGCTTGCGTTTTCGCCGACCGTTCCGCACGGCACGACGATTCAGGAATCCTGATGGCGCTTCGACTTCTCATCTCTCTGGCGATCGTGGTCACACTCGCGAGGAGCGGCTTCGCGCAGGCTTCGTTGGCGAAATTGGAAGAAGAAGCCTTCAAGACCGCCGCCGCCGAGGTCGCTCCGTCGCTGGTGCAAATCCAGACCTTCGGCGGTCTCGATCGCGTCGGTGAGACGCTCACGGGCAGCGGTCCCACGACCGGTGTGGCGGTCTCCGCCGACGGGTATGTCATCACCAGCGCGTTCGCATTTGCGGCGAAGCCCGCAGCGGCAGTCGTGAAGCTGCCCGACGGCCGGCAGCTCGACGCGAAGATCGTCGCGACCGATTACAGCCGCATGCTCACGCTGCTCAAGATCGACGCCGAAGGCTTGCCCGTTCCGGAAACCGCACCAAGCGACGAGGCGAAGATCGGTCAATGGACGCTGGCGGTCGGCAAAGCGTTCGACGCGGTCGTTCCAAACACTTCAGCGGGCGTGCTGAGCGCCAGGGACCGCATCTGGGGAAAGGCGCTTCAGACCGACGCCAAGACGTCTCCGTACAACTACGGCGGCTTGCTGGTCGACATCCGAGGCCGCGCGATGGGCGTCATCGTGCCCTTGTCGATGACCAGCGACGAGGTCATGGCGGGGGCCGACTGGTACGACTCGGGCATCGGCTTCGCCGTGCCTTTCGACCAGGTCGTTGCATCGTTCGAGCGTCTCAAGGAAGGCGGGGACCAGCATCGAGGCACGCTGGGCCTCGTCACGACTGAACCCGGTTCCATGTTCGCGAAGCCGGTGATCGGAACCGTTCGCGAAGACTCTCCGGCGGCCGAGGCGGGCGTGAAAGTCGGCGACGTGATCATCGCTGTGGACGGCCGAAAAGTGTCGCGCCAAGCTGAGGTCTTGCAGGCTTTGGGGCCAAAATACGCTGGCGACTCGGTCGAGCTGACACTCGATCGAAACGGCGAAGAGGTCGCGCTCGCGATCGTTCTGGAAAAGCCGGTCAAGACTTCCATCTTGCCCGAACAACTCCCGACACCGCAGCCCGGCGAAGACGGCTCCGATCCGCAACGCGAGCCGAACGGAGCGTGAGAAGCTTCACGCCGCGCGGTCGAGAGCATCGGGTGCGCCGCCGAAGCCGCAGGTCTCGCGGACGACGTACAAAGGGCGCCCCTGCACCTGCCGATAGATGCGGCTGACGTACTCGCCCAGCAAGCCGACGGCGACAAGCTGCACGCCGCCCAGCACAAGCACCGCGAGCAAGACGACGGCGCCGAGCGAAAGCCCCCGCCCCATGATCGCGAGGGCCGAGATGACCAATAAGGCGGCGGCGGCGCAGCCCAGCGTCGCCAGCCCAGTGAAGCTCGCCAGACGCGGCGGCAACGGCGAGAACGACACGATGGCGTCGATCGCCAGCCGCAGCATGCGACGGAACGGGTATTTCGAGATGCCGGCGAAGCGAGCCTCTCGTCGGTAGGGCACGGCGGCCTGACGGAAGCCGACCCAGCTCACCATCCCGCGCACGAACCGGTCCTGCTCGGGCATCCGACGAATCGCCTCGACGACCTGCCGGTCCATCAGCCGAAAATCGCCGGTGTCGGGCGGGATATCGACCGACGTCACCGACCGCAGCAACCGATAGAACGCGCTGGCGGTGGCTCGCTTGAAGGCGGTCTCGCCGTCGCGTTCAGTCCGCTGGCCGTAGGCGACCTCATAGCCTTCGCGCCAGCGCTTCAGAAATTCTCCGATGAGTTCGGGAGGATCCTGCAGGTCGGAATCGATCAGCACGATCGCATCGCCCGCCGCGTGATCCATACCGGCCGTGACCGCGATCTGGTGGCCGAAGTTCCGCGAGAAGCGGACGACCCGCACATGATCGTCGTCCGACTGAAGCGACCGCAGGATCGTCGCGGTGTCGTCGTGACTGCCGTCATCGACGTACACGATCTCGTAGTCGATCGAGAGGGCGTCCAGCGACGCCGAAAGACGCCGATGCGTCTCGCGCAGCACCTCTTGCTCATTGAAGCAGGGCACGACGACCGAAAGCAAAGCGTCGAACGGACGTGGCATGACGAAACCGAGGCCGCGGAAACATGTAGCGCGCGACGGATTCGTAGCACGGGTCGCCGAAAGCTGTCAACGGCGCGTCGGCCATCCAGACGAAACAGGCCAACTGCTCCGTCCACGAAAAAAAGCTCGCGGGACGCGGCCCCGCGAGCTTTCGAAGTTCTCGTCGTCACGAACGGCGTCACACCGACAGCAGCTCGTTCAGCAGGTCGTTGCTCGCGAACAAGTCGTCGATGCTTTCTTTGGTCGCCCGGCGTACCGAGACTCCCAGCGTGCCGGTCATCAGCGAGTTCGGGGCGACGGCCGGATTGAGGTCGTCGAACCCGAGCTGGTGAGCCAACTCGTGCGTGATCACGGTGAGCAGATCGACCTTGCCCTTCGCCTTGGCGGCGACGGCCCGGTACACGCCGTTCTTGTCGCGGGCGAACTCCTCGTCGAAATCGGGCGTATTATCGACGAACCAGCCTTTGCCGCCGGCGTTGACGTCGATGACCACGACGCCCGCCCGAGCCACGCCAAGGTACGACCCCGGCAGGTCGGCGATCGCGATCTGGACGTTGGCGAGCAGAGCCGCCGACGCCCCCGCTGCGACGAGCCGTTTTGCAGCCGCCTGCACAAGCGCGTCCACTTGCGACTGCGTCACCGCCGCTGCCGTCGAGCCGGCGAGCGCCGATCCTTCGAGCCGCAACGGTTGTCCGACCAGATCGAGCGTTTCGCCGGCCACCCAGCCGCCGGTGTTGAACTGCGGGAACGGGTTCGTCGATGCGACCACCTGACCCACGCCGTTGAAGAACCTGACGCCCGGCGTCGAGCTTGCGGCCGGGGCCGCGATGATCTCGGCACGGCCGTCGAAGTTGAGATCGGTGGTTCCGACGGTCACTCCGCCCGCGAAGCCGGGGAACGCCTGGAAGGCCGAAACCACCGCTGGCGACACGAGCGACACCATATCGAACACGCGGATCGCCGAGCCCTGCGTCGCCAGTCCGGCAATGATCTCGCCGCGTCCGTCGCCGTTCACGTCGCCCACGGCGACGTTGATTCCGCCCAGGAAGGCGTCGCTGAAGGGATAGAACGCGCTCACGATGTTTCCGGTGAGCGGTTGCAGCACCCGAATCGCGCTGCCCTGCGACGCCAGCGAGACGATGAGCTCCGCGGCGCCGTCGCCCGTCACGTTTCCGACGGCGACGTTCACGCCGCCGGTGAAGGCCGGCGAGAAGGCGTAATAGGCCGCGATGATCGCGCCGTTCGCGCCGTTGAAGACGCGGACCGCCGAACCGTTCGAGGCGAGGCCGACGAAGATCTCGGCCCGGCCGTCGCCGTTGATGTCTTCGGCGGCGATCGAGTACCCGCCGGTGAAGCCCGACGAGAACGGGAAGAACGACGAGATGAGCGAGCCGCTCTTGCCGTCGAACACTCGCACCGGCGCCGCTCCGCGATTCGGAGCCGCGATGATGTCGGCCACCCCGTCGCCGTTCACGTCGCCCACGGCGACTCGCACCCCGCCGCGGAACGACGGGTCATAGGCGTAGAACGCCGGGAATCGCAGCGTGTTCGGATCGGCGCCGTAGACCTTCACCTGCGGCTCGGCACCCGTGCTGGGCGCGACGACGAGGGTCGTCGCGAACGCCGCGTCGATGATGCGTCCGACGCCTTGCGCCTTCGCGATCGTCGCGTTGGTCGGCATCGAAAGGTTCACGAAGAACGTCTCGATCGACTCGGCGAAGTTGTCCTGGGTGATCTGGACGAAGATCGTCAGCGTGGACTGGCCAGGCTGGAAGACGAGCGTGCCGTTCCTCGTGAAGAAATCGACGCCGTTCCCCGCCGCGGTGCCGGGTGCCGTCGCGAAGTCGACCGTGACCGACGAACCGCTGATCGGCTTCGACAAGCTCACCGTGAAGAAGGCGATTCCGTCGCTTTCCAACACGCCGACGTCGTCGATCGTGATGGTCGGCGTGTCGTCATCGATGATGACGCCCGTTGACGTCGCCTGCGTGATGTTCCCGTTCACGGCGTTCGTCAAGGAGACGACGAATCGCTCGGTCTGCTCGATGACGCGGTCGCCGATCGTGGAGATGACGATCGTCTTGGTCGTCTCGCCGGCGGCGAACGTGATCGTTCCCGACTTCGCGACGTAATCGGTGCCCGCGGTCGCGGTCTGATCGCCGGTGGAGTAGGACACCGTGACCGGAACCGCCGACGCCTGAGACAAGGTGACGGTGAAGACCATCGTCCCCGGCCCGTCGCCTTCGCTCTGCGTGACCGAGTTGACGATCGTGACCGTCGGCGTGTCGTCGTCGTTGATCGTGGCCGTGCCGGCCGCCTTGACGATCGTGCCGTTCGTCGCGTTCGAGAGGTTCATCACGAACGTCTCGAGGCTCTCGGCGATGTTGTCGTCGTTGATCACGATCGTGATCGACTTCGACGTTTCACCCGGCATGAACGTGACGGTCCCCGATTTCGCCGCGTAATCCTGGCCGGCGGTCGCCGACTGGTTCGCGGTCGTGTACGTCACCGTCACCGGGGAATTGACCGCCTTCGAGAGCGTGATCACGAAGGTCGCGTTGCCGGAGCCTTCCGTCACGACGGGATCGCTGATCGAGATCGACGGCGTGTCGTCGTTGACGATCGTGCCCGTGGCGACCGGGGCGGGCAGCGTGGCCCCGCCGGTCGCGTTCGACAGCGTCACGAAGAACGTTTCGTTGGCCTCGACGTCGAGATCGCCGCGAATCGTGATCGTGATCGTCTTCGAGGTTTCGCCCGGCCCGAACGTGACGGTGCCTGATTTCGCGAAGTAGTCGGCCCCGACGCCGGACCCGGCGGTCGCCGTGCCGTTGCTGGTCGCGTAGTTGACGCTGATCGCCTGGCTGGGGTCGTCGGTGGCGAGGTTGACCGTGAAGGTCATCGTCTTCGTGCCGGAATCGCCTTCGGCGATCTGGGCGTTGGTGATCGTGATCTGCGGCGTCTGCCGGATGCTCACGACGCCGCGGCTGTCGACGAAGTCGCCGGTGCTGATCTGGTAGAGATCGACGTAGAACTGCTCGCCGGGGTCGAACTCGTTGTCGGTCTTGACCTGAACGGTGATCGTCCCCGTCCGCTGACCGCCCGCGATGAAGAGCACGCCGGTCGTCGCCGGATCGTAATCGCCTTCGATCGGGTTGCCGTCGTTGTTCGGATCGGCGAGCGCGGTGCCGTCGGTCAAGCGATAGAAGAGCGTCACGCCGCCGACCGGGGCGTCTTCCGTCAGTGTGACCGTGAGCGTCGCGACGTTGCCTTCGTCGACGGTGACGTCGTTGATCCAGGCCGTCAGGAAGCTGAACGTGCCGGGATCGACCTCGTCGTATCCGAACGAGACAGGCGACGAACCGACGCCCGTGACGAAATTGAAACCGTCGCCCCGCTCGAACCCGGAGACGTCCCAGTTGTTCTCGATGCGGAACGTGCTGGGACCGATGCCGTCGTAGTGGAACTTCGACGCGTTATGCACGTAATAGGATCCGCCCGTACTCGTCGAGCCGTCGCCGAGCACCGCGACAAGCGTCGTGAAGCCGGAATTGGGCACGTAGAGCTCGAAGCTCGACGAGTTGATGACCCGCACCACGGCGACGCCGTTCGCGGTCGTCACGCCCGAGCCGGAGACCGAGATCACGTCGCCCGTCGAGAGGCTGTGCCGCCCGAGGATGCCGCCGCCCCATTCGGCGGTTCCGGCCACGTAAGCACCGTTCCCGGCGACGATCATGCCGGTGCCGGGGTGGACCAGCCGAATGCTGTTGGCGTCGACGACCTGCACGGTCCACTGCTGCGGCGTGGCGCGGCTCCAAAGCCCGCCGCCGGTATAAGCACCGTTTCCGGCGGCGAGAGCGTTCGTGTCCGGGTTCCTGAGCTGGAACTGCTGAGCGGTCAGCACTTCGACCACCCAGGTGCCGTTGATCGCCGTGTTGCCGGCGGCACCGACGATATCGATCCACTCCCCGTTGACCAGACCATGGTTCGGCGAGGTGATGACCGACGGGTTCGCGTTCGTGGCGTCGGCGATCGTGGTCGTACGACGCCATTGGGCGGTGCCGGGAACGTAAGTGCCGTTCCCAGCGACCGGCACCATGGTATTCGGATTCAGCAACTGAAACGTATTTACAGTAAGGACGTCGACGAGCCAGGTGCCGTTGATCGCCGTGTTGCCGACCGCACCCGTGACGGTGATCTGCTCGCCGTCGACGAGGCCGTGACCCACAGACGTGAGCACCGATGGATTGGCGTTCGTCGCGTCGGAGATCGTGACGGTGGGAACGATGCCGTTGTTGATCGCGGTGTTCCCTCGAGCCCCCGAGATCGTGATCCGGTTGCCGTTCACCAGCCCGTGGTTGTTGATCGTGAGCAGCGACGGATCGGTGTTGCTCGCCGCCGACACGGTGCCCCCCGCAACGAGCGTCCAGACGGGGCTGCCGCCGAACGTGCCGGTGCCGGCGATGATCGCCCCGGTGATCGGGTTCTGGATCCGGAACGTATTGGCATCGACGCGAATGACGTCCCAATAGGCGGGCCGGCCTCGGAAGTTCGGCCCGTTATTGATCTCCGTGAATCCGCCTGTGGTCCCTTCGATGTAGATCCGATCTCCGGTGAACAGACCGTGTGCCGGCGAGACGATTTCGGCGACGTTATTGACGTTCGTCGCACCTTGGACGACGCCGGTGCGGGACGCGACCGAAATGACCACAGGGCCGGTGGCGTCGGATCCGTTGATCACGCCCAGACTTCCAGACGGCAACGTTCCGAAGCCGGTTTGCGGCGTGTTGGGGCCGTTGAACGGCTGACCGAAGGAGAACAGGCCCGAATAGGTGTCGGGATAGGCGGACCTCAGCGCTCCATTGACCCCGATGCTCAACGGACGGTCGGCGACGCGAGTGACGAGCCGGTCGCGGCCGGCCTGGTTGCTGCCAAACGGGCCGCTGGGATTCGGCCCGGGCCTGACCGTACGCGATTTGAAGTCGCCTTCACCGTTCGTGTAAGAGTACGTCTGCTCGTCGTTTGCGCCCGTTCCCCGGACCACGTCGATCGAATCGCCGGTGTTCCCGAGGAACACCATGTTGAGGCGCGACAGCGGGTCGCGGTCGTAGTTGTCGATGTTGCGGAAGAACTGGTCGTTCCATTCACCGGTCGTCGTCCGCGGCAGGAGTGACACGAACGCTTCGATCAGGACGTCGTCACCGCCGTTGCCGGAGAACTCGTTGCTCACGATCCGGGCATTCACGCGACCGTTCGCACTGATCCCGAATCCGCCGCTGACCGCGCCGCCCCCGGAGAAGGTGTTGGTGCCGACGCCCGCACGAGCGGCGTCGCCGAACACGAAGGCCTCGCCCGTGATGTCCGGCACCGTGCCGAAAAAGGAGGCGCTGTTCTGGCTGCCGACCCGCAGCACGAGACCGGTGCCGCCGAGCGTGCTCGCGGGTGAGCCGGTGTCGGCGACGCCGAGTCCGTTGTCGCGAATCTCATTGTTCTCGATGTCGAGCACCAGATTGACCGTGACGTCGGCTTGGATCCCCCGCTGGGTGATCGTCCACGTCGCCAAGGCGGCCTCGGCGTCGACGTCCTGCGTCTGGTTGGGTGCCGAGGTGTTGACGACGTAGAAGCCTTCGAGGCCGTTGCGCGTCAGGACGTTCCGGTTCGAAACCTGCACTCCCTCGACGAGCGTCGTCGCCTTGTCGCCGAAGCGAATGAAGGCTTCGGCCGGAATGTCGATCGGCCCGGTCTGATTGAGCAGATCGACGCCGCGGCCGCCGTTCAAGTCGATGAAGTTGCCGACGGCGGTGATTCGCATCTTGCCGCCGCGGTTGTTGAGCTCGACGCCGTCGCCCGCGTTGCCCTGAATCGTGTTGCGATCGATGCGGAACTCGCGGGGCTGAAACTGCAGCACCTCGATGTCGATGCCCTTGCCCGCGGTGTAGGGATCGGGAGTACCGGCGGTGAGGTCGTTCTGGCCGTTGCTGATGATCTGGTTGTTGACGATCTCGAGGCCGTCGCGGACGTCGACCGGAACGGTCGTGGTGCCGCCGCCGCTCGTGGAGCCGCCGCGGGCGCCGATCTCGATGCCGTCTTCGCCGTTGAAGGCGATGAAGTTGCCGAGGCTCTGCCGATCGAGGACGTCGAGGCCGTCCTGGCCGATGATCAGCGGATTGATGCTGCCGACGACGTTTTCGATGCGAATGCCGTTGCCGTGACCGGCGGCGATCAGCGCCGCCGAAAGCCCGAGGCCGTTGTTGGTGATCGCGTTCTTGACCCAGCGGCCGCCGACGTTCTCGAAGTCGTTTCCGGAGAGCTCCAGCCCGGTGACTCGCACGCCGTTGAGGGCGTTGCCGTCGATGCGGTTGTACCGCATGTCGGCGAGCAGCACCGCGTCGAACTCGGTCTTCAGGTGCACGCCGTTCAGGCGGTTGTTCGAAAGGTCGTTCGTCTGGATCGTGAAGTCGGTCACGACGCGAAGGTTCGGTCGGGCCGCGTTCGGAACCGTCTGGAAGGTGTTGCTCGCCTGGAGGTAGAGCCCTTCGGCGTTCCCGGTGATGCGGTTGTCGAGAATCCGGATGTTCTTCACGAACGCCGAGCTGAGGCGGATGATCGAGATGCCGTTGCCGCCGTTGTTCGTGATGACGTTTCCGTCGGCCTGCTGAGTCGGCACCGTGCCGCCGCCGTCGAGAGCGCCGTTCACGTCGAACGTCTGGTTGACCCCCGTCGAGTTGCCGATGAGCAGGTTCGTCAGCTCGGAATCTTCCGAGATGTCGATCCGCACGCCGTCGCCGGCGTTGGCGTTGATGACGTTCCGATCGATGATCAAATCCCTGAGCACCGCCGCGCCGTTCTGGCGGGTGACGTCGCCGCGGGCCCGCACGCGGATGCCCTCGCCGGCGTAAACGTTGTTCAGGGCGCGCTGCCCCGTCATCACGTTGCCGAAGATCAGGAACCGGCCCGTGGCGTTCTCGAGACTTCCCGTGAGATCGTTCAGCTCGATCGCGATCGCCGAGCCGAAGTTGTTCGTGAAGGCGTTCCCGTTGATCAACGCGCCTTGCGGATTCGTGGCGAGACCGCCGATCTGCACATTGAAGGCCCCCGCCGTGTCGGCGGCCTTCAGATCGAAGCCGCGCAGCCCGTTGGCGCTGAACGTGTTTCGCAGCAGCACGGCGTCCCAAGTCGTCTGCTGACGAAGATCGACCGAAACGCCGGAGCCGCCGTTGTTGGCGAAGGTGTTGTCGTTGAACACCCCCAGGTCGAAGTTCGACTTGGCGTTGGTCGGGATGTTGCCGGGGATCAGCGACTCGGCGAGGAAGGAGATGCCGTGCGAGGTGTTGCCGGTGATCGAGTTGTAGATCACCTTGCCACTGACCGAGCCGAGATTGGTGCGGTTCGTCTGGAAGCGAATGCCCGAGCCGCTTTGGAAGGCCAGCGGGGTCGAGGTGTTCCGCGTGTTGTTGCGAACCTCGTTGTCTTCAAGGGCCAGCGTTCCGACGTTCGCGACCTTCAAGTCAACGAACATGCCGGTGCCGACGTTGCCGGTGACCACGTTGCCCGACAACCGCATGTTCGTGATCGACACGTTCGCGCCGAGCATGTGAATGCCGTCGAAGGCATTGTTGCTGAAGCGGCTGTCCCCGCTGTTGGCGTTTCTCACGAACGCCGGCGCGAGATTGTTCGTGCTGTCCCAGATCGTGAGCTGCTTGATCGTCGTGTTGGTGAGATCGAGCACGAGACCGGCGCCGCCGTTGTGCAGGGCGTTGTTGGTGCCGTTGCCGGTGATCTTCGCGCGATCGATCACAAGCGAATCGAGCGACATGTTCGTCAGACGGATCACGGCGCCCGCGTTGGCGTTGTTCGCGATCGTGACGTCGGTGATCGTGATGTTCTTCAGGGAATTGAGCGCGCCGTTGCCGTTGCTCAGCTCGATCCACAGGCCCGAGCCGTTCCTGTTGCCGCTCAGCTGAGCGTTCGACGACGAGGTGATGTTGATCGAGGCCAGGCCGGCGGCCTGTGCGTTGCGGATCTCCAGCCCGTGGTCGTTGAGGCCGTCCAGAATCGCCCCCACGCTGAGCAGGACGCGCTCTTCCAGCGACTCCAAGCTCGGCGTGAGCGTGCGATGCTGCCAGACGCGGGCGGCGACGGGGGCGGATCGGCGGGAGCGTTGCGGGCGCAGAGACGACTTCCGATAGGACATTCTCGAACTCCGAGACAAAAAAAGTGCTTGCTGTGGACGCGAGGAGACCGCGATGTGAACTACGCTTCGGTGCGTTTCGGCCCCGCTTCACCGCATCCCGTTTCGCCGCTTAGGGTCCGCGTCTTGCGAGCGACCAGAAGCGTGAGAGAACGCGAGAGCAACGGCACTGCAAGGGTAAAAACGCGAATCGTCCGGCGCAGGAAACGCCGGAATCTTAGGGGGGATCATTCGACGATAGAGGCGTGTACTAGAGGTTGCAACGAAACTTGAGAGATTTTTCCGTTTTCAACACTCTCGAAGTCCACGACAGACACAGGAGCTCCGCCGGGCGGCCATTACTCCCCACGTCTGATCGGCCGCACGGCTTGCCGAGACGGGATCTTTTTCCCCCTCCGACAAAGCCTCATCCCTTTCACCGGTGCCTTGGCCCGCGGGACCGGCTATCTTGGGTCAGCCGATACCAAACGCACGGCCGCCAAGATTATACCCGCCGACCCGCAGGGGTCATTCGTAAAAATCTTTCAGAAGAACTCGTAATCTCCTTTTAATCCTTCGGACACGATGCGACAGCTTGGAACTCTCGCGGCCAGACATGCGGAACGCTTCGCCGCCGCCGTCCGCACCCGCGGAATCGCCACTGATCTGCGACCGGAGGCCGACGGCCGCGTGGGCGTCTGGATCAACAACGAAGACCAACTTGCCGCCGCCCGCCACGAATTCGAGGCGTTCGAGGCGGAACCGACTGCGGCCCGCTTCGATTCGCCCCCCTCTTCGGTCGCGGTTGACGAGATCCCTTCGCAGCCGACGAAGCCCGGCCCGCTCGACCGCGGCCCCGCCTGGCGACGCCTTCCCGTCACATGCGGCTTGATCGGAGCGAGCGTCGTGGTGTGCCTCGCCCTATGGTTTGGCAATGAATGGCCGGGCAACGAGTTCGGGGCTCGCACCCGACAAGCGATGAGCATCGCTTCGTACCAGATCGTCGCAGTGCAAGGCCTTCCTCGGCCGGAATGGGATGGGCTGAATGACATTCGATCCGGCCAGATTTGGCGACTGGTCACCCCAATTTTCCCGCATGCTGGGCCGGTTTCCCTGCACCTGCCGCTCAACATGGCATGGCTCTGGCTGCTCGGCGGGGCTGTCGAGACAGTCCGTGGTTCCTGGAGGCTGGCGATGCTGGTGTTGGTGTCTGCGATCGCTTCGAACCTCGCCGAGTATTACTTCGACTTCGGATTCGGCTTCGATCTTGCCAATGGACTTAAATCAGACGTTGGCCTCAACCCGAATCCTTTGTTTCTGGGTATGTCGGGCGTCGTCACCGCCCTTTTCGGCTTCATCTGGATGCGTGCCAGGCTAATCCCCCGTTCGGGGTTCATGATGCCTCGCGATATGGTCGTCTGGATGCTGATTTTCCTGCTTGCCTGTGTCGCGGGGATGTTCGGTCCCATCGCGAACGTGGCTCACGGAGTCGGTCTGCTGACTGGTATGCTGCTCGGGGCCGCGCCCAGGTTGTGGCGGGGGGCCTGAATCTCGCTTGCGGCGGTTCGACGCCAACAAGCTTCCGGAAGTTCCCGAAACCTGCGGCGCCCACGGCTGTCGCCCTGCCGCGAGAAGTCGGGCCGCGTGTTGGTACGCACCGACACCGGGCGTCTGGTATCCTGCCTGTCCTCGCGACGATGGTCTTCTTTCCCAGTTCGAGCGGATTCTCTATGAACGGCCAGGGACGACGTGCAGCATGCCTGCTGCTCTTGCCTTTTCTCATCATCAGCCGCGCCGGCGCCGCCGATGCGGCGGCCGCCTCTCAGGACGAAGAGACTCCCGGCGTGACTCACGTGCGAACCATCGAAGGCATTTCCGAATACCGGCTCGACAACGGCCAGCAGGTGCTGCTGTTCCCCGACAATTCGAAGCCGACCGTGACCGTCAACAACACGATTTTCGTCGGCAGCCGCCACGAAGGTTACGGCGAGACGGGCATGGCCCACCTGCTCGAGCACATGCTGTTCAAAGGCACGCCCGACCATCCGAAGGTGCCCAAGGTCTTGCAGGAACGCGGCGCACGCTTCAACGGCACGACCTGGCTCGACCGCACGAACTATTACGAGACGCTGCCGGCGAGCGAAGAGAACCTGGAGTTCGCGATTCGTCTCGAAGCCGACCGGATGATGAACAGCTTCGTCCGCAAGGAAGACCTCGACAGCGAAATGACCGTCGTCCGCAACGAATTCGAGCAGGGGGAGAACAGCCCGTCTCGGATTCTCGGCCAGCGGCTCGTCTCGGCGGCCTACGAATGGCACAACTACGGCAAAAGCACCATCGGCAACCGCGCCGATATCGAACGCGTGCCGATCGAAGCCCTGCGGGCCTTCTATCGCAAGTATTACCAGCCCGACAACGCGATGCTGGTGATCGCCGGCAACTTTGAGCCGCAGAAAGCGTTGGAATTCGCCGCGAAATACTTCGGAGCGATCCCCAAGCCCGAACGTGAACTGCCGCGGACCTATACCGAAGAGCCGCCGCAGGACGGCGAGCGATCGGTGCTGCTGCGGCGCGTGGGCAAGCTCGCGCTGGCGGGCGCGGTCTATCACATTCCCGCGGGTTCCGACCCAGGCTATCCCGCGATCGACGTGTTCGAGAGCGTGATGACGTCAGCCCCGTCGGGACGGCTCTATAAGGCGCTCGTCGAGACGAAGCTCGCCGCGAGTGTTTCGGGCGGCGCGTTCGCCTTGCACGATCCGGGCGTGATCCGCTTCGTCGCCGAGGTCAACGCCGGCAACGACGCGCAAGACGTGCTCGCGAAGATGATCGAGGTCGTGGAAGGCGTCGACACCGCGAAGATCACCGCCGAAGAAGTCGATCGAGCCAAGCGCAAGCTCCTGAAGCAACGGGAGCTCGCCGCGGCCGACAGCGGCCAGATCGCCATCGAGCTTTCGGAATGGGCGGCGATGGGGGACTGGCGTCTCTACTTCCTTTATCGCGACCGGCTCGAAGAGGTGACTCCCGACGCCGTCAACGCCGTCGCCGAAACGTATTTCAAGCGGAACAATCGCACGGTCGGCCTGTTCCTGCCGACCGAGCAGCCGCAAAGCGTGCCCGTGCCGTCGCCGCCCGCCGATCTCGCCGCCGCGATCGGCGAGTACAAGGGCCGCGAAGACCTGACGGCCGGCGAAGCCTTCGACGTGGCTCCGCTGAATATTGAACAGCGGACGGCGAAGAGCGAGTTCCCCGGCGGACTCAAGGTCGCGTTGCTCGAAAAGAAGAATCGCGGTGATAGCGTCGTCGTGCGATTGAATCTGCGTTACGGCAACGTCGACGCTTTGCGCGGCAAGGCGACCGCCGCGGAACTGCTGCCACGATTGCTGGCGCGCGGCACGATGTCGAAGACCCGTCAGCAGATTCAGGACGAACTCGATCGGCTCGGCGCGCGACTCTCGACCGCGGGAACTCCCGGCGTCGCGACGATCAGCATCCAGACAAAGTCGCAAACGCTTCCCGAGGTGCTCGACCTGGTGGCGGAGATCCTCCGCGAGCCGACGCTCCCGGAAGCTGAACTGGAACTTATCAAGCAGGCCGACGTCGCCGGCATCGAGAGCCAGCTCACCGAACCTGGGGCGCTCGCCCAGACGACGGTCCGCCGGGCGATCGCTCCTTACGAAAAGGGCGACCCCCGTTATGTGCCGACCCTCGAAGAACAGATCGAGGACATCAAGTCGGTGACCCGCGACGATGTGAAGACGCTCTACGACGATTTCCTGAACGGCAAGCACGGTGAACTCGTCGTCGTCGGCAGCTTCGACAAGGAAGCGGCTCTGGCGTCGCTCAAGAAGGATCTCGACGGGTGGCAGGCAAGCGCGGACTACGCGCGATTGCCGCAGCTTGTGCCTGAAGATCTCACCGGCAAGAGCGAGTCGATCGAGACCCCCGACAAGAAGAACGCCTTCTATTTCTCGGCGACGGCGTTGCCGCTCTCGACGGCTGACCCCGATTATCCGGCGCTCGTCATCGGCAACTTCATTCTGGGAGGCGGCACGCTCTCGTCACGGCTCGGTGATCGCGTTCGCCAGCAGGAAGGCCTCAGCTACGGCGTGCGCTCGGGCTTCAACGCCCAGACGCTCGACGAGCGGGCCGTGATGTACATCTACGCGATCACCAATCCCGAGAACATGGACAAGCTCAAGGCGGTCATCCGCGAGGAGTTCGACCGCCTCATCCAGGAAGGCGTGACCGCGCAGGAACTCGAGGACGCGAAACGCGGTTACCTGCAATCCCAGCAGGTGAGCCGGGCCGACGACGCGACGCTCGCCCAGACGCTCGCCGAGAACCTCGAATACGACCGCACGATGGCGTTCTACGCCGACCTGGAATCGAAGATCGAATCTCTCACGCCGGAACAGGTCGTCGCAGCCCTCAAGAGGCACGTCGATCCCGACAAGTTCGTGCTCGTCGCCGCGGGAGACTTCGCGAAGGCGGGGAAGGGGCGGTGAGAGGGCTCTCGCCCGCGGCGGTGGGGAGATACCGACGCCGCGCGGTCGCCGGTCCGATGAGCGTTAGGCGGAAACGGCCTATCACGCGGGGAAGGGCGGGACAGCGGATCAACCTTCAGATATGGATCGACTTACGACAAGTCGCTGCCTGCGGGATAAGACCGCAAATATGATGCCCACAGGTGAGAGGCAGAAACTACCTATAAACAAGTTCGGCGAAAGAACTCGGTGGCTTCACTCATGAGTCTGGAATCGGACGCGGTTGTTGTCGCCACGCACGCTGAGCGAGTACTGCCACTGCCTCACTTGGAGAGGAGTATCGTTACCAGAGTCTGCCGCTTTGCGTCATCGATGCGGTGTTCTCGATTGGAGTCCGATACGCGGGAACCCGGAACGTGGTTGCTCGGTTCTGCGAGTTCACGAGGCAGTGCCGCATCCGACCTTCGACGGCACTGCCGCCCATCTCCGAGCAGGAGTCCATAAGCGCCTTCTGCGAGCGCCCTGAGCAGACTGACCCGGAGCAGATGGCGGCCAAGGCGTACGGTAGCCGGCAGCGGACCTCGACCAAGAACGGGATTCTCAAGGCCGACGCGGTCGGCCGGTTCGCCCACTGTCTACACGCCCACGGTGTCGATTTCTTTCAGGATGTGCCCCGCGTTGCGGATAGCGCGCAATTTGAAGCCGACATCCGGGCCATCCCGGGCCAGGGCAGCGGTATCTCGCTACAGTACTTCTGGATGCTGGCGGGCTCTGACGACTTCATCAAACCCGACAGGATGGTGTTGCGGTTCCCGCAATCTGCATTGTCGCGCTCCGTAGCCGTCCGGGAGGCCGGTTCGTTGATGCGGGCCGCGTGCAGGCAACTCGCGGGCAAGTACCCGCAACTTACGCCGCGGATCCTGGACCACGAGGCTTGGAAGTACCAGAGAGAAGCATAGGCCGGGCCGAACAACGCGCTGCAGCAGACCGGGCCGCCCCACCTGGCACAACGCCGAGTGCCATGCTCTCCCGCCGCCGCGACCGAGCGTCGGGGTCGCGCGGCGGCGTCATTCCGTGCGGTTGCTGCCCATAGCGACCGCATGAGAGCATTGCACCCAGCGAGGTGTCGGCGAGCCCCGGATTGGCCCGCGGTCGGAACGGCGGTAGGATGGATAAACACCGACCGCACGTGGAGTCGTCGATGACCGCCGACAACTTTGAACACACCCTTCAGGCGTTCCAGGAGCGCTCGCCGTTCCGGCCGTTCACGGTCGTCCTCCTGAGCGGTCGGCAATTCGAAGTGGACCACCCCCGAGCGCTGGTGCATCGAGAGGGGGTTGCGATCTTCGTCAGCCCGGGCGGCGTGCCGGTGATCTTCGATCATGAGGGGGTCGAGGGGTTCGTCGGCGACCTGGCGGAGCGACCCCCGGAGTGAGTCGCATCGCTTCGTGATTCACATCGAGTTTGCGAATCGCGAACTTCCGGGCAGCCTGGAATGGCACACGCGCATCGGATCTGCCGAGAGCCTTCAATTCCGTTCGCGTCGAGCAACTTCAAGAACGCGTTCAAGTCGCGGACAAGGATCGGTGTAGCCATAGAGGGTCCGTCGGATCAGTTCCATGGCCCGAAGCCGTTCCTCGGGCGACTTGCTCAGCCAGTACTCCCGGTCGTCATCGGCCTGCGACAAAGGCACGACCGAGAAAGCCGTCTTGTCCACTTCAAAATCGTCGCGTGCCATACATCCTTCCGCAGGATCGCGTTATTGCAGAGCAGGTCAAACCGCCAGCACTGCCAGCACGTCGAAGAGGGCGTGTGCGTACATCACCGGCGCCAGCCGCTTCGTCCACAGGAACAGGCCGGCGAACAGCAGCCCGAACGCGAAGTAGACCGGGAAGAGAATCACGCCCGCGATGCCGTGCAGGAGCGTGAAGGAGACCGACGCCAGCGCGACGGCCTGCCAGGTGCGGAAGCCGCGCCCCTGAAGCGCCCGGATCGCGAAGCCGCGGTAGACGAACTCCTCGCAGAATCCCGCCGTGAGCGAGATGCCGATCCATGCGATCTTCTGGCCGAGCGTGACCGGGTACAAGATCGCCCACGGCTCAAGCGGTGATTCGGGCGGCGGCCACGTTTGTCGTAGCAGAACCAGCCCGACGCCGACCGCGATCACCACGACGAAATAGGCGAGCATGCCGGGCACTCGCATCCGAAAACCGATCTGCCGCAGCTCTTGTCGGTTCCGCCGCATCGTCCAGACGACGGCGAAGACCGACATCCAATGCAGCACGGCCACGGACACGAAGAAGGCCGGCCACCAGCTTTGGTCGCCGTCGCGGAACAGCCCCATCGACCAGGGTGTGAAGCTGTTGAGCAGGTACAGCGCGGGAAAGCCCGCCACGATCAGCCAGACCTGCCGCCGCGAGAGAGCGGGCGGCGGCAAAGCGATCGGTTCGGTGCGGCTCCGCCAGTCTTCGTTCATAAGAAATCCAGTGACCGTCAAGTCGAACCGATCAAGCTTCCACCTGACATCAAACGTCTTTTGACTCGCTGCGATGGGCCCGTGAATCACGCGAAGCATGACTCGAATCAGACCGGATGGAAATTAGAGTACCGTCAGGGACTCCCTTCCGCGACTCTTTGATTCGTCTTCATTCGAGTCATTGGCTGGCTTGAAGCTCTTATTCATGGTCCTAAACCACCGGCTCTGCCGGTGAGAATTGAAAAGGCTCTGCCGTATCCGGCGTGAATCAGTCAGGGCACATGGCTCCGTTCTGGCGAAAGGATTCTGGTAGAGTGGCCGCTGCGTGAGAAACGCCAAAGTCGGATGAAGCGATGATTCCTCGTGACAGCCGGGAACACGAGAGACGCTCGCGTGTCCAAGAATAAAGCTTGTTCGACGAATTGATGTAGCGGTTGACCCGACGGCCCCTTTTAGGGGCCTTCCTCATACCACCGGCTCTGCCGGTGGTGCTGATTCGCTCGGCTTGGCTGTACCAAGGCGTCCGGTATTGGTCGCTGACTCCGACGGGAGCGGCCCACTGCGGACTTGATCCCGAACGCGCAGGCAGGCTTTCCGAATCTGCCAAGCTGCGAGCGTTTGCGCTGCTCCAGTTCTGCTGCCTCGGCGAGGAACCCCGACGACGATTGAATACAGCGGAACTGATCGGCACGTTCCCGGATCTGCCGTCGAGCGGCCTCCCCGGCGGCTACTACTTCGATCCCGCAGGCGGCGGACGGATGGGGCTGGCCCGACTGGACGCCCATCGGCAAGGCCGCTGGGACCGCAGTCTGCAATCCCTCCGCGAAGACATCGACCGCCACTGGCGACAGCCGGGTTTCCGACGGCTGATTCAAGCCGCTCGCTTCGAAATCACGCTGCTCACGATCTTTCCGGAAAAGGCGTCCCGACTCGCCGCGGCGCTCGCGGAGCATCGGGA
>JACCRE010000223.1 GCA_013813775.1 Planctomycetaceae bacterium
GAACGATCACCAAGCAGTTTGCCGGTGTCGAGAATCTCGCCACGCACAGCGGCATCGTTGAGTTCGACCTGTTGCCGCGTGAGTTCATAATCCTTCGTGTCGCCGCCAGCCGTCTTAACCTGCAACACGACTTTTGTGCCGGCTTTGCCGCGGATGAGTTGCACCACCTTCGTCAGCTTCATCTCGACGACGTCGGTGAACTGCGACTCATTCGATTGACGAACTCCGATGATCTTGTCGCCGGCTTTGAGCCGTCCATCTTTGTGCGCCGCTCCGCCTTCCACGACGCGATTGACGGTGACGTAACCATCCTCACTCCGAAGTTCGGCACCGATACCCTCCAGACGCAGTTCCATGCTGATCTGGAAGTCTTGAAGCGTGTTCGGCGACATGTAGCTCGAGTGCGGGTCGAAGCTGTGCGTCAGCGACGACAAATAGATCTCAAGTTTCTCCGAATCGTCGGTCTGTTGGGCCGTGAGGCGGATATTCTTGTACCGTTTGTGAAGTCGATCACGAATTTCGGCGATTGAAACCGTCTTGCCGGCTTCGTGGTCACCGGTTTTGGATTCGGGCGTGCCGGGAACGTGCGGCTTCTTCAATGCGCTGTCGTCGAGCTTCAGAGAGAGCACGTCGTACTTGATTCGCTTGCGCCACCGGTCGTTGACTTCGTCGTTGGTTTTGGCCCAAGGCAGTTCTTTCGCATCGGTTGCGATCGACTCATCCTTGGTGAAATCGAAATCGCTGTCGATCAACTGCTGAGCGTAAGCGATTCGTTCGTCGAGACGCTTAAGGTATCGATCGAACGCGACGTGCGCGAACTCGGTGTTGCCCGCCAGCGTCAATTCATCGAGTTGCGTTTTGTAGGGTGACAACTCGTCGATATCGCTCTGCAGGAAATAAAGCTTCATCGGATCGAGGTCGGTCAACAGCTTGTTGAACGTCTTCTTCGAAATCTCGTCGTCGAGCGGCTTCTGGCTGATGTGGAACTTTTCCACCATCTGAGCGACGAGCTTGGCCGTCGTCGCGTCTTCGGCACGAGGCCCGCCTTGGGCGACCAGGCCCGTCGCGACAAGCGCCGCGACCGCGACAAGGGACAGGACCGCCGCACGCGGAGAACGTCGAAACATCATCGGGCCAGTTCCGTGAGCAGAGAAAGACGACGGTCGCCGCCGTCCGAGGCGGCAAAACACGCAGCGCGCAAGTGTAGTAGAGGCGGGAAAGCCGGACAAGACCCGCTCACCGGCACGCGTCGATACGTTGGCTCGGCAAGCCGACTCTACAAGCGGATCGGAGCGGCAGCCGCCGGGCGGTGCTCGGTCGGAAGCGAAGTGTGCTTGATGAGCGAAAACCCTCGGCCCGCAGGGTCATAACCGTGCAGGCGATTTCGCCCCCACCGCCGACTGCGAGAAACCGCGGCGCGAGCCCGATCCATGATCAGCCGCGATTCATCCGACGCAAGCACGGGGGTAAACCCGAAGCTGGCCGTGACGAGGCACTCGGGGCCGTCGGGACCAAGCCGGAACGGATGCTTGCGGAAGGTGTCGCGAACCGCGTTCGCGTGGTCGAGAGCGTCGTGCGGATCCGGGTCGGGCATCAGCAGCGCGAACGTCTCCCCGTCGATCCGGCACGCCAGATCCAGTTCGCGGCCAGCCCGGCAGAGAACACGCGCGACGCTTTGGCAAACGTTGCGATAGTTTCCCTCGCCGACACGTTTCCTCAGGCGAACGGCATCGTCGAGCGAGATAAAAAGCACGCCTCCAAGCGGAGCATTCTTCGTCTGCGCCCTAAAGATTTCAATATTTGCCTCGAACGCCGAGCGGTTCGGCAGTTCCGTTTCCGCATCGAGTGGTTCACGATTCCATTCGATTTTGGCCGCGGCTGCCGGATCGGAAGTTCGTATCGTCATCCGCAGACGAGAAAGTGCCTCGGCAAGATGATCGTGACGCTCTGCAATCGTAGCAATCTGGCGTTCGGTTGCGGCAGATGCCCCGGCGACCGCGTCACAAAGCCGTCCAGCGACATCGATGGCCGCAGCCGCCTCGGAGAGGCAGCGTTCCGAATCGCGGCCGGCGCGTCGGATCAGCCGAGCGGGGGCTGTCGCTGCCGAGCGATAGCCGACGGAATAGCCTCCAGCGGCGGCGACTACGATGCCCATCGTCGCAGCCGTCCCGAGCGCGAGAGTCATGCCATCGACCATCAGAGTCCGCCTTCCGCGCGCTCCGGAACCACTTTGAAAGACAGTGGCCCATACGACTGTAGGCCGCGGCTTTGCGTCGGATCGATGTGCAACTGGACGTTCGTCTGATGTCACAGCTCACGAACTTCCGGTCGTGACGGTTCTTCGCGTTGATCGGCCGGCGCATCCGAGGTGGCGCCGCGCCATGGTCGATGATCGTAGTGGATCGCTTGCCGTTTCTTTCATTTGAGAGGTGACGAGAGCGATTTGGGCGTCGCGACCTTCGGTCCGTTCTGCGCAAGAAACTCGATCGAGTTTACGAGTTCAAGGTCTCGATCGGTCAGGCGGGGGAGCTGAGACGCTTCCGAGGTAAATACGAGCGCGGCCTGTCGACCGTCCGGCGACGATAGAAGATAATATCGCCAGACCATGTCGGACTCGTCGGTCTTTCCAACGGCGGTCACTCGGTAGATTCTCATTGCTGTCGGTCCCTTCACCTCTTCTGCCGATACGATCTCGCTCAGTTGGGCACCGAGGGATCTGCGTATGTCGTCCTGGAATTGGCGTTCATCAGTTCTTGCGCCCGGCTGGACGTTCGGGGCAGGGGCAATGTTGCATTGTGCGACGATTCCGCCGTGGTCGAGGAGCCTGAGGACGAGCAGGGTTCCGGTCTGCTGAATGGCGATCCAGTCACGCTCGCAAACCAGCTTCGCTCCGAAGTCGAGTGGGTGCTCGATCCGTAGTGCCTCATCGCTCGGCTCGAGGGGAATGGCTTCGATTTCTTCGGCCTCGATGAGCCGGGAAGGTTCTGCCGCGGATTTCTTGAGTTTCGACGTGAGCCTGAGCGTCATTCCCGGCGTCACGGGGCCGATTGAACGCTTTTCCGTTTGCGTCAGCTCGCCTGCAACGATCGTCTTGAGGTTCACATCGAAGGCGATGGAGCCGGCCAACGTGGTTTCAGAGGTGGATCCCTTCGCAGCGCCAGAGACCGTGCCATCGACCTTGATCAGGGCTTGGCCGGAAGCCACCGATTGAAGTTGGCACGTCATGCCGCTATTGAACGAGACTTCCGTTCCCGCAAGGGCGGGACCGACCCAGGGTTGCGGATTCCATGACTCACCGACCGTCACCTCTCGCTCAGGAAGCAGTGCCGCAAGCAGCAGTGGATCGCCTAGTGACGGCAGTAGCTCCACCTCTTGCGAAGTGAGGGGGCCGTCGGGCGAATACGGCAACAGTCCCGCACGGTCGGCTCTGACGACGATCCGACGACGATCAGAACGCAATTGGGGCGACGAGGCATGCCCGCCGACGCTGATTCCCGATGTCGCTTCTTCGTAGAGTCGTAACGCTCGCCAGGCGGCTTCATCGCGTCCGGCAGAAGGAAGACGGCACTCGCTGTAACGAAACGTCGCCTTGATCTCGACGGGGTGCTTCACTGCGCCATTGGCGTTCGCGCCCGGCTGAAACTCGAAAGTGCCGTTGCCCGTCACCTGATTGTCAACAGACCACGTGCTGCCCGGCGAGGAGTCCTCGGCGAGCAGAAACCGCTCTGCCGCGAGAGTCGGCCGCGCAAAGAGGACAACTAAGGTAACGATCAATCCGCGGAAGGTCTGCATCCGTGCAACCCTCTGATGAAACTGATGTCGAAATGCCGTTCGGCGCTGTGATCGTTTTGCGCGGTTACTTCGACGCGTGATAAGTGCCCCGGTCGGCAAGCGATCGGGCTGTTGCGGCCAGACCGTCGGCATCAAGGCCAAGCTCCGCGAGAATCTCCTCACGATCGCCGTGCTCCACAAACTGGTCGGGCAGGCCAAGCACCCGAATCGTATCGGTTCGCAGCCCAGCGGCATTGGCGACTTCGAGGACCGCCGACCCGAACCCGCCCGGCAGCGTATTCTCTTCGACCGTGATCAGGAAAGGGCACTCTTCGATAGCCCGCCCGAGAGTGGCGATGTCTATCGGCTTCACAAAACGTGCATTGATGACGCCGACGTCGAGACCCTCGTCTTTCAGTCGCTCCGCAGCCGTCACGCACGTGGGGAACATCGCACCATAAGCGACGAACATGCCGTCTTTGCCCCAGCGGTAGATTTCGGCCTTGCCGAACTCAACCGGCGCGACGCGACGCTCGACTCGCTCGGCGGCGGCTTTCGGATACCGCAGTGATGTCGGACCGTTGTGCTTCAGAGCGAAGTCGAGCATCGTTTCGACGTCTGATTCGTCACCCGGCGCCATGACGGTCATGTTCGGGAAGATTCGCATGTAGGCATTGTCGAACACGCCGTGATGCGTCGGGCCATCGGCCCCCGCGAGTCCGCCCCTGTCGAGCGTGAACACGACCGGCAGGTTCTGAAGGGCGACTTCCTGGAAAACCTGGTCGAAGCTGCGCTGCAGAAACGTGCTGTAGATATCGACGATCGGCTTCGCCCCCGCCTTCGCCATCCCGCCCGCGAAAGCGACGGCATGCCCCTCGCAAATGCCGACGTCGAAAAATCGCTTAGGAAAATCGCTGCGAATCTTTTCGAGCTTGTTGCCCGCGCACATCGCCGCCGTCAGCACGCAAACTCGCTCGTCTGTTCCCATCGCCGTGTGAATCGCGTCGCTGACGACGTCGGTGTAAGCGCGGCTGCCGCTCTTTTTGACCGGCACGACGCGGCCATCGTCGGTGCGTTGAAACGGACTCGGGCTGTGAAACTTGACGGGGTCCTCGCAGGCCGGCTCGAAGCCGTGACCCTTCTCAGTGAAGACGTGCAGCAGAACCGGGCCGCGGACGTCCTTCACCATCTCCAATGTTTCGATGAGCTTGAAGAGGTCATGTCCTTCGACAGGGCCGATATAGCGGAACCCCAACTCCTCAAACAGCATCCCTCCGTGCAGGAAGCCCTTCACGGCGTCTTTCGCTTGTGCGAGCACCCCTTCGACGGTCTCGCCGACGAGCGGGACCTTGTTGAGCAGCCAGGAAATGTCCTTCTTCAGCCCGTTATAGAACGGCGCGGTTCGGGCGTGATCGAGGTATTCGGCCAGCCCGCCGACGCGCGGGCAGATGCCCATTTTGTTGTCGTTGAGAATCACCAGCAAGTCTTTGTTCATGCCCGCGGCGTTGTTGAACGCCTCGAACACGATGCCGCTCGGCAAAGCGCCGTCGCCGATCACGGCGACGCTCTTGCGGTTCTCCTTCGCCCGCAGGATGTCGTCGGCCGCTTTCAGGCCCAGCACCGTCGACACGCTCGACCCGGCGTGACCCGTCATAAAAAGGTCATAATCGCTTTCCCAAGGGTTCGGATAACCCATCAGGCCGCCGCGCTCGCGGATGGTCTGAAAGTCGTTGAATCGCCCCGTCACGAGCTTATGGGGATAGATCTGGTGGCCCGTATCCCAGATCAGTCGATCCTTCGCGAAGTCGAACACGAGGTGTAGGGCGACGCACAGTTCGACCACGCCCAAGTTGCTCGCGAAGTGGGCCGGCCGAGTGGCGACGACCGAACAGAGCGCCTCGCGGACCTCCGCGGCGAGCTGCAACAACTCCTCCCGCGAAAGATGCTTGAGATCCTTCGGCGACGTGATCCGCGGCAGAATCTGATAGTTCATCGGGTGCGAGTCTCCGGGGGGTGTTCGCGTCCGCAATCCGATCGAACGCGATGTCCGTTTTTCCACAAGCGCCGAAATGCCGAGCCGGTTTCATCGACGCAAGGAGGCTCTCGCCCCCGAAATACGGACCGCGATCAGTGGTCCCTCTCCAACACGAATCTCGCCAACGCGGTGAGCGGTTCGCCGGCCGGGCCGAGCGGTTCCACGGCCGAACAGGCCGCATCGACCAGCGCCGCCGCTTTCCGCCGGCTTTCTTCGACTCCGTAAAGGCCGGGGTAGGTCAGCTTGCCGAGCGCGGCATCCTTTCCCACTCCCTTTCCCATTCTGTCGCGGTCGCCCGTTCTGTCCAAGAGATCATCCGCGATTTGGAAGGCCAGACCGACGTTTCGACCAAATGCGGCCAGAGAAAGACGTGTCTCCTCATTAATGCCGGCAACCCGGCCGCCAAGAGAAGCCGCACAGGCGATCAGTGCGCCCGTCTTTCGGCGATGGATCGCGACGAGATGCCGTCCGTCGACATCCTGATCGCCGCTGGGCGCCAAGTCCTCCGCCTCAAGGTCGGCCACTTGGCCACCCACCATTCCGGCGGCGCCCGCTGCCGCCGCCAGATCGGCACAGCACGCGGCGGCGACATCGGCAGGCCGAACGCCGGCGGCGACGATTTCAAAGGCACGGGTGAGCAATGCGTCACCGGCGAGAATCGCCAGGGCCTCGCCGAACTGCTTGTGATTCGTCGGACGCCCTCGCCGCAGGTCATCGTCATCCATCGCCGGCAGATCGTCGTGAATCAGCGAGTAGGTATGCACCATTTCGAGAGCGCAGGCGGCCGGAATGGCCTCGGCGGCCGTGCCGCCGCAGGCTTCGCAGGCGAACAACGTCAACACCGGCCGTAAGCGTTTGCCGCCCGCCATCAGGCTGTATTCCATCGCCTCGCGCAAACGGGGCGGGCAGTCACCGCATTCCGGCAGAGAGGCCAGCAGGGCGCGCTCGATAGAATCGCAATGCCGATTCCAACGATCGGCAAGCCCCGGATGCATTTCGCTTCCCACAATAGTGTGCCGCTAGAGCCGCTGTGACGCAGGCTCTTAAGGTGAAGAAGTCTAACCGACGCCGCACGACGCGAAAACGGCCCCGGCAACAGGAATTGATGTAAAGTCGGGTGCCCGATATCCTTCGCCCCCAAATGGTTCCGTCTCTTGCGGACTCGACGAGTTCCGATGCAGAAGATCGTCATTGAAGAACCTTATCGCTTCGTTCCGCCCTATCGCGGTCGGGCCTGGAGTTCGTTCTTCCGCTACGTTCTTCCGCAGTATCTGCGTTTGTCGCACGGCATCGTCGAGGTGAACTGCCGAGGTCTCGACCGTTTCCGCGAATCGGTGCGGCAGGGGAAGGGCGTTCTGCTCGCGCCGAATCACTGCCGGCTCAGCGATCCTATGACGTTGGGATGGCTCGTCCGCGAGACGGGTATTCACCTTTATACGATGGCGAGTTGGCACCTGTTCAAGCAGGACCGGCTCTTCGATCGGCTCTCGGCGTCGATGATGCGGCGGCTCGGGGCGTTCAGCATTCTGCGTGAGGGCACGGACCGCGCGGCCCTGACGACGGCGATCGACATCCTGGCATCCGCCGAACGGCCGCTGGTGATCTTCCCCGAAGGCGTGGTTTCTCGCTCGAACGACCGCCTTGGTCCGCTGATGGACGGAGTCACCTTCATCGCACGCATGGCTGCCAAGAAAGCTGCGAAAGAAGGGAAGCCGGGAGTCGTCATCCATCCTGTCGCGTTGAGGTACGTGTTCCTCGACAATGTGGAGACCGCAGTTGAGCCCTTTTTGGGAGATCTGGAACAACGGCTGACCTGGCACGCGCAAAGCCGCCGTCCGCTCCTCAATCGCTTGCGTGCGATCGGCGAGGCGTTGCTGTCGCTGAAGGAAATCGAGGCCACCGGCACCGTCGGCTCCGATTCGCTGCACGATCGCCGACGGCGGTTGATCGAGCGGCTGTTGCGGCCGATCGAAGAAGAGTGGACCTCCGCGGCGGCTGACGACAGCGTCGTCTCCAGAGTGAAGGAGATTCGCATCGCGATCCTGCCGAGCCTGCTGGACCGGCAGCTTTCCGCTGTCGAACGCGAGCGGCTCCGCCGCCAACTCGACGACGCCGCACTCGCCCAGCAGCTTCACTTCCATCCGGAAGGCTATCTCGGTTCGCAGTCTCCGCCGGAACGCTTTCTCGAAACGGTGGAGCGCCTCGAGGAAGACCTGCTGGGGGCGATCCGTGTTTACGGTCGCTTTCGCGTGATGTTCGACGTGTGCGAGGCGATCGACGTGCCGTCGGAACGTGAAAAGCGGGCAGGGCGCGGCGAACCCGATCCGCTGCTCGAGCTAATCGGCGAACGCCTTCGGCGACAACTGGAGGAATCCGGTCGCGAAGTGGCTGCGTCTCGCGGGCAAGCCGTCGTCCATGATCTCGTCGAGCAGCCTGAGCACGCGGCTGCGGGTACGTAAACGCATCACGCGCTGGAATGTTCCGTCGCCAGATCGAGTGCGATGCCGCAGGCCGTGAGAAACTCGTCGATGTCGAGCGACTCGTTGACGGTGTGGATGTCGTGCTGTCCGCAACCGAGCGTGACGGTCGGCAGGCCGTGCGCGGTCATCCAGTTCGCGTCGAGTCCGCCGTTTCCGACGGCGAAGTCCGGCGTGAATCCGGCTCGACGGACCGCCGCCGCCGCCGCCGTTTCGACGACGATGGAATCGGTGGCGAGCCTGAACGACTCATAGCGCAGCTCGGAAACGAATTCCACGCTGCCGGACTGGCCCCGGACGTTCGTCGTCTCATCAGCGGCAGATGTGAAAGCTGCGCGGCACTCATCAATGATCCTCGCTCGAAAGCCGGGATCGTGACTGCGAGCTTCCGCCCGGAGGCGAAGCGCGGGCATTACGACGTTTGTCGCCTCGCCCCCTGCGACCGCGCCCACATTGCTCGTGCCGGTCATGCCCAGTTTGCGAACGAGTCCATGCCAACCGTTGCGGTCGAGATCGGCGATCGCTTTTGCGGCGATCACCGCTGCCGAAACTCCTTCTTCGGGATGCACGCCGGCATGGCTCGCGATTCCACGAATGAGGATTTCAATCGCAGAGGCACCGGTCGCGCCGTGGATTACTCGGCTTGGCTCGCCTCCGTCCCAGTTGAAGCAGAGGGCAGGGCGGCCGAGCTTGCCCACGCTGGCAAAGCGGGCGCCGACGAGCCCGATTTCTTCCTGAACCGGAAAGAAGAGCGTAAGCGGCGGATGAGGCAGACCGCGGTCGAGAATCGCCAGCGCCGTGCCGAGCACCACCGCGACGCCGGCCCGATCATCGCCTCCCAGCCCCGTCGAGCCGTCCTTCGGAAGGATGCGATCTCCATGACGCACCGGCCGCGAGCCGACGCACAGCGGCACCGTGTCGAGGTGAGCCATGAGCAGCCGCCGAGGCTTCCGAACCGTCCCGGGCAGCTTCACGATCAGATTGCCGCACTCGCCGCCGATCGGGCTTTTGCGATGTGCCGTGTCGGTGGAGATCGCTCCCGGCGCCACGCCGGCCCGCAGGAGCGATCGCTTCACGAACTCGACGACCCGGCCTTCCTGCCCGCTTCGGCCGGGAATGGCCATTAATTCCGTGACAAATCGCAGTGCCCGCTTTGCGTGTTGCGAAATCTCCGCTTGTGGCATCGTTCCCGGTGCTCCAAGCGTTCAGGCGGATTTCACGCTGTAGAGCTTCGTCGAGGGGTCGTGTTCGATCTCGCCGTCCTTCTTAAGGTGAAACAGGTTCAGGTAGGCGACTTTTCTAAACTCGTCCGAGCTCGATTTGTAACCCGTCGCTTGGACGCGATCGACGATCTCATCGACCGAAAGGGGCTTCTTGCTCTTCTGCAAGACCTCGACGATGATCTTCTTAAGAGCGGGTTGCTTCCGACCGCGACCGCCGCCCGGCTTCTTTCGTAGTGCGACCTTGCCACCCTTTCTTGCGCCTGATCGAGTTCCCTCCAACTGACCGATCCGTGCGTCGCACTCGGCGAGCTCGGATGCAAGCTTGACTCGTCGGGTCGTGAGCGCGGTCAGTTCCGCCCGACGGTGATCGAGCATCTGCTCCAATTCGGCGACCGAAAGTGATTCCATGCGTGCCATTCCTGTTCCTGTCTCAAGGTGGTCAATGAAGAAATACTAGGTGCCCCCGCTATATCGATCGCATTAAGACCTAACGTCGCCTCATTTTCAATGCAGCGCGATTGTCAGTCTCCGCTTCAGTAATCCTGATCAGGCCCGATGCGATGGTTTGGAACTATACAAACGCTCTCGTGGTATTGTTGCGGCGACGCGTCTGAGGCAAGGGTCGAGACTCTCTGCTCTCGGCCTTCGCGGGCGAGCCCCGGCGACTTATCGCCGCACAAGCTAGACCTGCCGGGCAAAAGCATGAGAATGCGAGCGGGCAGAAGCGTGACCATATCGCTGGGAGGAGTTGATGAGCAGTTACGAATCGACCGTGCGCTATTTCGATCAGGCCGCGGGCATGATGGGACTCTCGGCGAACATGCGGAAGCTTCTGCTCACTCCGTTGCGCGAACTGAAGGTGCAGATCGCCGTCGAGCGCGACAACGGCGAGATCGCGACCTACATCGGCTACCGCGTTCAACATGACAACGCGCGCGGCCCGATGAAAGGAGGGCTGCGCTACCATCCGGAGGTCAACGCCGACGAAGTGCTCGCCCTCGCCTCGCTGATGACTTGGAAGACCGCGGTGGTCAACATCCCTTATGGAGGGGCGAAGGGCGGCATCGCGGTCAATACGAAAGACCTGAGCCAGGGCGAACTTGAACGCCTCACCCGGAAGTTCGTCGATCAAATCCACGACGTGATCGGGCCCGACACCGACATTCCCGCGCCCGATATGGCGACCAACGCGCAGGTCATGGCTTGGATCATGAACCAGTATGGGAAGTATCACGGCTTCAATCCGGCCGTCGTGACCGGCAAGCCAGTTGAGCTGCACGGCTCTGAAGGGCGGGAAGAAGCGACCGGTCGCGGCGTCGTCACGGTCACGTGCGCGCTTTTAGAAAAGCTGAAGCGCAAGGTGAACCATACCACGGTTGCCCTTCAAGGCTTCGGCAACGTGGGCAGCTTCGCCGCCACGTTTCTTCACGAGCGAGGCGCGAAGGTCTTGGGAGTCACTGACGCGTCGGGGGGCGTTTGGAATCCGGAAGGCCTCGATATTCCGGCACTACTTCAATTCACAAAGGAAAGAGGCAGCATCAAAGGCTTTTCAGGTGGAGACGCCTTGAGCAACGAGGAATTGCTCGCCTCCGACGTTGATGTCTTGATTCCTGCGGCTTTGGGGAACGTGTTGGACGCGCATAATGCGGAGAACGTCAGGGCGAAGTTCATTGTCGAGGCTGCCAACAATCCCACCCAGCCGGAAGCGGATGATGTCTTTCATCGCAGAGGCATCACGGTCGTTCCTGACATTCTGGCGAATGCCGGCGGCGTGACCGTCAGCTATTTCGAATGGGTTCAGAACCGGCAGCACTTTAAGTGGGAGCTTGCGCGGGTACGAACAGAACTCGACCGGATCATGACCGAAAGCTTCGATCGCGTCTGGGAAATCGCCGAGAGCCGAAAAGTTCCTTTGCGAGTCGCCGCATACTTGTTAGGGATTGGACGCGTCGGGCGGGCAACGGTTCTAGGCGGTCTCTGAGGACTCGTCATTCATAAACCGCGCTGCCGCGATCGAGCCGGCGATCCTCATGATAGGGAGCATGTAATGATGACTGCATCCTCACGCGATCTACCCGATTGCGAGATCTTCGATTCACTGACGCCGCCTCAGCGACGAGATGTCCTCGAACTGATGGAGCCGAAGGCGTTCGAGCCAGGAGCCGTCATCCTGGAGGAGGGAAGACAGACGCGCGGCTTGTGGGTCATCAGTCAGGGTCGCTGCGAAGTCGTGAAGATCGGGGGAAACGGTTCCGGGCGCGTGCTTGCCGAGTTGGGACCGGGCTCGGTATTCGGCGAGATGTCATTTTTTCAAACGGCGTCGCACTCCGCGAGCGTGCGCTGCGTGACCGACGTCAGAACGCTGCACCTATCCTCTGAAAACTACGCTCGACTCGAAGAGACGAGCGTGCGTGCGGCTCTGCGGATTTCGCATGTCATCGCTGTCGTCCTTGCCGAACGGCTTCGACGTATGGATGAATGGACGACGCGCCTGCTCGACGAAGCGCCGCCGAGCAAACATGAGGAATGGTCGGACTTTCGTGCAAAGCTTTACAATGAGCTGGGCTTCTAGAGACAGGCTCGTCGCGGGGACAATACGGTACCCCGATTGACAGAAAACGCCTTCTCGCCGATATTCCGCGGGTTTCCGAGGCGTGCGATGTCTGATCTGGCTAAATATGCACACAAAACGGCGTCGAACGCGAGGGTGGCGGCGCGCCGTCTGGCTGGTGCCAACTCTGCTCTTAAGAATGAGTGGCTGAGGAAATCGGCCGCGGCGATCCGCAGGAACACTCGTCAGCTCGCGGCGGCGAATCGGGCCGATCTCGACGCCGCGCCGGGTTATGGACTTTCGACCGCCGCGATCGATCGGCTCCGGCTCACGGATCAGCGGCTCGAAGCGCTGGCCGCGTCGCTCGAAGAGATCGTGACGTTGTTTGATCCGGTCGGCGAAGTCATTGAAGGATACGTCCGGCCAAATGGCTTGCGCGTGACGAAGACTCGCGTGCCGCTGGGAGTGGTGTTTTTCATCTACGAATCACGTCCAAACGTGACGGTGGATGCGGCTGCGATCTGTGTGAAGAGTGGTAACGCCGTGGTTTTGCGCGGCGGCAAAGAGGCGTTTCACAGCAACGCCGCCCTGCATGCCGTTCTGGTTGAATCGCTCGTGGAATGCGGCTTGCCCGCGGATGCCGTACAGTTTGTTTCGACGACCGATCGCAACGCCGTCGGAGAGTTTTTGGCGTTGGGCGATCTTATCGACGTCACGATTCCTCGTGGCGGCAAGGGACTGATCGAGCGTGTCGCCGCCGAGGCGAAGATGCCGGTCATCAAGCATCTTGACGGCGTGTGCCATGTGTTCGTCGATGAAACGGCCGATCTCGACATGGCTCGCCGGATCGTGCTGAACTCCAAGGCCCAACGGCCGGGCGTTTGCAATGCTCTCGAGACGTTGCTGGTGCATGCCAGAATTGCCGACCGGTTCCTGCCTGCCGTTGCGTCCGATCTTGGTGCCGCCAAAGTCGAGATTCGTGGTTGTTCCCGCACTCGGGAGTTGATTCGCGCGGCGGTTCCCGCGACTGAGGACGACTGGCCGACCGAATATCTTGATCTCATTCTCTCGGTGAAGGTTGTTGAGCATCTCGACGAGGCGATTCGGCATATCGAGACATACGGCTCTCACCACACCGACGCGATCGTCACCTCCGATGTGCGCTCGGCCGCGCGGTTCACATCGGAAGTGGATTCGGCGGCGGTCATCGTCAACGCCAGTACCCGATTCAACGACGGAGGTGAACTGGGGCTGGGCGCGGAGATCGGTATCAGCACCGATAAATTTCACGCGAGAGGGCCCTGCGGATTGCGGGAGATGACGAGTTACAAGTGGATCGTTCACGGCGACGGTCAGACTCGGGTGTAGCGGAGCGATTGGGCTCGAATGCAGAGTGGCGTGTCTTCGCCGTGGCGTAGGCATGTTCCGCGCTCACATGCTTTCGGCAGTTTCGGCTGAAAGCATGCCACCCAGTCGGAACGTGTCTGGGGATCACTCTCAGGTTCACGAGGGGAGGAGGGGCAGGGATGTCCGACGTACTCAGCCAGAGCGAGGTCGAGTCATTGCTCGCGGCGCTCGATCCCGGATCGCAAAAGCTCTCGGCGAACGTCTCTCGTTCTGTCGGTCCGCGCCATCCGCAAGTGACGGTTTATGACTTCAAGCGGCCGGAGCGGGTGAGCAAAGAGCAGATGCGGGCTTTTCAGGCTATGCACGAGGGTTTCAGCCGGGAGTTCGGCGCCGCCCTCAGCGGGATGCTGCGAAGCATCGTCGAGGTCAAACTCATCAGCGTCGATCAATTGACGTACAGCGAGTTTGTGTTCAGCCTCGAGAACCCGACCTGCTTCACGCTGCTGCACTCCGGGGGGCTCGACGGGAACGTGATTCTCGACCTGAATCCGTCGATCATCTTTCCGATCGTCGATCGGCTGCTGGGCGGCGGCAAAGAGTCGCGGCAAGCTCATCCGAATCGTCCATTGACGGAGATCGAATTGCGGCTTGTCTCGCGAATCACAGGTCTGGCCATCACCGGACTTGAAAAGGCGTGGGGCAATCTATGCGAACTCAAACTCAAGGTGACGCAGGTCGAGAGCAATCCGCAGCTTATTCAGATCGTGCCGCCGAACGAGGTCATTGTGCTGATCAGCTTCGAGCTGACGATGAGCGAGACTCGCGGTATTTTGAACCTTTGCATTCCATACAACACGATCGAGCCGCTCGCGGGCAAGCTGTCCTCCGACACCTGGTCGGCTTACACGAAGCGATCGACTGATCCCAAGCAAAAGCTCAGTCTCGAAAGCGGCCTGTCTCGTGCGAAGGTTCGGCTGAGCGTGCAACTTGCGAGAACCTCGGTCTCCGCGGGCGAGATCGCCGCGCTGTCTGTCGGCGATTTGATCATGACGGGGCGAGACGTCGATCAGGGGCCGGAGATCGCGATCGAAGGCCGTCCGCTCTTTTTAGGAAAAGCGGGTCTCGTCAAGGGCCAGAAGGCCGTCGAGGTCGGCCGGCGGCTTGATCGCCCGCAGGACGCCCTGCAAAAACTGCTCGGGGAGATTGGCGGAGGGACGGCTCCGGCAAAGCAAGGAATCGCCGGTTCTTGACGGAACCTCTTGACATCGTTACATCTAAGCGACCGTCGGCCGTGTCGTGATCGGCTCGACGAACGGTTCATGTGCCTTGAGGATACCACCGCCCGGGATGCGTCCAAACGACAACACACCTCAGTCGCAGCAGCGGATCAACGATCAAATCCGCATCACTCCGATCCGCGTCGTCAATTACGACGGTGAAATGCTGGGGGTCATTCCGACCGCCGAAGCGCTGAATCTAGCACGAGAGGCGGGTCTCGATCTCGTCGAAGTCGCTCCGACGGAGCGGCCGCCGGTCTGCCGGATCATGGACTTCGGCAAGTTCAAGTACCAGCAGAAGAAGCGGCACAGCACGAAGCCGCCGCACCAGTCGCAGATCAAGGAGATTCGGCTGCGTCCGAAGACCGGCGAACACGATATCGAGTTCAAGGTGAAGCGGGCCAGGGATTTTCTGGCCCACAAAGACAAGGTGAAAGTGAACATTCTGTTCCGCGGCCGCGAACACGCTCACCAAAATCGCGGCAAAGAGATTCTGGATGATGTGATCGTCCAGCTTCAGGATGTCGCGAAGGTTGAAAAGCCGCCGGGGATGGAAGGCCGTATGATGACGGCCGTGCTCGCTCCAAAGTGAGCACAAGTCCTGACTCGACGAGAATTTTCTTCGGCCCTTTGCGGTCGCCGGCAGACTGGGCGGTAGCTGGACAGCTTTAGCGACGGTCTGTACGATCTCTCCCTCACTTCGTCATTGAAGTTCGAGGCCGTGTTGAGCGGCTTCGGCAGCATATTGGACGCGGACTAATGCCTAAGCAGAAGACCCACAAGGGGATGAAGAAGCGATTCAAAGTGACCGCGACTGGCAAGGTCACGCATCGCAACGCTTCGCGAGGGCACAAACTGAGCCACAAGAGTCCGAAGCGTAAGCGACATTTGCGCAAAGACAATATGATCGTCGGGGCGGAGGCCAAGCACATCGTCGCCGCACTCGCTCCCGGTCTGTAAAAGCGTGCCGCGCCGGAATCTACTGAACGACACATCCAGCTGCGATTTTAAGCCATGAGAGTTCGTATCGGGGCGGCCAGAAACCGCAAAAAGAAGCGCCTCTTCAATGAGGTGAAAGGCAACTACGGCGGTCGCAGCAAGCTGCTGCGGACGGCGAAGGAAACCTTGCTTCGGGCGCGCGCGTTCTCGTTCCGGGATCGCCGCGCCAAGAAGCGAGAGATCCGCGCCTTGTGGATCACGCGGATCACGGCGGCCGTGCGCTCTCGCGGAATGAACTACTCCGTCTTCATGAACGGCCTGAAGCTCGCGAGCGTTGAACTGGATCGACGGGCGCTCAGCGATCTCGCCGCCCTTCATCCGACCGTGTTCGACGAAGTGTTCGCCGTCGCGAAGTCGGCGGTCGAGAAGAAGCAAGCCGCCTGAGTTCTCCGCGAATCACAGAAACGTCTGGGGCCGGTTCCGCCGGTCGAGCGCGGCCGTGAGCCGCGTCTCGGCTCGCGGAACCGGCCCTTTGAGTTTTACCATGGAACCGAATGCCGCCTTCGACGAATACGAACGGTCCGCCGTCGCCGCCATTTCGGCCGCTGCGACCGCCGAGCAGCTCGAGGCCGCGCGCGTCGAGTTCCTCGGCAAGAAGCAGGGGCGGCTTAAGGATCTTCAAAAGTTGCTAGGGCAGGTCGCCGCCGAGGAACGTCGCGTGATCGGCCAACGGTTCAACGAAGTCAAGACGAAGGTCGAATCGCTGCTGTCGTCACGGCAGAAGGAACTCGACCGCCCGAAACGGGTGATCGCCGGGATCGATATCACGCTTCCCGGTCGGACGCCGAAGATCGGCGTGCTGCATCCAATCACGCAGACGATCGAAGAATTCAAGGACATCATGGGGCGGTTCGGCTTCACGGCCGTCGAGGGGCCGGAGATCGAAGACGAGCAGCACAATTTCACGGCTCTCAACATTCCCGCCGAGCACCCGGCCCGCGATCCGCTCGACAACTTCTACATCGCCGCCGCCGGCGTCTCTTCGGGCGGGCCGGTGCTGTTGCGCAGCCAGACCTCGACGGTGCAGATCCGCACGATGGAGCGGACGCCGCCGCCGATTCGCATCGTGTCGCTGGGGCGTGTCTATCGCCCGGACACGCAGGATGACACCCACTCCTGCATGTTCCACCAGATGGAAGGGTTGATGGTCGATCGCGACGTCACGATGGCGCAGCTCAAGACCGTGCTGGCCTTGTTCGCGAAAGCGTATCTCGGTGAGGACGTGAAGGTTCGCTTTCGTCCCTCGTTCTTTCCGTTCACCGAGCCGAGCGTCGAGGTCGACATGCTGTGGGGCGAGACCTGGATCGAGGTCGGCGGCGCGGGAATGGTCGATCCGAACGTGCTGCGCGCCGTCGGCTACGACCCTGAGGCCGTCACCGGCTTCGCCTTCGGCCTCGGGGTCGAGCGGTTCTGCATGCGCCGGCACGAAGTCCGGAATATCCGATTGTTCTACGAGAACGACGCCCGGTTCCTGCGGCAGTTCTGATTCCGAGCACGGGCGGCGTCCATGCGGCCGGTCAGGACGACGGTTGAGCGTCCCTCGCGCCGAACTGCATCTGTCCGCCGCAATGCTTGCAGGCGACCTGCTGCCCGAGATACTTCGTGCCGACTCGCAGCTCGCGACGGCAATGCGGGCAGTCGGAGTAATAGGCGGTTCGACCTCGCTTGGGGGCCATGTCTCGCGAAAGGGTGAAACCGGCGTCGCAGTGTTTGCAACGGACGACGCGACCCGCATACCTGCGACTGATGCGCAGCTCGCGGCCGCATGCGGGACATTGCTCATACACGCCGCGCGGCTCCGCGACTGACACGGCGGCCAATTCCTGAAGCGGGACGAACACCGGCTCGACGACGGTGTCCTCCTCGAGTTCATCGTTCAACAGTCGGCGACAGGTGCGGCAATGCACCATCAGCGGCGGCATTTCGTCGCCGCAGTCGGGGCAGTGTCCGCCGGGCCACGCTGGCATCTGTGTCTCCGATCGCCCTCGGCCCAAGGGCGTCACGGTGTCGCGATGAAATCTGAGGTTGAGTCCGGAATCGATGCGGTCATTTCGCCGACTTCGCCGGCGCGATGCACACGATCTTGTGAAACGTGCGGAAGAACAATTTTCCGTTCGCGACGGCGGGCGTCGCGTGGCTTCGGTCGCCGAGCGGCGACCGACCGAGGATCTCGAAATCCTTCGAAGCGCGCGCCACAACGACTTCGCCCTCCTCACTGACGGCGTAAAGGTTGCCGTTGACGCAGACCGGCGACGCGCTGAAGTTCCCATCGACGCGTTTCGGCTCGTCCCAGACCGGTTTGAGCGTCTTGAGGTCGAGCGCGAGGACGATGCCGTTGTCGGTCCACAGGAACAGCAGGTTCTTGAAGGCCACGGGCGTCGGCACGTAAGGCAACACTTTCTTCTCTTCGAACACGATGCGTTTGCCGTCGGCGGTTGCGAATGGGTCCGCCCCGATCATCAGCACGCCGCGTCCCGCCTGACCGCAGGATTGGAAGACGAGGCCGCCCGCATAGACCGGCGATCCGACCGTGCGCTGCGGCAAGCCGCCCGTGTGCCAGTTCGCGCGGCCTGTGAGTGGATCGAGGCTCGTGATACCCGATGCTTGCGACGATGAGATCAACTGCGGCGATTTGCCCGGCTCTTCGATGACGAGAGGCGTACCGTACGCCGTGTTGCCGGCCGGCCGGTCCGCCTTCCAGACGTCGTCGCCGGTGCGGATGTCGAGCGCGACCACGGCGCTCGGGCCGTCTTGGTCATTCGGAACGATTACGAGGTCGTGCCAGACGATCGGCGAGGCTCCGTGGCCGTGCTGGCTTTCAAACGGCCCCAGATCGCGTTTCCACAGGGGATTCCCGTCGTGATCGAACGCCGCCACGATGTGCCGCTTGTCATCGGCGAAAGAGATGAACACCGCCTCTTCGGAGGCAGCCGGTGTTGCGGACGCGTGACTGTTCTTGGGGTGCAGCTTGTCGGCTTGCAGGGCCAACGAGCGGGTCCAGCGGATCGTTCCGTCGGACACATTGAGGCAGACAAGGTCTCGTTCTGATCCGTCCTCGCTCGCCGCGGCGACGAACAGCCGGTCGGATCTCACGACGGGCGAAGAGTGTCCGATCCCCGACAGCAGAGTCTCCCAAGCCGCGTCCTTCGCGGTCCACTCGACGGGCAGGCCGGGGGCCGTCGCGACTCCGGTTCCGTTTGGGCCGCGAAAACGCAGCCAGTCGCCAGCGGAAAGCATCGCCGGCGTTAAAGACAGAAGGAGCGTAAGAGGAATGAACTGACGGGAAAGCGACATCGGCAGGGTTCCGGCCAGAGGCAACGCGAGCGACTTCATAACGAACGCTGCCAGAATGACCTTCAGCGTCGGTCGAATCAAGAAAGACTGGTTCGATCGCGTCAGGGTTTCTTCCGGAAATCGCAGACGATCGTTCGCATAAACGGTCGGAGACAATGGCCGCGTCCGTGGCCGGGCCGCAGGACTCTTCCGATGAGAAACATCGCGATGTAGGCTGACGGGCCCTCAGGGGCACATTATTCCGTCGTCTGAATCGAACGACGATACGGCGATCCGTCGCCCGAGGTGACCCGCCCTGGTGGCATGGAGTGCTATGCGTCCCGAAACTCATGAGGCCGGGGAAGGTCCGCCCCAGAACGCATTTCTCGTTCTGCGCGACGGCAGTCGCTGGGGAGACGCGGTTCGTCTCACCGCCGGCCAGGTCACGACCATCGGACGTGCCGCGACGAACCGGATCGTCGTGCGCGACGACATCTGCAGTCGCAACCACTGCGAAATCTTTCTTGCGGGGGATGAGTGGGTCGTCAGAGATCTCAACAGCCGGAACGGAACGCTGTTGGGCCGAAAGCAGGTTCTGGGCGATGAGCCCCTGTTCGAGAGCGCTCGCATTCGGATCGGGCTTTGGGAAGCGGCCTTCACGCACGATCCCGCACAGCTCCCCGACCTGTCCGAGGAACCGCTCGATCGGGAGACGAACGCATCGGCCGCCGGCACTCGGTCGGCCCGCACGGAAGCGGAAGTCGAATCGACCGCCCCGGAGCCTGAAATCCTGCATCGACGGCGGGAAACCCGATTCGGCGAGCTCGCCCGTCGCGACAGTCACCTGCGCGATCGGGTCAGCCGCGAACTCGCCGCCCTGTATCGGCTGGCGCTCGACATGGGCCGTTTCGACCAGACCGGTCCGCTGAGCGGTGCAGTGCTCGATGCGTTGCTGGAATCGACGCCGGCGAACATCGGCGCCGTTCTGTTGCTCCCGGACGGCTCGTCTCAAGCTCAGGATCTGGCTGTCGCGGCGTTTCGAGCTCCGGACGACGCGGCGTATGACCGGGTCTCCGATTATCTCTCCCAGGCCGTCCTCACGTCCGGAGAAGCGGTGCTGGGAAACGATGTCGCCGAAGACAGCCGGCTTGCGTCGCGCGACAGCCTGGGCCGCATGCGGGCGAGAAGCGTGATCTGTGCGCCGACCCGTCACGAATTACGCATCAACGGGCTTGTTCATCTTTATGCGACGGATCCTGACAATCCGCTCGACGTCGACGATTTGGAGTTCACGCTGGCCGTCGCCGATCAGCTCGGCGGCGCCATCGAGGCGATCAACCGGCGACAAGCCCTGGCGGACGATCTTGGCCGCGTCGAAGTCGAGAACCAAAGTCTACGCCAGCAGCTTCAGATCGAATCGGAGCTCATCGGTCGGAGTGCCGCCGTCGAGGCATTGCGGATCGATATCGGTCACGTCGCACCGACGGATGCGACCGTGTTGATTCGTGGCGAAAGCGGCGTCGGTAAGGAGCTCGTCGCTCGGGCGCTGCACCTCAACAGCCGTCGCCGCACGGGTCCGTTCGTCTGCCTGAACTGTGCGGCCTTGACGGAGAGCATCCTCGAAAGCGAGCTCTTCGGTCACGAGAAGGGATCGTTCACGGGAGCGACGGGCCGCAAGATCGGCAAGTTCGAAGCCGCGAACGGCGGAACGCTCTTTCTCGACGAGGTCGGAGAGATGAGTCTGGCGATTCAGTCGAAGTTCTTGCGCGTTCTGGAAGGGCATCCCTTCGAACGGGTCGGGGGCAATCAGTCCATTCGAGCGGACGTTCGAGTGGTGGCCGCGACGAATCGCGATCTTGAGGAAGCGGTCGAAGAGGGAAGCTTTCGGCGGGACCTCTATTTTCGCCTGCACGTCGTCGTATTGAACGTCGAGCCGCTCCGAAATCGTCCCGGCGACGTCGAACTGCTGGCTGAGCACTTCCGACGGAAGTTCGTCGCCAAAGCGGGACGCACTCACGAAGGTTTCGCCCGCGAGGCGCTTGAGGTTTTGCGCAATTACGACTGGCCGGGTAACGTTCGTGAGCTTCAGAACGCGATCGAACGAGCCGTCATTCTTTGTCGCAGTGAGCGCATTGAACCCTCGGATATTCGCCTCACCCGGCTCGGCTCGGACCTCTCCGAAGTCGATGCCGAGGTCTCACCATCTATAGAGGGCGGATTCCACGAGCTTTCCCTTGAGGCGCTCGAACGCAAGCACATTCTGGAAACGTTGGACTTCACGGACTGGAACAAATCGCGCGCCGCTCAGATTTTGGGTATTGAACGCTCAACGCTCGACCGAAAGCTCAAGAGATATCGTGTGCGTCGGCCGAGCCGGTGATCCTTCAAACTCACCTCGCTAGACTCGCTTTTTCTTGGATTTGCGAAGCGACGATTCAGGAATTTGAATTTTTTTGTTGACTTTCGCAACATTTCCCAGAAGAATCCCCGATAGGAAGTGTGGGATACGGGTTCGATCCTGTTCCTCCCGATTCGTCATCCTCCTCTTATGCTCACGCCGGGCCGCGTATCACAGCGTGCCCGCTCGCCGTTCGGACGAGTGGTTGTCTGAGCAGACCAAAGTAGCCGACGATCGGAAGTACAGTGCGCACCGTTCCCTCGTGGTTTGCGTGGCAGTTTTAGTTTTGTTTCTGACAGTTTGATCAGGAGTAGGTCGGATGTCGTTCGCTTACGATTCAGACCTTGAGCCGACGGATGAGGGGCTAGCGGCGGAACTGGGCGACGAGTATGGCGGATTCTTCAGTGATGAAGATTACCTGGCCATCGGCGTCGATCCCGCTCAACCGACAGTTGCGAAGCCCGGTTCGGAGGAAAAGGTGCTTACGCTGGCAGCACGGTATGCGGCAGGACTTCCGCTGTGGCATACCGAGGACCGCTACGACCACGGTCCCGGGCAGGTGGAGCCGGCGGATTCTTCGCGAGGCGAGGAGTTTGTGCTCGAAGAAGACGAGTAAGCTGATCGGGCTCGAAACGCCAGTCACTTTAGTCGATCTCAAAGGCCGGGTCTTCGAAGACGCCTGCAAGCGATTCGAAGACCCGGCCTTTTCATTTTCCGGCGGGTTGGGGTCGGAATCGATGCAGCGATCGTGTTTGTTCAATTCCATGGGCGGCCAAACGCGCTGATGGTTGCTGGCACCGCGTTGTCTCGCAAGAAGGACGTCTGCTCAACAGCGGTCATTCGGAGTTGCGGAAAGGGATTTTGGCACACCCTTCGCTGCACGTCGAACCGGGCCGATGCCACGTCTGCTCGCTGATTGCGCCGGGCGACGACGTCGATCGGACGGAACGACAAAGAAGGGACAACGCGAATGGTTTCTATTGCCTCGGGCAAGGGTCGATCAAAATCCCGCTATGCCAACAGTGATGAATTGACGCGCGTTCTTGGCGCGGAATTGCGTCATCTCGTCACCGACCTTTCGATCAGCGCAAGGGACAAAGCCGCCATCACTGTGACGGGCCGAAGTAAGAGTTACCACGGCAAGCAACTGGCGACCCACGCGCTGTTCACGGCGGTGCCCGGCGTCGAAATCCGAAATGACATCACGGTGTGCACGGGGCCTGATGCCCGCGGCTCACTTGGTCGAGATGCGGTAGAGATGCACGTCGGTTCGCAGAAAGATTGACGAGTCCGCCACGGCGAATGACGCCAAAGTCCGGCCGGGAAGACTGTTTCGAGCCACTTCGGCGTATGTCGTTCCCGGTTGGATCGCGATCGTCCCGCCGTCCTCATTCTGGAAATAGATGGCACCGCCGGCAAAGATCGGTGAGGACGAATAGTTGCCGCCAAGCCTTTCGGTCCAATGGACTTCACCGGTCGCTGAATTGATGCACGTTCCCACGCCCCGGTCGCTGACGACGTACAGTTCCTCTCCAACCAGCAACGGCGACGGCGTGTGAGGCGCTCCCTTCGCAAGGCTCCAGACGACTTCGGGCGAACTATCCTGAGTCGGCAGCTTCAAGGCGTAGAGCGTTGGCTGATCGAAGCTCGTTGAAATGAAAAGCAGACCGTTACCGTACACGGGGCGCGGCACGACGGAATAGCCGCGGTAAGTGAATCGCCACAGTTCGTCGCCGGTTGAACTGTAGGCGATCACTTGGTCGGAGGCGGGACTGACAATCTGCTTGCGCCCGCCGACATCAATGACGAGCGGAGTGCTGAACGAAAAGCCTTTCGAGGTTTCGATCGCCGGGCGATCTCGCTTCCAGCGCATGTTCCCGGTCCGCCGATCGAGAGCTGCGACAAACTGAATGTCCGAGCCGTCGCAGTTCACTACGACAAGGCCATCGATTAGCACCGGCGAGCCGCCGCCGCCGTGCTGCGGTTTGTACCTCAATTCTTGCGTCGTCCAAATCACCTCGCCTTCGAGCGAGAGGCAGGCGGTTCCCTGGGCACCAAAATGCACGAAGAGGTGCTGCCCATCGGTGATCGGCGTCGGCGTCGCGTGCGAGTTCTTGCCGTGAATCGCATCGACCTCGTCGTGATGCTGTTCAAAGACCGTCTTTCTCCACATTACTTTGCCGTCCGCCGCATCGAGGCAACTTGCGATCAACAGGCGGTCGTTCGGCCGTCCTCCCTCAACTGGCACGGCCGCTGTCAGATAGGCTCTCCCTTTCCATACGATTGGAGAGGACCATCCCTCTCCCGGCAATTCGGTCTGCCAAGCGATGTTCTTATCGACCGACCATTCGACCGGAACTTGGGCTTCGTCGGAATGCCCTTGGCCGCCGGGGCCGCGAAACTCGGGCCAATCACTACTGGACGCAGGGAGCGCAATCCACCACGCAGACAGCAAGACGATATTTCGCATCGTGAACCGCACGCCTGAACTTCGTGCTGAAGAACGACCGTGCAAGTTCATGACTCACCATCATCAATCGCCGTAATTTCGAGGCGAATCGTGCCTGTTGGAATGTCGACTTCAGCGATTTCTCCGACCTTCTTTCCCATGAGTCCCTGTGCGATCGGGCTGCTCGTCAAAATCTTCATAGGATCGGCCGTATAGTCTTCTTCCCCCGGTCCGACGAACTCATATTGCTCTTCGCTGTCGTCAGACAAATCCTTCACCGACACCGTCGAGCCGAAGGTCACGATGCCTTTCGGCATATCGGACCGATCGACAATGTAGCTCGTCGCAAGACGCGTCTTGAGCTGATTGATCTTCGCCTGCAGCATGCCCTGAGTCTCACGCTGCCCGTGGTACTCGGCGTTCTCGCTCAGATCGCCTTCCGCGCGGGCGTTCTTGATCGCCTCGCGGATCTTGGGCATTTCGACCTCTTCGAGCAGTCGCACCTCTTCGCGAAGCTTTTCATAGCCCTCACGCGAAATCGGATTTCGATCCATTGGTCACCTTTCCGTAATCGTCCGAAGTGCAGCCGGCGTGCAGGGCGAAAAGAAACACGGGTCACCGGACGGACGAAATCCGAACCGGTGCCCGCGTAAGGTCTCTAGTTCTGGCCCCGAATTATACACGGGGACGGCGTTCACGTGCCATGCGAACGCCGTCCGACTCAACCGCCAACCTTTTGCCAGTTCCTACCCTTCGCGCTGTCGAGCACGGCGTCGCACACCTTCTGCGTCTCCAGCGCGTCGCGGAAGGTCGGCGAGACCGGCTTTCCGGCGGCGAGACCAGCGAGGAAATCCGCGACCTGGTGGACGAAGCTATGCTCGTAGCCGATCGCGAGGCCCGGCACCCACCAGTGCTTCATATAGGGATGCTCGCCGTCGGTCACATGGATGCTTCGCCAGCCCCGGACGACGCCGTCGTCGCGATGATCATAATATTCCAGCCGGTGCAGGTCGTGCAGATCCCAGCGAATGCTCGCGTTCTCGCCGTTGATCTCGAAGGTGTAAAGCGCCTTGTGTCCGCGGGCGTAACGCGTCGATTCGAACAGCCCGAGCGAACCATTCTCGAAGTGACACAGGAACGCACAGGCATCGTCGATGCCGACCTTTTCGACCTTGCCGGTGAGATTGTGCTTCCGCTCTTTGATGAACGTTTCCGTCATCGCAGTGACGTCGTGGATCCCGCCGTTGAGCCAGAGGGCGGTGTCGATGCAGTGGGCCAGCAGGTCGCCGGTCACGCCGCTGCCGGCCGCGGCGGCGTCCAGCCTCCAAAGCGCCGCTCCGCCTTGAGGTAAGTCCGAGGAGATCGTCCAGTCCTGCAGAAAATTCGCGCGGAAATGGAAGATCCGCCCGAGCCGGCCCTCGTCGATCAATTGCTTCGCGAGCGTGACCGCCGGAACGCGACGGTAGTTGTACCACACGATGTTGGGCACGCCGGCCTGCTCGACGGCGCGGCACATCTCTTCGCCTTCGGCCGTGTTCATGGCCAAGGGCTTCTCGCACAGGATCGTCTTCCCGGCCTCGGCGGCCGCGATCGCGATTTCTTTGTGGAGGTTATTCGGAGTGCAGATGTCGACGGCGTCGACGTCCTTCCGCTCGAGAAGCTTCCGCCAATCTGTTTCGACCGACTCGTACCCCCACGTCGCGGCGAACTCCTTCGCCTTCGCCTCGTCGCGGGCGCAGACGGCCTTGAGCACCGGCCGATATTCAAGGTCGAAGAAATGGTTGACCTTCGTGTACGCGTTGGAATGGGCACGCCCCATGAACCCGTACCCGATCATTCCGATGTTGAGCGGCTTCGGCATCTCAAGCCCTTGTGTCAGAAAAACATGAGAGTGAGGTGGGAAAACTGTAAGCGTTCTTCGATGTCCCTAAGACCAGCCGTGAGCGTCACGTACCGCCACCATCGCGCCGAGGATCTTGTTCCATGTTTCCTGCTTCTGCATCACGCTGTTCGGGAACATGCAGCCGTCCCAGCAGATGTGCTGGAAGCGCGTCATGGGCTGGCCATTCTCGTCGCGAAGCCAGTAGCCCGCGCGTTTGACGATGTCGAGCTTGCCGTTCGGATCGTCGGGCAAGCAGTGACGCCCCGTCTTGTCGTGGCTGCCGCTGCCGAAGACCGTCGCATCGTTTTGCGCGACGTGGAAATCGATCGTCCACGGCCGCAGGGCGTCGGTCATCTTCTTGTAGGCGGCGTCGAACGCGGCCTCGTCGCTGAAGTCGAAGCCCTGCGGCAGCAGACCCGCATCCGGGGCGTTGTAGCCCATCAGATAGAGTAAGGTGTGGGCCATGTCGGCCTGAAAGCCGAGCGTTTCCGGCCGGCCGACCATCTCGAGCAATTCGAGCATCGCCTTCCAGCTATGCATGCCGCCCCAGCAGATCTCGCCTTCCGCGGCGAGCTTCTCGCCGTGGTCGGCGGCGATGTCGCACGCCATGCGAAACGTCTCGGCGATGCGCATCTGATTCGCGGCGGGATCCTTGGCCCAATCTCCCGGGCCGCTGGCGCTGTCGATGCGGACGACGCCGTAAGGGCGGACGCCGATCTCGCGCAGAGTCTTCGCGATGCGGCAGCCTTTCTCGACCTGCTTGAGAAAGTTCGTGCGACCTTCGCCTTCGTCCATCGCCGAACCGCCGCCGGTGGGAGGCCACACCGGGGCCACGACGCTGCCGACGACGAGCCCTCGCTTGCGAACCTTATCCGCGAGACTCTTCAGGTCGTCGTCGGAGGCGTCGATGCTGACGTGCGGATCGAACAGGAACAGATCGA
>JACCRE010000259.1 GCA_013813775.1 Planctomycetaceae bacterium
GCGCCGCGAAAAGCGTCGCCGGGAAGGTGAAGGCCAAAGCCGGCAAGAAATGACGCCCTCGGCGGCATCTGGAAAGTGCTCCGAGAAGAGGTGCGTTACAGTCGGGGCAAGCGGAAAAACGGGAGCACGAAAGAAGTGAGGAGGCGCGGTGGCGACTTCTCACTGCTTCGGTGGAGCTTATTCTCACTCCTTGATTCTCCGTTCTTCCGTTCTCGAAAAACACGCGGTCATGTCGCAATCGCCGCCGCTGTCACCGGTCCGGACGAGTTCGCTCGCCCGCTGGGGACCGGCGGCGATCGTGTTTCTCGAACTGATGATCTGCTCGGCGGTGCAGGCACCGGTGCCGGGCGTCAACGAACCGCAGTATCTCGGGAAGGCCGCCCACCTCTGGAATCCTGCCTGGGCAGCGGGTGACATGTTCCTTGAGTCGTCGAACCCGCACCTCGTGTTTTATCTCACGGTCGGCTGGTTGACGCGTTTTCTGTCGCTTGAAGCCACGGCCTGGGTCGCGAGATTCTTCGGTTACGGCGTGCTGGCGATCGGCTGGACGGCCCTCGCGGGCAAGGTCGTCGGCACTCGAATCGCGGCGGTGCCGTCGGCGGCGATCTTTCTGCTGCTGGCTTCGATCGGGAATCTCTCGGGGGAGTGGCTCGTCGGGGGTATCGAAGGCAAGGTTTTCGCTTACGGGCTGATGTTCCTCGCGATCGTCTTTTGGCTTGAAGACAGGTTGATTCCCGTCGCTCTCTGCCTGGGAGGGGTGATCAGCTTTCATCCGATCGTGGGAGGATGGGGGCTGATCTGCGGTCTCGGTGCCGAGATCGCCAGCCGGATCATCGGCCTACCATCCCGCAACTTCAGTCCGAAGACGCTCGCTGTCGCGGGCGGGCTCTTTCTGCTGATGGCGTTGCCAGGAGCATTGCCGGCGGCCTTCACTCTGGGCGGTGCGTCGCACGAAACGGCCGTCGCGACTTACCTGCAAGTCTTCTGGCGGCTGCGACATCATCTCGATCCGACACAGTTTTCGGCGGCTCGCTATGCGGGATACGCCGGTCTCTTCGTCGCCTGGCTGTGCCTCTTCGCAGTCACTCGTCGCCTAATTCCCTCACGACCGGCCTCCGGTCCGGAGGGACAAGAGGACGAGGGAAGCGTCAGAACTCCCCTTACCCCCGGCCCCTCTCCTCAGAGGAGAGGGGAGGTTATGCGAGGCTTTTTTTCGCGGCGTTCCGATTCCGACGATGTGACATCAGCCATTGACGGCCGGTGGTTGTTCTTTGTCGCCGCCACGGTGGTGGTCGCCGCGATTGGCGTCGTGGTGGGATGGCGTTCCGGTTCGACTTGGGCGATGCCCCTGCGCGACCTGCGCGGCACGCTGCTGAAGTTCTACCCGTTTCGTCTCGCCGACGTCTTCGTGCCGCTGGCATTTTCGCTGGCTGTGTCGCGGCCGATCATGGGCGATGCGAGATTGATCGCACGGCATTCTCTGAGAGCCATTGCGACGACGGCCGTGACCATATCGGCCTTTACGGCATCGATGGCGATTCCGCAGCCCGACAGAAACCCGAGTCGGCTATCGCCTGAGAAATTGCAGGCCTGGAAAGATGTCGCCGCCTGGGCGCGGCAGAACACCCCGGCGGGAACGGTGCTCGTCACGCCGAGCCGGCAGTGGGGCTTCAAGTGGTATTCGCACCGCGCCGAATACGTCAATTTCAAAGACAGCCCGCAAGACACACCGGGGCTGATCGAATGGAAGCGGCGACTCGACGTCCTGCGAAACTGGTGGACGTCGTCGCCTGACGGCCGATACTCAAAGGCAGACCTGCAACGGCTCGGCGATGAGACGCGATCGAACTATCTCGTCACGTACGCCTACAGCGGTCGATTCGCGGCCGAGCCGCTCTACGACAACGGCGTTTATCGCATCTACTCGCTGAGGTGAGAGCGAGACGGCCAACTGAGCCAACACGCTCTGATTCCGACGGATCAGTTCAGTCGGATGAGCTGTGAGTGGGCGGCTCGCAAGTGGCTTTTCAGCTCGGCCCGCTCGGCTTCCGGGCCGCAGGTGAGGCACGAGTTCAGCAGGTCGATCGCACACCCGGGCCGGCCCGCGTTCAATGCGATGACGGCGAGATCTCGCCGCTCTTCATAAGCCGCCGGTTGCAAGGCGACGAGGCGGTGCTGGACGTGCCATGCCTTCTGCCATTCGCCGCGCTTCGCGTAGAGCGCCTTCAGATTGTTCAGCATCCGCACGATGATCGAACGACCGTCGGCCGGCGCCAGACTCGGCTCGATCGATTCACCGGGCCTGCCCGTCACTCCGGAAAGGAACTTGAGGCACTCTCGCAGCGTGAGCACACGCCCGCCGTGATAGGCGTCGACGAACAGCGGGCCGGCCGAAGACTCGTACCGCGTCAGAAAATGGCGCGGCGCGGCGACGCCCTTCAGTTCGAGTCCGACCTTTTCCGCAACGGCCATGTACAGCACGCATAGACTGATCGGGATGCCGGTGCGTGTTTCGATGACCCGATGGAGATAGCTCCCGTCGGCCGACTCGAAGGCCGAGCAGCCGCCCGTCAGGCCGTGTCGGCCGTTGATGCAACGGCCGAGTTCGAGGAGCGCGTCGGCCTCCGATTCCGCCCGCGCGACAGGTCCACGGACTTCGTACGCGCGTTCGTCGATCCAGGCGATCAGCGTTTCGGCATCGAGATCCGGCTCGGTGTCGCGAGCGATCTCGATCGAAGCGGCGACCAAGTCGATATCTGTCCGCCGCGTGAGCAGCTTGACGAACTCGCTGTCGCAGCGAAATTCCGAATCGAACGCCATCCGGTTCGGTCCAAAAACGAATGAACGCCGATCGTGGCGTTCTTGAATGTCGGCCTGTGGCCGTCGCGACGATCCGTGTCGCGACGGCGGATTCTAGTGATCGGGAGCGGAACGCGGCAACGGAGCTTTTGCAAGCCGTTTTCGTCGCTCGCACTGCATTCTAGGGGGCTGACGGGTGGACCGGGAAGGGGCGATCGGCGGCGATTCGCGAGTCGGGCGTTGCTTGTTCACGGTTTTCACCGCGGATATGCTCGCTGGCAGCAGAATCCTGCGTTTTTCGCGTTGCTTTCCGATCTTCTCTTCCGCTTTCGCGAGACCCACATGACGCGGTTCCCCAACCTTGCCCTTTGCGGTTCGCCCAGCCGCGCGATCGCGGTGCTGGCGATTCTTTTCGGTGCGATTTGCCTCGCGGGATGTTCGAGAGGAGATTCGAGCCGCGCATCGAAGAAAGGTCAGCGGATCGTCATCTTGACGAACGTGCCGGACCCGTTCTGGGACACCTGTGAGGCCGGTGCGAACGCGGCTCAGCGCGATCTGAAGCTCGCCGACGACGGTATCAGCGTTTCGGTCGAGCAGAACACGAAGGGCGTGCAGGGGCAGATTCAGCGGCTGCGGGAATGGGCGGGCGATCCTTCGATCGTCGCGGTCGCGGTGAGCGTCACCGAACCCGACAACACGGCTCTCATCGATGCCATCGACGCGCTGGGAGAGCAGGGGATCAAGGTAATCACGATCGATTCCGACGTTGATCGCGACAACCCGGCGTTTCGTGAGGTCCGGTACGGATACATTGGTACCGACAACGTGACGGCGGGCGAAGAGTTGGGCAAAGCCGCGAAGGCGTTACTTCCCGAGGGCGGCAAGTTCGCGACGTTCGTGGGCAACAAGTCGCAGGCGAACGCGATTCAGCGCGATCAGGGTTTCAAGCAAGGCGCCGGCGACAGCTTCGAGCAGGTGGACTTCCTCGCCGATGCGGTCGATCCCTCGAAGGCGCGGCAGAACGTGCACGACGTCTTCTCGCGACACAACGATCTCGCGCTGCTCGTCGGCTTGTGGGCCTACAACCCGCCGGCGATCGCCGACGTGGTCGCTCAACGCGGGGTCGGAAATGAGGTGACGGTCGTCGGTTTTGATGCCGCTCCGCTGGCCCTCTCAGCGATGGGCGAAGGTCGCATCGAGGCTCTGCTCGTGCAGGATCCCTATCAGATGGGCTATCTCGGCGTGAAGACGCTCAAGGCGCTGCTCGACGACGATCGGACGGCTCTGACGGAAGTGTTTCCCAAACACGGTGAGACCGACGGCGACATCCACCTGACGAACCTGAAGGTCGTCGTTCCTGCCGATTCTCCGCTAGAGAAAAGTATCTTCTTGGAATCGACGCAGTTCTTCTCGCTCGACGAGTTCAACGCGTGGCTCAAAGAGAACAACCTGACGGGGTCGTGACGGGTTGAGAGTCGAGGGTTGAGGGTTGAGGGTTGCGAGAATGTCGCAAGATCGATGTTCAACTCTCTACGTCGATTTTCTCCCCCACCGCCCACCGGCGGGCTGACGCCCGTCGCTCGCCCTGTTCCCTGCTCCCCGTTCAGCGTTCGCTGCCTTCATGTCCCTGGCTTCTCTCGCTCGCCGGCACCGCAACGAGTTCGGGTTGCTCTTCGCGATCTGCCTCGTGCTGGGCACGGCGATGGCGTCGAACGAGTCGTGGCAGAACGAGCGCACGCAAACGTTGAACGCCAAGATTCTCGTGCGGAGCGCGAGCGTGCTCGGCATCTTTGCGCTCGGGGCGGGCGTGGTGATCATCTCGGGCGGGATCGATCTCTCGGCGGGAAGCGTGATCGCGTTCTCTGCAACAGTGTGCGGCGGCTCGCTGTTGTTCCTGGCGGACAAAACACCGTCCGGCCAGCCCGACATGATTCATCTCACGGGAGGCATGGTCGCACTGGCGATCTGCGCTTCGCTGGCCGTCGGCGCACTCATCGGCAGCTTTCACGCGTGGCTCATCACATCGATCCGGCTGCCTCCATTTGTCGCGACTCTCGCGAGTCTCGTCGGGTTGCGAAGCCTGGCGCGACTGCTGATTCCCGACCTGATGGCCGCCTCCTCCGGCGGCACGATGAACGCCTCGAAAATCACGGTGCAGGACGCAGGGCGCGTGCTGCGCGGCCTGTTCGACACCTGGTACGTGCCGCCGGCGATCTTGCTCGTGCTTGCGTTCCTCATATGGGTCTTGCTCGCCAAGACTGTCGCGGGACGGCATCTTTACGCGATGGGCGGCAACGAGGAGGCCGCGCGTCTGAGCGGCATCCGCACCGATCGGCTCAAGTGGCTCGCTTACTGCGTGAGCAGCGTTACCGCGTCGGTCGCCGGCATTCTGCTGCTCGCGGAAACCGGCACCGCCGACCCCAGCACCCAGGGCCTCGGTTATGAACTTTACGCGATCGCGGCGGCCGTGATCGGCGGCTGTGCCCTTACGGGCGGCGTGGGCACTGTGCTGGGAATATTGCTTGGCGCGCTATTCCTGCGTGTCGTAACGGATAGCGTGGCAAAGCTCGCCCGCGGCGTGAGTCCCGACGAGTTGGAAGGACTGGTCGTCGGCTTGCTGGTGCTGATGGCGGTCGCCTTCAACGAACTTCGAGCGGCCGGCGGCATGCGTCGCCCCTTCTTCGCCGGCTGGCTGGGAATTGTGAACATCGGCGTGCTCGCGCTGCTGGCGGGGATCATCACGTCGATCCTCTCGACCGATGCGAAGTTGTGGAACGGCCTCGTGGCGGCGGTCGTCGTCGGAGCAGTGCTCGTGATCAAAAAGGTCACGGAGGTTCGGGCACTGCGACGTGCATGATCCTGGCCGAACCCGACCACGACTCGCGACGTCTATACCCCTGCGGTATGCTGCCGCGATGCCAAGCGCGCCATCGTGGTCGCCGCCGCGGTTTCCGACACGCAAGCGGTTCAGGATGAATCCGTTATGAGCTTTGATGCTTGGCTGACGCTCGGCGTGACCGTCGTCATCCTCCTGCTCTTGATCAAGGATCTTGCACCGCCCGATCTGGTGTTCGTCGCCGCCGTCGTGGTGCTCGTACTGTTCGGTGTGATCGACGTCAAACAGGCCTTCGCGGGCTTCGCGAACCCCGCGGTGATCACCGTCGGCATGCTGTTCATCGTGACGGCGGGACTTCAGGAGACGGGCATCCTGGAGTTCGCCGGCCGTCGGCTATTGGGCGGAACCAAGACCGAAAACGGCGCGTTAGGCAGGCTGGCGGCGATCATTCTGCCCCTCTCGGCGTTTCTGAACAACACGCCCGTCGTGGCGATGTTCGTGCCGCTGACGATCTCATGGGCACGACGAAACGACGTCTCGCCGTCGAAGCTGCTGATCCCGATCTCGTATCTGGCGATCCTCGGCGGCACTTGCACGCTCATTGGCACGAGCACCAACCTCGTCGTTCACGGCTTGATGGTCGATGCGGGAATCAAAGGGCTCACCGGCCGTGATGGTATCGGATTGTTCGAGCTTTCGCTCGTCGGCGTGCCTTACGCGATCGTCGGGGCGCTCTACCTCGCGTTCGTCGGTCGAAAGCTCCTGCCCGACCGCAAAGAGCTGATCGAACAGCTCGGAGAGCAGCGACGAGAGTATTTGGCCGAGATGCTCGTCTCGCCCGGCTGCCGTCTGATCGGACAGACGGTGGAGACGGCCGGGCTTCGCAGCTTGCCGGGTCTATTCCTGATCGAGATCGACCGCGACGGCGCCACGATCGCCCCTGTCGGTCCTGACGACGTCATTCAATCGGGCGATCGCCTGATCTTCACGGGGATCGTCAGCAGCATCGTTGAGCTTGAACAGATTCCCGGCCTCGTGCCCGCGGCCGATCCTTCGTACGAGGTCACGCCCGCGAAGCAACGCGGCCGATTGCTCTGCGAGGCCGTCGTGTCGAGCCGCAGCTCGCTGATCGGCAAGACAATCCGCGAGGCCGACTTCCGCGCCGCCTACGGAGCCGCCGTGGTCGCCGTGTGCCGCGACGGGCATCGCATTCCGCGAAAGCTGGGCGACGTTCGACTGCGGCCCGGTGACACGTTGCTGCTTCAGACGCGACCGCACTTTCCGCGGGCCCACCGCAACGATCCCAGCTTCTATCTCGTCACCGACGTTCCCGACTGGAAGCCGCTCCGCCGCGACCGCATCTGGCTCGCCGCCGGCGTGTTCGCGCTGCTGCTGGTGTTGATGACCACCGGCGTCGTCGATATCGCCGTCGCGGCGTCTCTGGCGGCCATGCTGATGATCGGTCTCGGCTGCCTCTCGGCCGGAGATGCGCGGCAGAGCATCGAATGGTCCACGCTCGTGACGATCGCCGCCGCGTTCGCGATCGGCACCGCGCTCGAAACCTCCGGGGCGGCGAAAGCCGTCATCGACCTGTCCTTCGGCTTCGCCGGACAATTTGGACCGTGGGTCGCGCTCGCGGTGATTTATCTCGTCGTGTCGGGCATCACCGAAGTCATCACGAACAACGCGGCCGCGATTCTGATGTTTCGCTTCTGCGTCGAGATCGCCGATCGCTTTCAGGTGAGTCCGTTGCCGTTTCTGATCGCGTTGATGCTCGCCGCCAGCGCGAGCTTCACCACGCCGATCGGCTACCAGACCAACATGATGGTCTACGGCCCCGGCGGCTATAAGTTCACCGACTTCATGCGCATCGGCGGGCCGTTGAACTTGCTGGTCTGGCTCGTGGCGATCGTGTTGATCCCGATCTTCTGGCCGTTTCGGCCGTGAAAGAGGTGAGAGGCCGGAGGTGAGAGGCCGGAGACAGAGATTTTTCATCCTCCGGTCCTTCTCTCTCAATCCCCCGCCTCACCGCGATTGCGACTTCCGCCCGCCCGCAGTCTCGGCCCCGAGTCGTCGCTGAATAGCGTCGTAAGCGGCTTTGGTTTCACTGCCGCCCAGGTGCGGATGGAGCAATCGTGTCACCGACAGCAGCTTGCGAGCTTCGGCGACGTCGCCGAGCGTCAAACTGGTCTCGATCACGTTCAGGCGGGCCTTGAACCAGGCGTCGCTTCCCGCCGCTTCCAGCGACTCCAGACGTCGCCAGTAATCCCGCGCCTGTTCGATCGCCGACGGATCGCCGGAGGCCGCCAGCGAAGCCGCCGCCTGCATCAGCAGAGCCCTGTCGTTCGGCCGGCGGTCGAGCGCCGACGCGAATCGCTCGGACGCCGCCTCCGAGCGGCCATCGGCAAGATTGGACCGCGCGAGGATCACGTCCAACTGCTCTGCCTCCGCGGCGGTCAACTCCTGACGGCGTTCGGCGAGCACGTCGGTCGCCGTGCGGCGCAAGTCGGCGAGCCGCGGCCCGACGGCGCCCTCGGCCGCGCCGAACACGGCCTGTCGTCGCACTCCGGCATTCGGATCGGTGATCTCCGAAAGGCCTTTCACGACCGCGAGCAGGTCGCCCATCGGAGCCGCCGAAAGCGATGCCACGAGACGCTCGGCGTCGCCATATCTGCCGCGATTCGCGAGAGACACGATCGAAAGCGGGCGTGAGGAACGTCGTACCGCCTCCCAGAACGATTGCTCTTCCGGAGGATGCGCTTCGACCAGCGTCGCATTCAAGCGATCGAGCATTTGATCGGCCGTCGAAGTGCCGTCCGAGTTCGTCAACATGATCTGTGACGCACGCAATGCCAGTTCGGCTTCATGCATCGATAAAGGCGCGGCAGTCTCCGCCGCTTCGCGCAGCGGTGCGGTCAGCATCGTGAGTTCTTGAACCGCCGCTTGTGACCACAGAGCGTATTGATCGGCTCGCACGGTCGCTTCTTCAGCGGTCGCCGGCTTGGCTTGAGCCGATTTCAGATAGCGCAGCAGGTTCTCGTAATTGCGTGCGATCGACGCCGCAGCCGCCGGTCCTCGTGTCGATTCGCCGACGATCTCCCGGTAGAGCGGCAACGCCTGGCTGTATTGCCGACGCTGTTCGTAAAGCCGCGCCAGCCGCAGCGTCGCCTCAGCCGCCGTGTCGGTCCTCGAAAATCGCGAGCGATGCTCTTCGAGCCGTTCGACATACGCCGCGCGACGCTCGGCGGACGGCTCGGCATCGTGGAACAGTCCCAGCGCATACGCCGAGAGCAAATGTGCCTCCGCAGCTTTCTCCGGACGCGATTCACGTTCAGCGACGGAGATGAACCCTTTTGCAGCGTCTTCAAATCTGCCAGATTTCAACAGCATCGACGCTCTGAGAGATTCCAGTTCCAAGACGAGATCGGAGTCGCCCGCGGCGAGTTCGGCGGCTTGACCGTAAGCGTCCGCGGCGTCCTCAAACGTGCCGCTATGCGCGGCAGCTTCGGCCCGATGAACCTGCTCGGCGACCGCAGTGCCATAACGAGCCGACCGTTCGGCCCGGCGAGCGGCGAGACGCGCCCGATACGCCCAGTAGCCGCCGTGTTCGGCTTCGGTCCAGCGGACGACCGTCGGAATCTGCTCACGCAGTTCGGCGGCCTCCGCTGCGTTCCTAGCAGTCGCCAATGCGGCGGCTGCGGCGTCGAGACCGGCGATCTGCAGCAGCCGAAGTTCACCGGAGAGTGAGCCGCGCGTCCGGCGGTAGTCGATGAGGAAGGCGACGACGCGATCGGGCTTGTGCTCGTCAAGCAGCAGCTTTGTCGAGACCGCGGCGATGGCGTCCTTCGCCCGATCCGGCAACGCGGACGGATCGAGTTCCGCCAGCCGACGACGGACGGTGTCGTTCTGACCCGCGAGACGCACCGCTTCCGCGAGGCCGATCTGCGCCTGCCAAGTCGCCTCTTCCGACCGCGGCCCCTTCGCAACCGGCGTAAACCATCGCTCGGCTTCCGCCAGATGCGGCGAGTCGGCCTCACCGGTCAGCCGCGCACGTTCCAGTTCCGCCCGACCCAACGCCAGGCGAGCGCGGGTCAGCAGTTCATCGAGTTCGGCCGCGGTGAGAGGCTCGGTGCGTTCGGTCCGGCCGCGACCGCGGTCGCGCAGTCGCCGGCTCAATTCCTGTTCGAGCGGAGTCAGCTTCGCGACGGCAGCCAACAATGCCGCGGACGCTTCGTCACGCGCGTCGGCACGTTCCGGAATCAATTCCGCCAGCCATCGCAATGTCTCGCCGCGCGAAAGACTGATTTCACCGGCGAGCGCTTCGAGTTCGCCACGACGCGGCGACGCGGCATGATCCTTCAGAAAATCCGCGATGATCGCATCGGCCCGTTTCCAGAGATCGGCTTGCTCGCGACCCTCGACATATTTTGCGTGTTCGGCGAAGGTGCGGGCCAACTCCGCGACGAGTACGGCTTGCTCGTCAACACTGGCTTGGGGAGATGCCAGGCGTCGCAACGCCTCGCCTTCGGCGAGGTCGAGCATGCCGCGCTGGCGAAGCCCGGCGAAATACTGCGCCGTCGCCGACGGCTCGGCAGCGGCCGTGGCGACAAACGTCGTGAGAAAGAATAAGGTCTGCGATACCCGCACGCGATCAGGCCTTTCCACTGAACGATAGGGCAGACGACACAGCTCGGGCAAGATCGGTTGAGACGGAGGACAGGTTTTGCCTCAATAAATGCCGGGCAGGGTCGAATCGCAGAAGTCCATTCAAGAGGCTGCCGTATGGAGCTGCTCTCGATCACCTGTCAGCACTGTTCCGCGCCGCTTCAGGTGCCGGCCGGCTCCAAATTCGTGACCTGCCTGCACTGCGGAGCGCAGCTTGCCGTTCGCCAAACGGAGTCGGCGGCTTACACCGAGACGCTGGAAACGATCGACAGCCGCACCGAGCGGATGGCCGTGCAACTCGAAGACCTGCAGCGCCGCTCGGAAGTCGCCGACCTCGATCGGCAATGGGATGCGGATCGCGAGCGGTTCTACGTGACCGGAAAGCATGGTCACAGGCATCTGCCGACAGAAGGCGGCAGCATCGTCGGGGGGATCGTGATCACCATCTTCGGAGTGATCTGGACGATGATCGCCTGCGGCATCGGCGGTGCCGCCTTCGGTAATGCGCCGGGACCGTTCGGGCTCATCGGGGCGATTTTCCCGCTGTTCGGCATCGCGTTCATCGCCTTCGGCCTGTGGAACGCCTTCCAGAGCTACAACAAGGCCAGCGAATACGAGAAGGCCCAGGCGCGATACCGCCGCCGGCGCGAGGAGTTGCTCCGCGACGAGGATGTCGAGCAAGAGCAGGCCGGTTGAGGCCCTGCGTCATCGCCGCACGTTGTGCATGCGGTACGAGCCTTCTACGATGGCGCGCTGAATGCCTTTGTGGTCACGGGAGTTTTTGTTGCGATGTCCAGTCCTTCATCGCTGGCCGAACTGCGGAACGTCGTCGCCGGCGTCGTCGATCCGATCTACGAGCGACGGCTTGGCGAATTACGGCTGTTGAAAGACGTATTGCTCGACGGCGATCGAGTCACCGTTGCGATCGAACTGCCGTCGCCCGGTTATCCGAAGCAGGACGAGCTTCGCGAGACCATTCGGGCGGCGATTCAGACGGCGCGCCCTGATGTTTCAAGCGTGGAAGTCACATTTACCACCGTGGTGCGCGGCAAAGACGCGGGTGGTCGCGTCGGGCTGAACGTTAAAAACATCATCAGCGTGGGCAGCGGCAAGGGGGGCGTCGGCAAGAGCACCGTCGCGGCCTGCCTGACCTACGGCTTGAAGCACTTCGGAGCCAAGGTCGGCCTGCTCGACGCCGACGTCTACGGGCCGAGCATTCCGCACATGCTGGGAGCGTCCGGCCCGCCGGGGGTGATCGAACGCAAGACTCCCGAAGGTCAGGTCGTGCAGCGGATGGTGCCGCTGGAGCGCGACGGCATCCAACTCATGTCGATGGGGTTTCTTGTTAAGGAGGAGCAAGCGGTCATCTGGCGTGGTCCGATGCTGCATAAAGCCTTGCAGCAGTTTTTGCAGCAGACCGAGTGGGACAATCTCGACTACCTCATCATCGATCTGCCGCCCGGCACCGGCGACGTTTCTCTGACGCTCTCGCAGTTGCTGGGGCTGACGGGAGCGGTGGTCGTTTGCACGCCGCAGAAGGTCGCGCGGCTCGACGCCGTCAAGGCGATCGCGATGTTCCGGCAGCTCAACATCCCGATCCTGGGCGTCGTCGAGAACATGACGGGCGAAGTCTTCGGCAGCGGCGGAGCGAAAGAGATGGCCGAGCAGCACAAGGTTCCGTTCCTCGGCGCGATCCCGATTGAGATGCAGATTCGCGTCAAAGGCGACGAAGGCCGCATCGCCGACCTGTACTCCGACGACAGCCCCGCCCGCGAACCGCTGCTGGCGGTCTGCCGTAACATCGCCACGGAGATCGGGAAAGAAGCGCTGAAGGGCGGCGGGGGACCGACGTTGCAGATTTTGTGAAGCGTGACGTGCGGAGCGAACGTAATATGGTCAAAGTGCCGCTCGCTCACGAGCGTTGAGGAGATCGTCCGATGAAAATCAAAGTCACGTCTCGCGGGGTCACGATCCCGCGGCGGATGCTGAGCGGCGCGAAGGAAGTCGAGGTCCGGCAGGAGGAGGCCAGGATCGTCCTGTTGCCGCTCGCTGATGATGGCGGCCCTCCGCCGGCCGACGATCCGATCTGGGAATTCGGGAAGGACCCGGTTGATTTCGGCGTCACGGACGCGTCGGTGAACCATGATAAATACTTGGCCGACGAAGCCGCGGACGATCACACGTCATGAAGCCGGTCTTCCTCGACAGCGGCGATATGCTCGCGCTGGAAAGTGCGTCGGACCAGCACCATACGGCGGCGGTCGCGCATTGGGATCGGTTCGTCATGAAGAAGGGACCGAGACTGGTGACGACGACCTTCGTGCTCGCCGAAATCGTCGCCTTCATGAACCGCCGCGGCTGGCACGGCAAAGCCGTTCGCGTCGGCCATCGATTCCTGGAAAGCCCGAGCATCGAGTTGCTGCACGTCGATGAATCGCTCTTTCGATCCGGTTGGGATTTTTTCTGCCGGCACGCGGACAAGCGGTACTCATTGACCGATTGCATCTCGTTCGTCCTCATGCGGGACCGGGGCATCCGGCAGGCGCTCGCGTTCGACCGGCACTTCGAGCAGGCGGGGCTCGAGCGGCTGCCGGGTGAAGGACGCGTGCCGTGAAGGTGCCGACGGGCGGGCATGTCGCGCTCGCGCTTGCGATCGGGCATCTCGCGATCTCGATCGCGTTGGTGCTGTGGACGCTCGACGAATCGATCAGCCGACAAAAGAGACGGCTTCCGCCAACGAAACAGGAACAGATTGTTGACGGCGTGCTCGCCGCGATGCATCCGCTGACAGCGGTCGTCGCGTATGCCGTCAATCGCGGAGGCCGATACGTTCCATTGCCTATAGGTCTTATCCTTGCGATCGCAGACAGTCTGCTGTGGGGATGCGTTTCATCTTGGGCGACTCTCTCACTTCGAAACGTGTTCGCGCATCAGATCGCGAGCGGGGATCGTAGCGGAACGGAGCAGCGCGAGGCGAAACTCGACTCCGGTCCTTGACGGTCCCGGCTCGCGGCGACGATTCCCTTTAGCTTGAGAATCGCTTCCACGCATAGGCGAGAGACTTCGCCACATCGCTCGCGATGATCCCAGGTTTCGAGAGTTCCTCCGCGGCGAGATCGCCGGCCAGTCCGTGCAGATGGGCGCCAAATTGGGCGGCGTCGAACGGCTTCATCTTCTGACCCAGCAACGCCGCGATCAGCCCCGTGAGCACGTCGCCGCAGCCGCCGGTCGCCATACCGCTGTTGCCGGTTGCGTTGACGGCGATCCGTTTCCCGTCGGTGATGATCGTGCGATGGCCTTTGAGGAGCAGGATCACGCCGTTCTCGGCAGCGAACTTCGCAGCGAGGTTCTCGCGGTCAGACTCGACGGTCTTGACGTCGCTGTCGATGAGCCTCGCGAACTCGCCAGGATGAGGCGTCAACACCCGCGGTCCGCCCGGCTTTGAAAGCGACTTCGGCGATTTGGCGAGCGAGTTCAGCGCATCGGCGTCGAACACCGCAGGCCCGATGAACTTCTCATAGAGCCGTGCCACGATTTTCGAAACGTTGCGTGACTGACCGAGTCCCGGCCCGACGGCGAGAGCGCTCTTGTCGTCCAGCAGCGACGTGAAGGGCTCTTCCCGCGGATCGGCGGCGATCCGGCCATCTTCATCCTCGGCGAGCGGCTTCGTGAGATAGCTCGGCTCGACGGCCGAGACCGTGCTCGCGACGCCTTCCGGCACCGCGAGATAAACGAGCCCCGCTCCGCCTCGCAAGGCTCCCAGACCCGTCAGGCTCGCCGCACCGGCCATGCCGCGGCTGCCGGCGACGATCAGCACGCGACCGTAGGTGCCCTTGTGAGTGTCGTCATCACGTGGCGGCAGGGCCGGCAAGTTCGTCACGCGTTGCAGGTTCATCGGCGTCGGCTTCAAAGAGCACAGTTCGATCGGAAACGGCGAAGTCGAAAACGCCACGCTGGCCGCGTATGCTCCGCACGCCTTCGTAAAACTCTGCGCGAAAGAGCCTGCGATGAAAAGGCTCTGGGCCTGAGCGACAGCGTTCCGCAATCCCGGTTCGATTCATCCTGCCACGAAAGAAAGCATGTCGGCCTGCGTGATCTTCAATCCGGCGGCCGGACGCAGGCGTGCAAAACGACGGCTGAACCGCTTTCGCGAAGCCCATCAGCATCAAGCCGCGTTTCTGGCGACGGAATACGCCGGACACGCCATCGAACTTGCTCGCCGGGCCGCCGAAGACGGCTTCACAACGATCGTCGCCGCCGGCGGCGACGGCACGGCACATGACGTCGCCAACGGAGTGTTGGAATCGGGCAGGGACGTGACGTTCGCCGTCGTGCCGATCGGCTCGGCCAACGATTACGCTCATTCGGTCGTTCGACAATTCGGTGCAAGCGCTCTGGATGATGCCGCCTCGCACCTCGTCGATGTTGGAACCGTGACGGCCGTAGATGGTCGCCGTAAGTTCTTCATTGAAGGCCTTGGACTCGGTCTGGCGGGCCTCGTCACCATCGAGTCGAGGAAAATTGAACGGCTTCAGGGCCTCGCGCTTTACGGTCTCGCCGCGTGGAAGGCTCTGCAGCGTTCGCCGACCCCGCCGGAGATTGAAATCTCATTCGATGGGGGCGAGTGGCAAATGCACCCGACGTTGATGCTGAGCCTGCTGCTCGGTCGTCGCGAAGGGAACTTTTTGCTCGCGCCGGACGCAGTTCTCGACGATGGTCTGTTCGACATCGCACATGCGCGAAAGTTCGGCCGATGGGAAGCCCTGCGCATGCTGCCGCGGCTGGCAATGCTTGGCCCCCCACGATCGCACCCCGAGCTTCGGCAAGGACGCTGCGCCTCGGTGCGCGTGCGGTCCACCACGCCGCTCGCCGTGCACACCGACGGCGAGTTGTTCTGCACACCCGATGAAGGCGTTCATGAGCTCGAAGTGCGGATCGTCCCGAAGCGATTGCGGGTCAAGGTCTGTGCCGTCTGAAGGACCTCGGCTTGAGCTCTCCGGGTGAGTGCCGCCGGCTTCGCCAGTGCGAACTGCCAGACCGCGCTACAGACAAAACCAGTGGCGCACGCGAACAGAGCGTTGCCGGCTGACGATCTTCATTCTGATCGTTTACACTGGTCGCTTCGCGGGGCGTCGCCTCGTCCGGCAGAATCGAGGACCAGCGATGCCGAGTCTCACCGTCGAGAACTATCTCAAAGCGATTCTGCAAATCGGTCAGCGCGTCGGGAACGAGACCGTCGCGACCGGGCAGCTCGCCGAAGAGTTGGAAGTTTCGCCCGGCACCGTCACGAGCATGCTCAAGACCCTCGCCGAGAGCAAACTGGCCCGCTATACGCCCTACGAAGGCGCGGCACTGACGGAAGAGGGCCGCACGCTCGCCCTGCGGATGCTGCGGCGGCACCGGCTCATCGAACTTTTTCTCGTGGAGACGCTGGGGCTTTCGTGGGATCAGGTTCACGAAGAGGCCGAGCACATGGAGCATGCCGTCAGCGATGGGCTCGTCGATGCGATGGATGCGTATCTCGGCCATCCGGTCGCCGATCCGCACGGAGATCCGATTCCGACGGCTGAAGGCGAAATGCGCGGAACCGACATCGATGCGGTGCCGCTGCCGGACTGCTCGGTCGGAACGAAGATCCGACTGACGCGCGTCACGAACCAAGGCGGAGAGTTTTTACGATTCCTCTCGGAGACCGGCCTGGAACTCGGGCGCGTCGGAACCGTCGTCTCCAACAGCCCTGCCGCCGGCCTCGTCACGCTCGACTTCGACGGTCAGGTCGTGCCGTTGGGGCACGCCGCCGCTGCGGCGCTGCTTGTTGAACGCGTGCAGTGATCGGCGGGAGCGTCGCTCTCCCGCCGGTGGTCAGCCTAGCAGCAATTCCGGCATCGAGGCGCTGCGGCTGCCGGGGCGGGGCGGGTTGTCGAGCGGGCGGAACGTGAACACGACCGAAAACTTCGGGCGGGTGCCGAAGTTCCGCGTCGCCGCGTGCAGCGTTTTCGCGTGGAAAAACAGCACGTCGCCTGCTTCGAGTTCGATATCGATCGCTTGTTCGATCAGCGGCTCGTTCTCTGGCTCAACGGCTCTGAAAAACACCTGCTCGTCGAAGCGATGCCGTTCGAGCGCGAGTGTGTGAGACCCGGGAATCACGCGCAAGCATCCGTTCTCGCGACGCTCGGGCCCCAGCGCGAGCCACACGTTCACGAGTTCCGGACGTGCGAACGACCAGTAGCGAATGTCTTGATGCCAGCCGGTGTCGCTGCTGAACCGCGGTTGCTTCGTCATCACGCAGTTGTGATGCGCGAGCGGCACGACGACGGGGCCGTTGAGCAGTTGTCGCAGCCGTTCGAGCAGCGGCGGCCAGGTGACCCAGTCGGTAAAAGCGATGCCTCGGCTGTGGGCCGCCTTCAGGCGGCGTGCGGTGCGCCCGCCGGCCTCGTCGAACGACTGCGGAGCACCGGGATAGCTCAGGTCGGCTTCATATTCGATCGGCTCGACCTCGCGAGCGAGGCCGTCGAGCGTCGCGGCGAGCATACGGTCGCGCAGCGCCAGCTCAGCGAACTGACGCAGCACGATGTACCCGTCGCGACGAAAGGCGGCGACCTCATCCTCCGTGAAGCGTTCCTCGACAGCGGCAACCGCGAGAGACATCCGTGGAATCCTCATGAAGCGTCCTGGTGAAACATCTCATCTTCAGATCACGCTCAACAGAGCCGCGACCGTCAGGGAGCGGATACAGCCGGCAAATCGATTCAAACCGCTCCCTTACGGTCGCGGCTCCGATTGATGCGTCTCCGCCTCCTCCATCTTCCGAAAGAACTCGCTCGGATCGACGGCGTCGGTTTCGGGGATCGCGGCGACCGCATCGGGCGAGGCTTTCGTGTAGCGGTTGAGCGTTGTGCGTTCGAAAGCCCGGTCTTCTCGTCGGAATCGACGGAGGAGAAACGTAAAGACGAGGCCGATGACAACCGCGGTGCCGATGAGCCACGGCGCCGGATCGAACTCGGTGATCGCCTTCGTCGCCGGCCGGATGCGATGCACCGTCTTCGCGAGCAACAGTGGCGCGACGTGCAGCGCATGAGCTTGCGTTTCATAGCCCTGCCGCTTGAAAAAGACGCCTGCGATGCGGACAGCAACACCTTCATCGAGCACTCCGCGCGGCAACGTATCGGGCAGTTCCGTCGTCACGATCCGCCAGGGATTGTCGCCGGAATCCGGGGTGAAGACCCACAGTTCGTAGAGATGTTCGATGCCGATCGGGTTCGCGCCCGCGGGCATTTCAAGGATTCGCCTTGCGGTGCCCTCGATCACGACGGCCTTACCGCGGTAGTGAGCCGGTTCGGTCATCACTGCGGGGAAAGTCGCGCCGGCGTCGGCGGCCGCTTCAATCGTGCGTTCATCCAACTCGCGCAGTCGTTCGAGCACGGCGAAGTAGGCTTCGCGTTCAGCACGTCGCAGCGCAAGGGTATCGTCTTCGACGGCGGCGACGACTTGCGGATCGATCAATGCCCCGTCGTCCACAGCAGGCGGTACGGACGCGATCGGGCGGATCGGTTCCGATCGAAACTCATCGACAGCCAGCAGATCGTCGCCGTCGAGCGAGACGTCGTACGACACGTCCGCGAGCGTCGGTGCGGCGGAATCATTGTTCCGCTCGCTGGGGAACATCCAGACCCAGGTCGCCGGGTCGGCCGCCACCTTGATCGCCGCGACGATCAGAATCAGCGCGATTCCCAGCCGCACGAGCCGCGAGCGGTCGCTGCGATTCAGAAACGGCGTATGAGTGCTGCGGTCGCGAAACCGCATGGGGTGCCTGATCAACAGAGAATCGTGCGGCGCGACGGTCAAGTCTTGTAGATTCTACGCGCTGGAGAGAAGCCCCTCAATCCGTTCCGCGAGCGTGACTTCCCCAGCGGCATGAGTCATCCTGAAAGCCTCAAGCAACGCCAAGGTTTCTGAAGGTGACACTGCCGATGTTTCGCCGTCCGTCTCTCGCTGTCTGTGTTCTCGCATTTTCGCTGCCCGCGTTCGGCGGGAAGTTCAATCCGGCCCTCTCGATCGGCGATGCCGCCCCCGTGATCGAGGCTCTGCCCGGCATCGACGGCGAGCGGCATGCACTTGCCGGCCCCAAAGAGACGAAGGTCGTGGTGCTGGCCTTCACCTGCAACACCTGCCCCTATGCGGTCGATCACGAGGATCGGCTGAACGCGTTGGCGAAGTCGTTCAAAGGCAAATCCGTCCAGTTGCTCGCGATCAATTCCAATAGCGACAAAACCGACGATCTCGACGCGATGAAGGCTCATGCGAAGGAAAAACGCTTCGCATACCCCTACCTGAAGGACGAAACCGGCGTCGTCGGCAAGGCGTTCGGAGCGACACGCACGCCTGAGTTCGTGGTGCTGAACGAGAAACGCGAGGTCGTGTATCTCGGCGCGATGGACGACGATCCCGACGGCGAAGATGTCAAGCAGCGTTACGTGGAAGATGCCGTCGTGGCGGCACTCGCCGGCACTGCGCCGTCAGTCACCGAGACCCCGCCGATCGGCTGCGGTGTGAAGTATCCACGCGAGCGTCGTCGTGCGGAGTGATCTTACGCCGGTCTCTACCGATGTGAGATTTCCCGTTCGGAGGGCGTATGGCCGATCGCTCGGGCTTCCGATTCGGGCGACCAGACGATCAACGGCGGGCGTCCGCGGGTCGCGCGGAACCAGTTGATCGCCCGCAGCAGCGGTCCCCATCGGATGATCCACATCTCCATCCGCCGTTTGCCGGGAAACTCGAGCAACATCAGGCCCGCCAAGGCCATAATCATGCCCTGCCCGGGGATGAGCGGCAGCGAGAACAGCATCCCAACGATGATCAGCACGAAGCCGAGCAGATTCTTTCCTAGCCGCAACAGCCAGCGCAAGACGGGGTGCTCGCTGCGTCCGACGATCGGCGGTCGCTCTTTCGTCGCGAAGTAATCGTCGGGAATGACCGACACGAGCCACGGCGTCGCGATCAGCATGCCGACGGCCAGCGCCGCCGAGCCGATCGCCATCCACCACAGCAGCACGTCATGCCGTTCGATCCAGGCGATGATCGCATCGAGGTTTGTTTTCGGCGGAGCGACAGCGAACATATCGGATGGCGATTAACGGCGTAACGGACCAGAAACTGGCGAATCTCATACAGATGAGTGCAGGCGACTGGCCCAGATCGCCAACTCAATTTTTTCGAGACGAGATCAGGGCACAGGACTTCGGAAGCAGGCAGCACAACCGGCGCGGCTCGATCGAAAACTCGAATCGATGGCCTCGATGCGGCTCGCCGTCGAGGTTCACCTGCAAGCCTTCCGGGGCATCGATCAACACCTTCGCCGCCTGCCGCGAAACGATGTGACCGGGGCTTTCTTCGAGTTCGAGCCGTTGCAGGTCGTCGTACAATTCGAGGAACTCGGTCCAGGGCACCTCGGGCACGATCGCGAGATCGAACAGGCCGTCGTCGAGCAACGCTTTAGGCGCGAGACGCAATCCCCCGCCGGCCTGGCGACCGTTGCACACCGCGACGGCGTACACGCGTCCTTCCCATCGGAAATCGTCGGCGACGAGCTTGATGGGGCGCGGCTCGACCTGCCCCAGGCTCGAAATCCCCGTGAGCCAGTACGCCAGCGAACCCAGCACTCGCTTGAGATCGGGATCTGTGTCGGTGGTGACCTCGGCGGCGTAACCGCCGCTCGCGACGTTCAGAAACGGCACGCCGTTCATTCGTCCGACGTCGATCGGATGCGGCACGCTCTCCTCGAGCATGTCGAGCAAGGCGATTGGATCGTCGGCGTCGAGACCGCACGAGGTCGCCAGATCGTTCGCCGTTCCAAACGGAAGAATGGCGAGTGCCGTCCGGCACGCCTTGCCGCAGGCGTCTTCGGGCAGGAGTCCGCGCACGACGGCGTTCACGGTGCCGTCGCCGCCGCCCGCAGCGACGACGTCGTAACCGGCCTCGGCCGCCTCGCGAGCGAAAGGGACGGCGTCGGCACCGTCCCAGGCCACGCGGACGTCCACATGGCACCCCGCCTGACGCAGTCGCCCCACAGTCTCGCGCAATCGCTCGTCGTTCGCGCCGGCGAGGTTCAGGATCAGCCGCATCGTGCGAGGGTTCATCCCGCGGTGGCTAAAGTCCTGTTCCTGAACCGGCAGCGTCGCATCGCCAGTGACCATCCGTACCCTCGTGCCTTGTCCGCATAAACAACGAACGTCGCCAGCGTCTCTTACGATACCGCCGCGGCGCGATGGCGGGAATCGGGGGAAGCGGGAGGGAAGGCAGACCTGACCATCGCATCAGACATCGGGGCGGAAATTCGCGTTCACACTCGGCCTTTGCCGGAACGCGGCAGTCGGGCTAGACTCGCACTGCGTGACGCGACACTGATGGAACCGTCGATGAAACGGGCGTTGATCACAGGCATCACGGGGCAGGACGGCAGCTATCTCGCCGAACTCCTGCTCGACAAGGGCTATGAGGTGCACGGCCTCGTGCGCCGGGTTGCGCTCGAAGATCCCGAGCATCGCCTGAGCCGCATCGCGGCCATCGTCGATCGTCTCAAGCTGCATGCGGCGAGCCTCGACAGCTATCCCAGCGTCTTCGCCGCGATTTCCGAGGTGAAACCCGACGAGGTCTACCACCTCGCGGCGCAAAGCTTCGTCGGCTACAGCTTCGACGACGCCTTCTCGACCTTCCGCGCGAACATCGACGGCACGCACTTCGTACTCGAATCGGTGCAGCGCAGCGTGCCGAAGTGCCGTGTGTACTTCGCCGGCACGAGCGAAATGTTCGGCCATGCCGAAGAAGTTCCTCAGAACGAGCGGACGCGGTTCCACCCCCGCAGTCCTTACGGCATCTCGAAAGTCACCGGGTTCGAGCTCGCCCGCAACTATCGCGAAGCGTACGGAATGTTCGTCGCCGGCGGCATCCAGTTCAACCACGAGTCGCCGCGGCGCGGTTTCGAGTTCGTGACTCGCAAGATCACCCGGCACGTCGCCCGCATCAAGGCGGGGCTGACGCACGAGCTACCGCTCGGCAATCTCGACGCGAAACGAGACTGGGGCTTCGCCGGCGACTACGTGCGGGCGATGTGGATGATGCTCCGGCAGGACACGCCCGACGACTTCGTCGTCGCGACCGGCGAAACGCACTCGGTGCGGGAGTTCTGCGAAATCGCGTTCGCGCGGGCCGGTCTCGATTGGGAAGACCACGTCGTCGTCCACTCCGAGTTTTATCGGCCCGCCGAAGTGCATCTCCTGCAAGGCGACGCGACGAAAGCCCGCACGGTCCTCGGCTGGCAGCCGACCGTCGGCTTCGAGGAACTCGTGCACATGATGGTCGATCACGACCTCGCGCTGCTGGGGCTCGAGGCGCGTTCGTGATGAAGTGGCAAGCGGTCACTTCCGGCCGAAGTTAGCTGCCCTGATGATGGTCCTCGGCCCCGCTTTACTCCTGAAGGCAGTCAAACTTCATCAAGTATTCAAAGATGTCAAAACTGTTACGGGTTCCTACGGGGACAAGCTTGTCAGATTGAAAGTCGGCCTCCCCTTCGGCGTATTGGCACCCCGAACCATTCTTTCGATCTCGGCTGCTGGGAACACGTAACTTTGGTTAGCGCGCCCACATGCGTAAATGAAATGACTCACCTGCCTGAAATGAGAAGGTGCAACGTCAAAAAAGAGGTTCTTCGCGTAGCTTCGTGGCTGAGGGGCTGTTTCGCTGGGTTTTTGTCGGTTTTGTCGCGAGCCTTTGGGCATGGACAGACTCCCCGAACACTACGCTCGACTTCTTGGCCTCCGTGACGGTTGGCTCGTCGAGGAACGTCGATCTCGATTTGGCCGGCCCAAAGGTCGCGGTCCGGCTCGCACGCA
>JACCRE010000301.1 GCA_013813775.1 Planctomycetaceae bacterium
TCAACCGACGAAAGAGCGCCAACCCCATCCCCCGATCAACGCAGCTCGCCCACCGACGCGCCACCGCTCTGCGCGCCGACTTGGACCGTTCTGCCGTTCGGCATACGCTTGTTTAAGGACTAGCGCAGCGGCTTGAGCCCGGCGGCGCGGCGGGCGTCGGCGATCTGGCCGTAGTGGACCATCTGATGGAGCGCGATCAGCAGCAGCGTATGTCCGAACGTCTTCATCGCGTCTTCGAATCCCGGCGGAATCTCGATCGGCGTTCGATCGAGGCCCTCGTTCCCAAGGGCCTCGAGGCGCCGCAACGTGTCGGCTCGCAGTTCGTGAAAGGTCTTCACGACTTCGTCGAACGGCGGATAAACGCTCGCGTCGGTTTGCGGCGTCGAACCCAGCCCAAAGATCGGCGTCCAGTGTTCGACGGGATTCGGTTCACAGTAGAGGATCTTGCGTAACGAGCCCTCGACGACGCACAGGTGCCCCATGATCCAGAGCGGATGATTGCCGCCGTTTGGCCCCGGCTGGGTCAGCGACTTGTCGCGCATGTCCTGAACCAGGTTCAGCGTGCTGCCGTCGGTCATTTCGAGGGCGAATCGGACGAGTTCGATGGCTTGCATGGATGAGGTCGGTGGTCAATTTCGCCTAGGTTTTCGTGTCTGCAGAATCGTTTGTGTGGCGACGAATGCCAACGCCGACAGGCTCAGGATGGCGAGTGACACGCGGAGCAGCGACGCCGAAGACATCGAGATGCTCAATCCGGTGCCCAGCGCCACATAAGCCGCGACGCACGCCGGGCACTTCGGCAGCAATGCGAGTATGGCGCCGGGCACGAGCCATTCGGCAATCGCGAAACAGCGTCGAAGCCGCCCTCTCCCAGACGTGGTTCTGGTGGCGCAACAAGAATGAACGGTCACGTTGTTCCCTCCGCGAAGGCGGTCTGCGGAACGCTCGCACATCGGAATCTCAGCCAGTGGTGGCCGATTCCTGCGTCGCAGTCTGATGAGAGCAACGTCGACCGGCTCAAGTGCGAGAATGCAGCGCGATCGTGTTGCCTTCGCAATCCTCGAGCCAGCCGATGAAGCCGTGCTCGCCGATCGACTTCTTTTGCAGAATCGTCTTGCCGCCGCTCCGTTCGACCTTGGCGAGCGTGCCTTCGATGTCGGTCGTCGCAAAGTAGACGATCGTGCCCGTTTTCGACGGCGCATAAGGGTGCCCGGCGATCAGCGTGCCCGCGGCGCCTGGAAGGCCGCTCTGCATCGGAAAGAACGCCATGTCGTAGCCGTTGACGTTCGCGGCGCACATCTCGAAGCCGAACACCGCTTCGTAGAACGTCTTCGCCCGCTCCATGTTCGTCACCGGGATTTCAAACCAGCCGACCGGGTTCATGTCCACGTGAATGCCGCTCCATAACAGATGAAGGGACGAACGAGCGCAACACGATGACGATTCAACGGACGCTGTGTGTGATCACCCGTAAGTCCGGCAGGTCAGGCTCTCGCCGGACGTCGAACGTCTTTTGGCGCATCCGTCAGGCGGAAGCCTGACGTACACAAAGCTTGGTCAAAATCCATCGCGGACGGGCTACGCCCCATCCGGGATCTCCGGCTCGACGAGATGGGCCAACTGCGACAACGATTCCTGCCATCCCATGTAGCAGGACTCGGCGGGAATGGCCGAGGGTATTCCTTCCTGAACGATCTCAAGCTCGGTTCCGCAGGCGACGCCGCGCAACGTGATCGTGACCTGCATCTCGCCCGGCAGACTGGGGTCGTCGAACGTGTCGGTGTGCCGGATCCGTTCATGCGGCGAGAGTTCGGTGTACCGGGCGCCGAACGAGTGGCTTTGGCCGGTGCCGAAGTTTGTGAACGACATTCGGTATCCGCCGCCGACCCGGGCGTCCATCTCGTGGACCTTGCCGGTGAACCCGTGCGGAGGCAACCACCGGGCCAGCGCGTCGGGATCGAGAAATGCTTTATAGAGACGTTTGGCCGGCGCTCGCATCACGCGGTGGAGTCGGACGGTGTTGTTGGAGTCGGGCATGGTTAGCTTGTTCCTGTGAGAGTTGCAGCGTCGCCACGGTTATGTGAACGACGGCCCCCCGTACGTCGGCTTCTGCGGCCAGCCGGGGGGCGAGTCCTCGAAATCCTGCTGCCGTCCGTAGGGCGTCACGTCGAGCAGGCGATAAGAATCCGTGAGACTTTCCGTTCCGCGGGCGTAGGTCGAGTAGGTGTGAAACACGTCGTCGCCCAGGCGAAAAAACACGCTCAAGCCGTGCTCTTCGCCTTTGGTGGGGTTCACCACCTTGAGCGCTTCCATCTCGGCCTTGGGCCGGTAGTCGTACTCGACGGGGACGACGTTCTCGTCGAGCGTCACGTGAAAGTCGTAATTGAAATCGCTGCCGAAGGAGGAGAACCAGGGCCGATCCCAACCTCGCAGCGCTTTATAAGCTTCGAGCTTGGCCAGCGGAGCCCGCGAAACCAGCACGAAGTTCGTGTCACGATCGCGCAGCATCGACGGGTCGCCGAGAGCGTCGACGTAGCCGGTGCAGCCCATGCAGCCTTTGTCCCACTCGGGGTCGAACATGAAGTGGTAGACGATGAGCTGCCGCAAGCCGTCGAACAGATCGAGCAAGCCGACCTTTCCGACCGGACCTTCGAAGACGTAGTCCTTCTCGATCTTCACCATCGGCAATCGCCGGCGCTCGGCGTTGACCGCGTCGTAGCCGCGGGTGAGTTCCTTTTCTCGCTCAAGCAAGCGTTTGCGTTCGGTCAGCCATTCTTCGGCAGACGCGATTCGCGGATGGGGGATCGTGTCGGTAGTCATCAATCGGCCTTGGCCAAGGAGTGATCTTCAGCGGTTCAGGAAGAGACAACGGACGAGATGTCCACGTGCGTCACTCGGCTTCGGCGAGCACCATCCACGACACTCCGAACTTGTCGGCGACCATGCCGAAGCGCGGCGAGAAGAAGGTCTTCGTCATCGGCATCTGTACTTGTCCGCCTTCGCCGAGCGCGGCGAACAGCCGCTCGGCTTCGGCCACTTTCGGTGCCGAAAGCGCGAGCGAAACGCCCTGGAACGTGGCCTTCCCCTGGCAGCCGCAATCGGATGCCATCAGTTCGGTCTCACCCACCTTAAAGCTGGAGTGCATCACTTTGTGCTCGTTGCCGGGCGGCACCATGTTCGGATCGCACGGCTCGGGGCTTTCGCTGAACCGCATGAGGCACGAGACCGTTGCGCCAAGCGTCCGCTTGTAGAACTCCAGGGCCTCTTCGCAGCGTCCATCGAAATTCAGGTAAGACTGAACCTGCATCACAGCGCCTTTCTAAGATGGGTGGGAATGTTCAGATATTTGCGCGATTTACGGCTTCGTCGCGGGCCGCGATCAGTGCGTTGATCTCTTCATCTGCCGGACGAATCTCGAACGGTCCGAAACCGACGCCCGGATGCTTCGACATCAAAGCGATGGCATGATTCAGATCCCGGGCTTCGAGAATCAGAAGTCCGCCGAGCTGCTCTTTCGTCTCGGCAAACGGTCCGTCGGTCACTGCGACCCGACCATTGCGCATCCGCAAGGTCACGCCGTTGCGAGCGTTTTGAAGGGCCTCGCCGCCGAGGACGTATCCGCCGCGCCGCAATTCGTCGTCATAGGCGAAGCACTTTTCCATTGACGCACGGCACTCGGTTTCAGACATCTCTGCGAATTTCGCTTCGTCCGCGTAGCCCAGACAGATGAATTTCACGGCTTGCTCCAGAAAACAGATGAAATCGCCGCCTTCCACCCAGTAGTCGAGCAAGGCCGGGCGAAATCGACACTGCGCCGAAAAAAAATCGCCCGGCACTCAGATCCGCCGAGTTTCAGGGCCATTTCGCGATTCAGTCGGCGTAACCAGGCCAATGCGGCGTCCTGCCGATGGACCCGACGACCTGCTCGGGCCACTACGCCGTTCGGCGATAATGGGCGATCATGAACTGCTTCCAATGGCCGTCGTCGCCCATGACGTGGGACGTCAGGATGCGATGATCGTCGCTCTTGAATTCGATGACGTCGCGATATTTCGCCATCAGCCCGTCGTTCTTCATGCTCGGGCCATCGCTTTCGAGCGTCAGCACCTTTTGAGCGGCATCGAGCGAGCCGTCGTAGACCCAGAGCTTCGTCATCATCGAGCCGATCCACGTGCCGACGAACCGCTTCGTGTGCGAGTCGTAGCCGAGCGTGATCATCGTCGTCGCGTCACCGCCGCCGGGCATCTTGCCGCGGCCTTCACCGACGACCCACAGATCGCCGATCATCTTGACGCTCTCGGTGCCTCCCTCGAATTTTTCGGAAGGCTTGTCGGGACCGGTGTCGCACTCGCCGTCGTAGGTCCACTCGCCGACGAGCTTTTGGAGCCAGTGGTGTTCGGCTTCGGCGTTCGCAAACATGGGATTGCCTTTTCATGGGAAGTCGTGGGAATACAGTCAGGACCGGGCCCGCCGCTCGGCGGTGTTCTTCAAGGATGTGAGGAACTCGCCCCAGCCTTCCTGCACGCCTTCGCGGTGCTCCTTCGCGATCAAGCCGACGGCGCTGTAGGTGAATCTAAGGTTCGTTCTGTCGCCTTCATCGATCAGCCTGTACTGCGCGTGCGTTGTCGCCGCATACGACATGAACATCGGACCGCAGACTTCGAGCAATTTGGGCGGCTTGATGACCTGCACGTGTCCCCATAAGTGCCCGGCATTGTCGCCGAGATCGCGGAACCAGCGGCCACCCGGCCACGGCTCGAACTTGAACGGCATCGGCTTGCCGTCGGCTCCTTCTCCGTTCTCGAACTGTTCGATCACCGACTCCCACACGATCTCGACCGACGCCTCGATGGGAACGTCTCTCTGAAAGCGCAGTGACTGGATCGAGTCGTCGGCCGATACGGCACCCATCGGCTTGGCGGTCGCTTGCGGCATTTTGAAACTCCTAAGGGACGGAAGTGTTGGATCGCTGTTCGCGCTGCTTTCGCTCGGCACGCGTTTTGATGCCGTCGAGGTGAGTCGTCCAGAAGCGCTCGAAGGTCTTGACCCAGTCGTGGACCGGCTTCAGCGCTTCGCCGTTGAGGCGATAGAACCTCTGACGGCCGTGCTGTCGCATGCTCACGAGGCCGACCTCCTTCAGCACCGCGAGATGCTTCGAGACGACCGGCTGCGACCAGCCCAGGCACTCCACAAGGTCGTTCACCGGCTGTTCGCCGCCGGCCAGCGTTTCGAGCACCTTCCGCCGTTTCGGTTCGGCGATGGCGTTGAACGGATCGAGCGTCGTCGCGGCGCGGGCCATGCGGATAATATATGCCGTTACAGGAATGTGTCAAGCGACTTTGGAGAACGGAGCATTGGAGCCGAATTCGCCTCCGACCCCAGCCTCACATCCCCCGTCGCTGCAAACGCTCGACAACCAGGCGTTCGAGGCTGCCGGCGGTCCAGGTTCGGATCAGTTCTTCGGTGCCGGGCACCTCGCGCAGCTTCGCGAAGGTGTAGGCATCGCTGTGCTCTCGCCGTTCCGCAACCTGGGCGCTCACTCGAAACGAATCGGAAGTCGGATCGGTGCGCACGGCGACGGCGGCGACCGTCAAAGTCTCGGTCTGTCCCGCCTCGCGTCCGGGGACGAGGAATCGCCGTTCGCCGCCCGCGCGGCTGTCGGATTCCGAGATATTGCTGCTGCTTTCGACGGCCGATCCGTTGCGTTCGAACGCCTGAGCGATCTGTTCCAGAACCGGCAACAAGATGCGATCCCTGACGTCTTCCAGCGAGGCCTGCCGAACGGCGCTCAACTCCTTCTTCACCTGCTGCAAATGAACCTGCTCAGCCTGCGCGGCCCGTCTCTCGCGAAACGCGGCGTCGATCGGATCTTCGGGACTCATGTACGTCGCTCACTCCCTGACGAGCCGCCCGCGAGACGCCGGCGGCGGGACAGCGAGCATACCGCGCCGCCGGTTCGCGGCCGGAACGACTTCGCATCGGATGGTAGGTGGTCGATCCGGATTCACACTGCTGAAGGTTTTCCTGTCTCCTCGCTTCTTACTTCTCGGTCCTCACTTCTTCCTCGTATACGTTCCCGTCATGAACGTGACCCACGTGCCGTCTTCCATCTGAATCTGCGACGACAGGGCTTTATGGTTCTTGTCCTTAATCTCGAGGATGTCCTTGAACTTCGTCATTTTGCCGCCGGCGAAGAAATTTGGGCCTTCGGTCTCGAGCGTGAGAATCTTGCCGGTCGGGTCGAGTGTGCCCTCATACTTCCACATGTGCTCGTTCATCGAGTCGGCCCAGGTGCCGACGTACTTCTTCGATTTGGCGTCGTAGCCGAGGGTCATCAGGCTTTCCATCTGCATTCCCATCGGGTTGGCCTTGCCTTCGGAGACGAGCCAGAAGCCGCCGAGCATGCGGGCGCTCTCGCTGCCCTTGCAGGTCATCGCCGGCTGGCCTTCCATCTTCATCTCGGCCGTCGTATCCCATTCCCCGGCAAGCTGCTTGAGCCACTCGTGCTCCTTTTGCGGTTTGGGGAATTCGGGCAGTTCCTGGGCGCGAAGCCCTGCGGTCACCGCCAGCAAACCGACAGCCGTCAGCGCGATCGCGAACTTGTTCATCGTCTTTTTTCCGGTCTTTGAGTTTCTGAAGGGTGCCGAAGCTTCCAGAATGCTTAACCGCTCATCCGACCAATCGCAAATTCTTTTCTGAGAGATCGAAGGGCGGACTGTGATGGAGCGGTGAACATTGTCGAAACGTGTCCCCCAAGCCCGTCGGAGTCCGATGTCCGCTTTGTCCGAATTGCCTTGGCTGACCTCCGACCTGCCCGGCGTCGCAGGCCGGCTGAAAGTGCTTCCCGAAGACTTCGTCGTGGAGGAGATCCCGGCCTATCAGCCCTGCGGCGAGGGCGAACACCTGTTTCTCTGGATCGAGAAGGCCGACGTGCCCGCTGATGGGCTGGTGCGGTATCTCTGCCAGACGCTCGGCGTCGCTCGCGACGACGTCGGTGTCGCGGGTCTCAAGGATCGGCGTGCGGTCACGCGGCAGTTCGTGTCGGTTCCCGCCCGCGCCGCGGAACGTGTCGAAGCCGCCAGCACCGAAAGCATTCGCATCCTCTCGGCGCAACGTCACACGAACAAATTGAAGACGGGGCACCTCAAGGGCAACAAGTTCTCGATCCTCCTTCGCGAACCGGCGTCAGACGTTTCCGCGGAAGCAGCTTCAAAGCCGGGAACCCGCTTTCAAATTGCGGAGCGAATCGTCACGCGGCTGCGAGCAGTCGGCGTCCCCAACTATTACGGCGAACAGCGCTTCGGCATCGGCGGAGAAACGGCTTCGCTGGGGTTCGATCTTCTCAGGGGTCACAAGAGCACGAGAGACATTCCGCATGCGAAACGCAAGTTCCTGCTGCGGCTCGCACTGAGCGCGGCACAATCGGAACTGTTCAACACCGCCCTCGCCGACCGCATGTCGCGCGAGCAATTGCGTACCGTTCTTGTCGGCGACGTGATGCGGAAATCCTCAACGGGCGGCCTGTTCACGACGACCGATGCCGCGGCCGAGCAACCACGCCTCGATGCGGGAGAGTTGCAGATCACCGGCCCGATGTTCGGTCCGAAAATGCAGCCACCGCAGGCCGAACCGGCGGACCGCGAGGCGGCGCTGTTGAAGGACGCGGGTTTGGCGATCGAGGACTTCTCGCGTTATCCGAAACTCACGTCGGGTGCACGGCGGCCTTATCTGATCGACGTCTCCGATCTCAAAGTCTCGGCCGAGGCCGACGGTTTACGCTTCGACTTCATTCTTCCAGCCGGAGCCTATGCCACGGTGCTGCTGCGAGAAATCGCGAAGCAGGCGTAGACGCGGAATCGCGTTGTTGGAAAGATCTCGTGCTGACCGCCCGCGGCGCGACCCCCTCGTAACATGTTCAGACAGAACCGTCACTTTTCTGATGCGGCTCTCGAATCCGGTCCCCCTCTCCTCTGGGGAGAGGGGCAGGGGTGAGGGGATGTCTTGCGGCTTCATCCGCTGCATTCTTCGGCCCCACGACCACCACACGAACACACGCAAGCGACGTGGCACGTCCACCTGATCCCCTCACCCCCGACCCCTCTCCCCAAGGAGAGGGGGTTTTTAGAGGTTCTTAGGCCGATGATGAACGTGACCCGCACGATCCTGCTGCTTGCGGCGCTGACCACATCTTCGCCTGCCGGTGACTGGCCGCAGATTCTGGGGCCGAATCGGACTGGCGTCGCGGAAGGCGAGGTGATCGCTGATCGCCTGCCGCCGTCTCCCAAGCCGCTGTGGAAGCGAGACGTCGGCGACGGCTTCGCCGGCGTGGCGGTCAAAGGCGGTACGGCGTACCTGTTTCATCGCGTCGATGACCAGGAACGCGTCGAAGCGATGTCGGCGAAGACCGGGAAGGTGCTGTGGAAAGGCGATTCCGCGACCGAATACGCCAGCCAGATCTCACCCGACCGCGGTCCCCGCTGCGTGCCGGTCGTGACGAACGATCGTGTCATCGTCTTTGGCGCGCAGGGCCTGCTGCGATGTCTCGATCGCAAGACCGGTAAAGAGCTTTGGTCGAATGTCACCCACAAGACCTTTCAGGCTCAGGAAGGCTACTTCGGGGCCGGCAGCACACCTGTCGTGGAAGGCGGCCTCGTGCTGGTGAATGTCGGAGCCCCCAAGACTCACGCCGGCATCGTTGCGTTCAACCTGCAATCCGGAAAGGTGGCGTGGAAAGCGACCGACGAGCAGCCGAGCTACTCATCGCCCATCGTCGCCGACGTCGCCGGACAACGACAGGCGATTTTCGTCACGCGCTACAACTGCCTTGGCGTCGCACCGAAAACGGGGAAGGTGCTGTGGACGCTTCCCTTCGGTTCACGCGGCCCGACGGTCAACGCAGCGACGCCGGTGCTGCTCGGCGACCGAATGTTCCTGACGTCGAGCTACGGCGTGGGTGCGGTCTTCGCAAAGCTGACCGCCGACTCGGCCGAAGAGCTTTGGAAGGATCGCAACCTCATGGCGAGCCAGTACACGACGCCGATCGAGCATGAAGGAGCGCTCATCGGCATCGACGGCCGGCAGGACGTCGGCCCCGTCAGCCTGCGCTGCCTCGATCCGGTCGCGAAGAAGATTCTATGGGACGAACAGGACTTCGGCTACGCGACCTTGATCAAGGCCGACGACAAGCTGCTCGCCCAGAAGACCGACGGCACGCTGGTGCTCATCAATCCCGACAAGTCCGGTTATCGCGAAGTCTCGCAGGCGTCGTTGTGCGATGGCACGACGAGGGCACTGCCGGCGTTGTCAAATGGGCTGTATCTGCTGAGAAACGAGGGGACGTTGTATTGCTATGATCTCTCGCCTTAGGGGCCGGACAGCGAGCCGAGAGCGTCAGCGGCCGGAGCGAGAGAGACTGGGATCAGGGGACAAACACACGTCATTTCACTCTCAACCTTCAACCGACATGAAACCTCGTGTCACCGTCATCACGCTGGGCGTGAGCGATCTGGAAAGATCGCTGCGGTTCTATCGCGACGGTTTGGGATTGAAGACGCCGGGCGTGATCGGCCAAGAGTTCGAGCACGGAGCGGTGGCCTTCTTCGATCTTCAGCCCGGACTGAAACTCGCGATCTGGCCGCGCGCGAGCCTCGCCTGGGATTCCGGCCTCGCCGACGGCCCTACCGGCCCTACCCAGTTCTCGCTCGGTCACAACGTCGCTTCGAAGGCTGAGGTCGATGGCGTCATGCAGCAGGCCCAAGACGCCGGCGGCGTCATCGTGAAGCCGGCTCACGACACTTTCTGGGGAGGCTACGCGGGGTACTTCCAGGGCCCCGATGGGCACCTGTGGGAAGTCGTCTGGAATCCGCAATTGTTGCCCGAGGATTGATCCAAAAGGCGAGCCGAGAGCGTCACCCTCCCAGGGTGAACTCAGGCAGGCGCACGATCTCGCCGCCCTTCACTGCCGACTCGTGGGCGCAGAGACCCACGCAGGTCCAGTTGGCACTCTTGGGGGCGTTGGGATACGGATCGCGGCCTTCGACGAGCGCCGTCAGGAACTCATGGGCGAGGTGCGGGTGCGAGCCGCCGTGGCCGGCGCCTTGCGTGAACGACAGGTGCTGGTGCTCGTCGGAGTCGTACACGCCCTTTGTGGTGAAGTGCTGAATCTCCTTCGGCAGCCGGCTCGCGAAGTCGGGCACCTTGACCCGTTCCGGGATCTCGTGTTCGGGCTTCTTCGCCGTGTGCAGCACGGGGTCTTCGCCTTCGATGAGCGACCACTCGAAGGTCTTCTTGCTTCCGTAGGCGTCGAAGCTTTCGCGGTACTGGCGGGCCACATCGAACAGGCTGCGATAGATGCGCGCCGTCAGGTCGCTGTTCCGCAGCTTGATGTGCGTCGTCTCCACGGCGAACGGGCTGCCGTATTGCGGAATGAGTTCCTCGCGGATCGTGCCGGAACCGAAGCACGACACGTACTCGGCGTCGGCATCGGTCAGTGCAAGGCAGGGGCCGACGCAGTGCGTCGCGTACCACATCGGCGGCAGGCCGGGCCAGTAGTTGGGCCAGCCGTCCATGTCCTGCTGATGGCTCGCCTGCAAGAACTGAATCTTGCCGAGTTCGCCTTTGTCGTACAGCTCTTTGACGAACAGGTACTCGCGGGCGTAAACGACCGTCTCCATCATCATGTACTTGAGGCCCGTCTCCTTCGACAGCTCGACGATTTTCTTGCAGTCGTCGATCGAGGTCGCCATCGGCACGGTGCAGGCGACGTGCTTGCCCTTCTTGAGCGCCTTGATCGTTTGCGGGGCGTGATCGGGGATCGGCGTATTGATGTGAACGGCGTCGATCTCGGGGTCTTCGAGCAGTTCGTCGTAGCTCGTGAACTGCTTCTTGATGCCGAACGCGTCGCCGATCTCTTTCAGCTTGTCCTTGTTCCGCTGGCAGACGGCGACGAGGTTCGCGTTGGGGTGCTTCTGATAGATCGGAATGAACTCGGCACCGAACCCAAGACCGATGATCGCGATGTTGATCTTCTTCTGTGCCATGCGAGACGCTCCACGGATGCAAGTGCGAATGGATCGGGAGCCGCCAGCATAGCGGGAAAGGCGTCGGCGGTCAGGCGAGCGGCAGGCGTGAGCCATGCCGGTGCGTGGCCGGCTGATTTACTCCGGCTGCGGGGGTTCGACTTCCGGCAAGGTCTCCGAGGGAGACTCCGAAAGTTCGGACTCTGGCAGTTCGAGATCGGGCGGCTCAAGATCGGACGGCTCCACAGAGAGCGGCTGCGGCGAACCGTCATCGAAGACAGCGGGCGTCGTCGGCGGGCCGACGTCGATCGTCGGCGGAACGACGCTGGGCGGAGTCCGAATTTCCGCCGGAACCGGCTCTTCATCGGGGAACGCAGTGTCTCGCAGATCCCTCAGCTTCTCCTCGATCAAGAGCTTCTGTCGCTCCAAAAGAGATTCCACTTGATCGCGAGTCGGAGCCCGACCGGGTTCCCGCCGTCGGAGGTCTTCGAGACGCTCTTCGATCGAAGGCGCGAGCGATCGGGCGTCCGAACGCAGCGCTTCGATTTTGTCGCGCAATTCGGGCGTGAGTTCCTGAATCTTGAGGGTGCCGAGTCGTTCCCGCAGTCCCGACACCCCCTGCCGGGCTTCGTTCCGCAGCCGCAGAAACTGGCTCTCGACGCGACCGACGGCATCGCCCGAGGCGTCTTCAAACACCTGCTGGACGGCGGGCGAACGAGCTTGTCGCAAGTCGTAGAGCAGCTTTTCAATGTCGCGATGATTCTTGTCGGTCTGTCGCACGGCGAGAGCGACGACTCCGCCGTAGAAATGCGACGCAATGGAGCCGCCTGTCCCGTCAATGTCGAGCCAAGGCCCGTCGGATGACTGGTGGATTGTTTGCATGAGAGACTCGACGCCCTGCTCGATCGGCTCGCCCCGGCCTTGCACGACGAGGTCGGCAATGGCGTAGACATGCACGGTCAGTTGCTCATCGGCGTATGCGCGGGTGGACACGACGAGCACTTCGCCGTCGAAGAAAGTTTCAAGATCCGCCCGACGCATGATCTGACGGAACGCCGCTTCGGCCGAGACGTTCGCAAGGTCGAGCGACACTATCTCTTCATCGATCGAGATGCCCTCCTCTTCCAATGACTTTTCCTCGATCACCAGTGGTATCGCGACCTGCTCAGCGACCTGCCTCACGGCGGCGCGTATCGTCACGCCATCGAGCGCAATCGTCACCGGTTGATCGAGTTTTGCATTGAGCTCGTTCCAGGCCCGATTCCTTCGCTCGGCCCGTTCGACGACATGCCCGGGCACCGTCGGAACATAGACCGCACTTGGATCAATCGTCGCCTTCTCGTCATTGCCATCGTCAACGGGCCGAGGACCGTGGGCGTAGCCAAGGCCGTCATGCACATGCCTACCGGCCGGCGTCGGCTCGTCCGCTCTCGCTGAGAAACCCGATGCGACCAGCGTCGCAAACACGAACAAGAGACTCGTGCGTTTCATGACATCAACTCTGCGCAATGCCCTGGGACGGGAGACGGCCCGGTTCAAGGCTACCGCGGCGATGATCGTGTGACCAGAACAATGTCATCTGGCCGCCGAGTTGCCCGGATGACTTCGCGATGTTCAACGCGTGGCGTGGCCGGCGTCTCGGACTCCGCTTTCGCCGAGCGAAAAGGCCAAATCTGGCCGGGGCACAAGAACTGCTCACAAGCGGCTGCAAATGCACCTTGAGGACGCGGGACCGTGTCTGAAGACTTGCCGACGTTCGCGCCCGATGACCCGGATTCGGTCGAATATTACTCCGCGGCGTTCAAGGCTCTGAAGCGGGCGAAGGTGGACTTTCTCGTGGGCGGGGCGTACTCCTTCGCTCGCTACAGCGGCGTCTATCGTCACACCAAGGATCTCGATCTCTTCCTCCGCCCGAGAGACGTCGACGCCGCACAGTCAGCCCTCGGCGATGCCGGCTTCGACATCCGACCGGCTTTCGAGCATTGGATCGCGAAGGCCTATCGCGACGACCACTTCATCGACCTGATCTATGGATCGGGAAACGGCATGGCGATCGTCGATGACGGCTGGTTCGACCACGCCGTCACCGGCGAGGTCGCGGGCGAAACCGTGGACTTCTGCCCCGCCGAGGAATCGATCTGGTCGAAGGCCTTCATCATGGAGCGGCATCGGTTCGACGGGGCCGACGTCGCCCATGTCTTCAGAAGGATCGGCTCACAACTCGACTGGCAGCGGCTGCTCGATCGGTTCGACGACCACTGGCCGCTCTTGTTCAGTCACGTCGTGATGTTCAGCTATGTCTATCCGGGGCACCTCAATCAGATCCCCGGTTGGGTGCGGCGGACCTTCGCCGAGCGATTCGAGGCGGCCGCCGCGACGCCGCTGCCCGATGCGAAGCTCTGTCGGGGAACCCTGCTGTCGGCGCTGGAGTATCTACCTGACATTGAGCGCTGGGGCTATCACGACGCGCGGCTTCCGCCTGTCGGTAACATGACGCCAGAGAATATCCGCGCCTGGACCGAAGGCGTCCGTGCCGGATGAGGACTCCGGCTGCTGCGGGAGGCGATGAAATGTCCGACGGCGTGTTTCGTGTCGGTGCCGTGGCCGACATTCACTACGGTCGCGAATCGCGAGGGCACTTGCGTTCGCTTTTCGAAGAAGCCGCGCGGCGTGTCGACCTGTTGCTGCTCGCCGGCGATCTCACCGACTACGGATTGCCCGAAGAGATCGACCTGCTCATCGACGATCTCGCAGCCGCGGCGAATCTGCCGATCGTGGCGGTGCTGGGCAATCACGACTACGAAAGCGGCCGCGAGCAGGAATTGACCGAGCGGCTTCGTCACGCGGGAGTCCATCTTCTCGACGGCGAAGCGTTTGAGACCGAGGACGTGGGCGTCGTCGGCGTGAAAGGCTTCGGCGGCGGCTTCGGACGCGGCACTCTCGAACCCTGGGGCGAGGCGGGCGTCAAGCGCTACGTGCAAGAGGCCGCGGATGAATCGATGAAGCTCGAACGAGGGTTGGCCCGCTTGCAAGCTCCCCGCCGCATCGCGCTGCTGCACTACGCCCCGATCCGCGAGACGGTGATCGGCGAGCCGGAAGAGATTTTCCCGTTCCTCGGCTCCGGTCGATTGGAAGAGCCGCTCAATCGCTTCGAGGTGTCAGCGGTCTTCCACGGTCACGCCCATCGCGGGGCCCTCGAAGGCCGCACCAGCGGCGGAGTGCCCGTCTACAACGTCGCCCTTCCCCTGCTGAAGCACCTTGATCCGGAAGGGCTACCGTTTCGGGTTTTGGAACTTGCGAAGAGCGTGGAAGCCTGAAGCTCGGTCGCAGTCCGCCGCCGATTCTCCGGTCGCTGACGCTCCCGGATCGCTTCGACTCTCAATCCTTGGCCAACTCCGCCCACAGGGCCGCCGAGGCCTTGATCCCGCGATGGAAGTCACCGAGCGAAAAGTGTTCGTTGGGGCCGTGGAGGTTGTCGGTGTTCTGACCCCAGCCGAGGAGCAGGGTGTCGACGCCGAGGCGGCGCTTGAGGCTTTCGACGACGGGGATCGTGCCGCCTTCGCGGATCAAGACAGGTTCCTTGCCGAAGCCCTTCGCGACGGCTCGTTTCGCCGCCGCGATGTAAGGACTCTTCGGATCGACGAGAAACGCCGGGCTGCCATGCTGTGCGGTGAACTTGAGACGCACACCGGGCGGAGCATGTTTCTCGCAATGCTGGCGGACGGCTTCGGTGAGCGCCGCCGGGTCTTGATCGGGGACGAGCCGGCAGGTGACCTTCGCCGTGGCGCGGGCGGGGACGATCGTCTTGGGTCCGGCGCCCGTGTAGCCGCCGAAGATGCCGTTCACGTCGCACGTCGGACGCGCCCAGCGGCGCTCGATCGACGAATAGCCCGGCTCGCCGTGCGGTCCGCGCACGCCGAGTTCCTTCAGGAAGGCGGCCTCCTCGAACGGCAGCTCGGCGAACTGCTTGCGTTCCTCGTGGGTGAGCGGCAGCACCTGCTCGTAGAAGCCTTCGACGGCGACCCGTCCCGCGGCGTCGTGCAGAGAGGCGACGATCGCGCACAACACGTTGACCGGGTTCGCGACGGCTCCGCCGAACACGCCGCTATGCAGGTCGCGGCTCGGCCCTTCGACGATGATCTCGCAGGCAAGGATGCCGCGCAGACCGTAAGTGATCGCGGGGATGCCGGGGGCGTACTGACTCGTGTCGCTGATCACCGCGACGTCGCACTTGAGATCAGCGGCGCGCTCTTCGAGAAAGATTTCGAGATTCTCGCTGCCCGATTCCTCTTCGCCTTCGATCACGAAGATGAGATTCACCGGCGGACGACCGGCCGTTTTCGACCACGCCTCCGCGGCTTTGATATGCGTGTAAAACTGGCCTTTGTCGTCGGTCGCCCCGCGGGCGTAGATGGCTTGCGAGTCGAGAGTTGAGGGTTGAGGGTCGAGGGTGGGATGTGGCGAGGTTGTGTTGTCT
>JACCRE010000312.1 GCA_013813775.1 Planctomycetaceae bacterium
GCCTCTGGAAGTTCACCAAACGTCGCGCACTCTACGGCCGCTATCATCCCACCTTCGCCGACTTTCGAGCGGCCATCGAACAGACCCTGACCGACATCCCGACCCGACACGCTGCCGATTTGGCCTCTCTCATGACCCTCAATTTTCAGCGATTCGACAACGTCTCACTCATGGCCGCGTGAGGTATAAGATCGCCGAAGAGTCGCTTGGCGAGACGACAGACGAAGAGGCGTACCAGTGGCTTAGGGATCACGAGCACAGCGACGGACTGCCCCCTACCGTGGGTTCTTTCTCCGCCTACCTGCGAAGTGCTCGCGTGTTCCACGGCGACAAGAAGAACGAAAGCCGAGCGGGTCGGACCGGCCCAAGCATCTTTCATCGCGACTCAGTCTAGCCGAACCGAACCCAAACCGAACCGGGGCAAAAAAACCTCGATTTTCTCGCGTTGAAAAAAGAACGGTTCGCTAGACAGAAACACGAACCGTCGCGGGTTCAGAGGCGGTTCGGTCGGTTCGGTTTCCGGTGTGTGTAGGCCGCACACATCGGAGGCTGAGAGATGGACGAATTGCTGACGGCGGAGGAATTAGCGCCCTTCGCTCAAGGTCAGTGCTCACACGGTGCGGAAATGGTCGCGGTCTGGGAAAATCCCGACCGTCTGGCTCTCGCCAAACGTGCGACGCTTCGACCGCGATGAAGTTCTCGCTGCTCTCCGTTCACAGTCTCCCCAGCATCGGGAGACGCGATCGTGACGGAACCCCCCGAGATCATCGTCGCTACCGACGAGCCGTTGACCGATGCCGCTATCGAGGCGTGGGCGCGGCTGCTGCTCGACATCGCCGAACGCGAAGCCGGGGAGGTGCCCCGGTGAGCGACGAAAACGGCTTCGCCGAACGCGAGCACAATGAAAGCCGATTGCTCGCCTGTCACCTGAACGACGAGGGCACGCGGAACGACGACGCGGCGGCGGTGGACGGTTCCGACTTCCGAAACGAGACGAGACGCACGGCATACCTCGTCGCGTGCGACCTTCACGCTGACGGCGGCGAAGTCTATCTCGACACCGTGATACCCGAAGTCGCCAAGCGGATCGGGACCGAATGGCAGATCGTTCGCGATCAACTTATCGAGGTCGTCAGCACGGACGCCTTCCCGGCGCTGGCTTCGCAATACGCAAGACACGTTCGTCGCGCGGCGGCGGTCGATCGTGCGATGGCCAAGCTGTACGGCGCGATCGGGAAGCTGACGAACGACCCGGACGCCGATCCGCTGGAACTGCTCTCGTCGTTGCCCGATCCGGGCGACTCGATCGACCGTCCGGCGCCGATCACGTTCACGGATACGACCGTCCTGCTGACGGAAGAAATCCGCCAGCAGTTCCTGATCTACAACGTGATGCCGGCGGGGCAACTGGGCTACATCGCCGGACCCGCCAAGGCTGGCAAGACAACGGTGCTCTGTGATGCGGCGTTGTCGATCGGCACGGGCACGAAGTTCCTCGGTTACTTCACCGTGCCGCAGCCGGGGAAGGTGCTGGTCATCACCGGGGAATCGGGACGGGCGAACGTCCAAGAGACGATCAACCGCCAGATGCTCGCAAAGGGCATCACGGCCGACGACATCGCCGGGCAGGTGCAATGGTGCACCGACTTGCCGAACTTGAGCGACGACGCGACGTGGACCTACTTGCGTCGATGGATCGACCGTCTGCAAATCCCGGCAGTATTCTTCGACCCCCGCTATTTACTCAAGATCATCCCGCCGGACCAGTCCGCGAACCTGGCAGGTGCCGGTGAGGCTCTCGCGAAGTTCGCCAAGCTCGCGATCGATACCGGTTGCTCGCCGATCATCGTCGATCACTCCCGCAAGAATCTCTCCCCCGGCCGGAAGTACGAGCCGCTGGAACTGGAAGATATCACCGGGTCGGGCGGCTGCGAAGCGGCGCGCTTTTGGGTGCTCATCAATCTCGCCGAAGAACGCGATCCCGAGAATCAACCGGGCCGCAGTTCGCTCTGGTTCTCGACAGGCGGCAACGCAGGCCACGGCGGGCGATGGAACGTCATCGTCAATGAAGGACGGCGAGACGATCCCGGCGGTCGGTCCTATCACGTCGAAGTGCGTCCCGCGTCCGAACTGTTCGCCGATCGACAGGCGGCGAAGGACGAAGCGAAGGACGCTCAGCGCGAGACCGATGCCGAACGGCGGCAACGTCATGTCGACCACGACCGCGGCAAGATTCTCGACACGATTCGAGGTCTCGACGCCCCGCAAACGAAGAACGTGCTCAAGGCGAACTGCGGCGTCAACGGGACTCGATTCGGGACCGCATGGGGCACGCTCGAAGGCGACGGGGCGATCTATGCGACCCCCTCGAAGGTCAACGGTCGCACCGTGCAGGCTTGGATGATTCGAGGTGAGGAACCGACCAAACGGGACCAAACGGGACAAGCAGGACCAAACGGGACAGGACAACGCCTGTCCTGTCTGCATCACATCAGGACATGGAGAACGATATGCCAAACGGGACAACTCGACTTCTATTCGACGACGAGCCGACTCGGAAGCCGACCGACGATTCCGACCCGCTGGCCGACTGCTGCCCCTCGTGCCGGTCGTCCGACCTTCAACGGATCGGCAGCGATATGGCGCGGTGCAACGGCTGCGGTGCCTGCCTTCAACGGCACGCGGTCACGAAGCACTGGGTGAGGATGGCCAGCCTGTACGGCGGCAAGCAACTCAAGCGGCCGGCACGACGACGGGTGAGGCGGTGAGGGGGCCTATGGGTCCTTGGAAGCCCGATTCGACGGGCGCTCGACGGTGGAATAGACGAGATAGCCAACTGTCTTTCCTTAGGACGCTTTTCAATGAGAACTGACGCCAGAAACGCCTTCCTAGTCCGCCTGTTGGAACTGACCCGCGAAGTCGAGGCGACGGTCGAGGCGGCGAAACTTTCGAGGGATCCGCCATTCCGTCGGTACGACCAGCGGTTTCAGCTTGTTCGGTTCATCAACGAGCGGGACCACGGTCCGCGATATGAGATCGGACGATGGTTCCCGGGATGCACGGCGGCCGAAGCCAAGCGTTTTCAAAGGGTCGTTCGTGATCTTCACGCCGCAGGACTCGTGGTCGGCTCGATGGGCGATCGCAGGCTGACGAACGTGATGCTCACCCCGGAAGGACGTGCCGAGGCCGAGCGTCTGACGAAAGAGTGTCCGAAGCGGTAGGTATCGCGGATCGTGACAGATCCCGCTGCAGGCAGGATTGAACCCCTCGGTTCCAAGGACCCACTAAGGCATTGCCGATGGCTGACTCTTGGGCGTCCGTGCCGATGGTGTTCGTTCCGATCAAGGCTTGTCCGCACTGCGGGCACACGAAGTTCGTTCCGTGCTGGACGGCAGACGGCGTCGACGGCAGCCGGACGCAACATCGAATCTGTCGGCATTGCAGCGGTCGCGTGAAGTTCGCCCTGGAACTTCCCCAAAACGGGGAATCGACCGTCTGGCCGGTGGATAATTCACAACATGGAACTTGAACGCCTTCACGACATCGCGACCACGGTTGCCCCGGAACTGCGGGACACGCTGCGGCTCGAATGCCGTGGCGACGATTGGGCGAATCCGACCGATTGCATTGCGTTCGCAACCCGACTGACGAGCATGGTCGTGTTCATCGAAACGCCTTCCGTCGGTCTGATGCTTCACGAGGTCGGTCACCTTTTGCCGGCGATCGCTTGCCCGGAAACGGTCCAAAAAATGGCGAGCATCTGGACCGGCGAAAAGGCAACGGCGGCGATGGTTCGCTCGGGCTGCTCCGATCTTGCTGCGGAGTGGTCGGGGCACGATGCCGCGTTCCATCGACGGTTGCTTCACCTTGTGCACCGAACACGCCGCCATGGCGTTGACGTTGCCCTGGCTGACGTGGGGGCTGGTGGGCTGCACTACGCCGCGCCGCCGTTATGGGTTCTCGACGAGTTGCTCGGCGACGAACCGCTGCGGCTCTCCCTCCTGTCGTTCGCATCCATCGAATCAATCCGCGCACCTCACGAGTTCACCAATGTCTTCGATGACTGTCGCCAATTCCATGAAAAGCTTCGGAGTGTCCCGCGTGAAGACCGCCGCTAAAGACGCTGAGGCCGAACGGCTGGCACGTCGTGCCGAGGTCAAAGCCAAGATCTCGAAAGCCGACGCGATGCGTCAGCAGGCTGACGCGCTCGGCGAGCAACTCGCGACCGAACGTGCTTCGATCGCCGCGTTGACGGACGAGCATTCGGCGGCGACGGCTCCGCTGCAAAAGGAACTGGCGTCGCTCGAATCGAAGTCGTTGAAGATGCTCGAATCCGGCACGATTCCAGATCAGGCAATCGACCGGCGGCGTGCTGAACTTTTCAGCGAGGTTGCCGCTGAGAACGCGAAGCTTGAACAGGCAATCGACTCTCTCCGCAAACGGTTCGACCCGGTCCATCAAAAGCGGCAAGAACTGCTGATGACGGCCAACGCGATACCGAGCCGCGACCGTCTCGCCGTTCCGGGAATCGGTTGCCCGAAGCTGCTGCTCAAACTGTTCTGCGCTCGTCGCCGCAGCCACTTCGCCGGGGTTCGCCGCGAAGTAGCACGGGAACGTCTGGCTCAGGCCCAGACGGAACTATCGGTCTTGGAGCGCGAAGGCGACCAGCCTTGGAGCGGTAAGGACCGTGCGAACGCAGAACGTAGGCGAGACGAATGGACGGCCGAGGCTGAAGCTGCCGAAGCCGAACAACGGGCCGCAGACGAGGCCTCTGCTGCGATCCATGAGGAACTGAAGAACGAATGACACTCGCCGGCCGGGCCGGTGGTGGTGTCGTTCAACCCGCACTGCCGCCGGCTCCGGCTTCTCTCTGAAAGGAATTGTGATGAGCGATCACATCGAAGACGACGAACGCGACGACGACATCGAAGATATGGGCGTGCCGCTGCCGGAAGACATCGAGGCGCGGCGGGTCGAGATCAAACGTCGCATCGAAGCGGGCGAGACGATCCCGTTACGCACAACGCCGAGCGAATCGTCGCCGGTGATCTTCACGGTGCCGCGAACGACGAAGTGCCGGGGCTTTTCAATCAACGAAGGGCTGAGCGATGGCGAGCAAGCGCGGAGTTGAGGCCGGACGTGCCTACGTCAAGGCGTGGCTCGATGACACGGAGTTTCAAAAGGGTCTGACGAAGCTCTCCGGCAGCCTGAAGTCGTTCGGGAGCAAGCTCTCGTCGATCGGCAAGGGCATGATGGCGCTCGGTGGTGGCGTCGTCGCGGCGTTCGTGCCGATGATCAAGGCCGCCGCCGATGCGGAGAAAGCGGCGGTCGGGTTCGAGGTGCTGCTCGGGTCGGCGACGAAAGCGAAGCGGGTCATGGAAGACCTGAACGAGTTCGCCGCCAGCACGCCGTTCGAGCTACCGGAACTGACCGCCGCGACGCGCTCCCTGCTCGCGTTCGGCGTTGCCCAAGAAGACCTGCTGAAGACGCTCAAGGCCGTGGGCGACGTCGCGGCCGCCATCGACGCCCCGATCGGCGAGATTGCCGAAATCTACGGCAAGGCCAAGGTGCAGGGCCGGCTGTTCATGGAGGACATCAACCAACTCACCGGGCGCGGCATTCCGATCATTCAGGAACTGGCGAAGCAATTCGGAGTGGCTGAATCCGAAGTGCGGAATCTCGTCTCGTCAGGGCAGGTCAACTTCGGGCACCTCGAAGCGGCCTTTCAGAGTCTGACGGGTGAGGGGGGCAAGTTCGGCGGCATGATGGATCGGCTTAGCGGCACGGCTGCCGGTAAGTGGTCAACGCTCATGGATTCGATCGCGGCGACCGGCCGCACGATCGGCGGGGCGTTGTTGCCGATGCTCACGCCCGTCATGGACCAGATGACCCGAGCGGCGGAATCGGTCGCGGCGTGGTCGGAGAAGAACAAGGGACTGGCCGCGACCATCTTCAAGATCGCAGCGGCCGTCACGGCGATCGGTGGAGTGCTGACCGGGTTCGGTTTCGCCTTCAACGCGATCGGCAGCGCGATCCTGGCCGCGAAGTCGGCGGCGATGCTGCTGGCCGCCAGCCTGCCGGCGCTGGGCCTCGCTCTCGGTGCCGTCGCGATCGGCTACTTCGCTTACCAGCTCTACGCGGCGAATGCGGCGATCAAAGACCTGAACCGGGAGATTGAGCGTTCGCAGCAGCTTACCCAGCAGGGCGACCGGGGGCAGGACAAGCGACGTAAGGCCGTCATGGATTCAGCGGCCGACATCAAAGACCCTGCCGAGCGTGCCGCGTTCCTCAAGAAAGCGCTTGAGGATGCGGAGAAGAACGTTTCCGGCACTCAGGCGAGCGCGGCGGGCGCCCGCAGGCGGGCCGTCGAAACGAAAGAGAATCAACGGACCGCCTTCGGCACTAAGCCGCTATTGGGCCTCAACGGGGCGAAGCTCGTCGAAGGGGCCGAGCGCGAGGCAGAGCAAGCCGCACGCAACGCCACCCGTGCGGAAGACTTCGCGGAATCCCTCAAAGACATGCTGCGGGCCACCGAGCGTGAGAAGGAAGGGCTGGCCGCCATCCCGACGACGCCCGCTGTTCCGACCCAGGAAGGCGACATGTTCGGCAGCGCGTGGGATGCCGGGGTCGACAAGCTGGTCGGGGGCATCGAGAACGCTGCGGAGAAGCTCGGGCTGATCACGCCCAAGATGGACGGGGCGGACACGGAGGCGTGGCTCAAGGGCCTGTGGGATACCACGATGGGGGCGGGAATGGACGACGAGGACGATCCGAAGAAACCGAGAGTGTCGAATGCCGTCAACACGGCTGCCGCCGTCGGGTCGAGCGTCGGCAACGATGCGATCCTGCGAGCTATGGCAGGCGGACGGTCCAACGAGCAAATCCAAAAGGATATGCTGAAGGCTCAGCAAGAAACTGCGAAGGGCGTGAAGGATCTCGGGAAGAATCCGATCGTTATCTCACCGGCGACGACAGCATGAGCGGCGAACAGGAAGTGGCGGGCGTGATGGAACATCTGCGGTCGATGGCCGACGAGACTCGCGTCGAGGTCGAGAAGTTTCGCAGCGGCGACTTGTCGGCCGACGGCATGGCCGAGATCGCTTCGCTGCTGGCCTACCGAATCGACGAGTTCGCGTTCTCGATACTGCTGAACATCAAAAACCAATCTCGGTCTGAACGGGCGGCTCGATTCCAGAGCCACGCCGGGACCATCGGTGCTGTCGTGCTGATGATGTTCTTACTGTTCGCGGCGTTCGCTGCCGGAGTGTTCGTCGGCTGGCTGCTGTGAAATCGGTTCGCGAGGATGACCCACAACGCGACGGAAGGGCGTTCCGCGACGTAGGTCACGGGTGGGATGCGAGGCGGGAGCGGGGCTGTGCCGCGGTCTCACCTCGCACGCACCATCGCACGCCATCGAATCAGGGGGTTGCGTTCGACGGTGACGCCGGGCATGATGGCCGACGTTAGACCGATTCCGTTTCTTGGTTGTACGGGTCGGGAAGTCCCAAGTCATAGAACACGAGGTTGTTAGCCTCTTGACCCAAACTCTCCAGCGCGGCCCGTGGGCGTCCGGTAGTCGAAGCGTTCCCCGCAAGGGTTGAACGAAGAGTCTATCGGCGGCTCCTTGGGTGCCGTCTAACAGCGGTCACGGGCCGTGCTGGAGCGTGCGCATGCACGAAGGGAGCACCCCCGATGAAACTTGACGACGCTTTGAGGCTCTACCTGATCCATCGGCCGGCGCTCGGTGCTGACAGTTTTCGACAGCTTGAAATCGCGTGCCGGCTGCTCACTCGGTATACGGGCTGCGACGAGATCGACAGTCTGAATGAAGACATCATCGCCGAGTTCGTCAATCGACTCTTGACGTTCGGGCGTAGTCGCCGCACGGTCAACGGCCGCGTCGAATCGGTGCTGATGCTCTGGCGATGGTGCTACCGGAAGAAACGCACGACGAATCCGGTCTGCGAGTGGGAGAAGCTGCGGGTTCCGAAGAAACTGCCGCGAGCATGGAGTCACGATGAACTGTCCCGGCTGATCGCAGCTTGCGAGGTCGCACCGAACCGAAGAACGTGGACCGGGCAGCATTGGAAAGCGCTGGTGCTGACGATCTACGACACGAGCCTGCGGATCGGCTGCATGCTCAGTGTTCCTCGGGCATGCCTCCAAGGTGAGTGGCTGACCGTGCCGGCGGAGTTACAGAAAGGCTTGGCCGAAACGGCTCAGCGCCTACACCCTCAGACGCTGGAAGCGATCGAGTGCCTTCCGAAAACGGCTGGCCTGTTTGAGTGGCCATATAGCAAAAACGACTTGACGCACCATTTTCGGTATGACGTTCTGGTTCCTGCCGGCCTGCCGCACGGGAGGGCCGACCTGTTCCACCGGGTGCGAAAAACGAGCTACACGACGGTTTACGACCGTCTCGGCGTCGGCGCGGCGTCGCAACATGCCGCGCATACGTCCGACTTGTCGAGACACTATCTCGACCGCACCAAACTGAGGCGTACCGATGCCGTCAGCGTGCTCCCGAGGCCGGGTTCGGCCTTGACGGAGTTTCTTGAAGAAAGGGCCGTCGATATCGAAGCGCCCGCCTCTGACGCGGTGACGGGGAAGCCGTCGGTCGGCGCTGGTGATCCGATCGCGATCTTTATCAAAGCGGCGTGCGTGATCCGAACGAACGGCGAGATTCGGTTCACGGAGTTCTATGAGCGACTGATGGAATGGTGTCTCCGAAGGGGCTACCCGATCCCGACGCCGCACCGATCGGCGCTGCATCTGCGGAAAGCCGGATTCCACCATAAGAAGGCGACGAGCGGCCCGTTCAAGCGAGTCACGTTCTATGACGGGGTCGAACTGAAACCGCGTTGACGTTCCCCAACCCGCCCCCGGTCGAAAGGCCGGGGGCTTCTTTTCGAGAGTTCCACCATGATCGCAGCGAAGAAAACAACCGGCGCTGTCGTGCCAGCGGTGGCTTACTACCGCATGAGTTCGGACAAGCAAGAGGCGTCGATCCCGTCACAGATGCAAGCGGTCGAGCGGTAGGCTGCCGAGCACGGCTATCGCATCATTCGAGACTACCGCGACGAGGGCATCAGCGGCGATGCGACGGAGAAGCGGACGGCGTTCCGCAAGATGATGACCGACTGTAGCCGCGGCGAGTTCAACGCGATTCTGGCATGGGACATCGACCGCTTCGGTCGGTTCGATGCAATCGAGGCGGGCTACTGGATCAAGCCGATGCGGGACGCTGGCGTGCGGCTCGTCACGATCGGACAGGGGGAAATCGACTTCGACGACTTCGCCGGTCGGATCGTCTACAGCGTACAAGCCGAAGCGAAGCATTCATTCCTCAGAGACCTAGCGCGGAACATCGTGCGCGGGCAACTAGCCAAGGCGTCGCGGGGGGAATGGACCAGCGGTAGCCGACCGCTCGGGTATCGCGTCGCCGAGAATGCACGGCTGATCCCTAGCGATGCTGCCGACGTGGCTCTAGTGCGTACCACCCCGGTCTCTAGTCCTCAACCAAGCATTTGTTGGCTGACTGTCGTGCGGAGGTCTGGAGAAAAGTCGAAATCCTTTGGCGTTTCGCGGTGTTGCATGGGTGTTGAAGACTCCATGAGCCGCGCACGCCAAAGGAT
>JACCRE010000371.1 GCA_013813775.1 Planctomycetaceae bacterium
GTGTTGATCTCGGTGATCGCCTTTTGCTCGAGCGTCGCGTCGCGTTCCTCGACGATGCGCTCGAAGCCGCCGTCGGTTGAGCGAACGATGCGACCGAGGCCGGCGTTGTTTTCGGTGATCGCCGTGCCGATCACGGCAGCGGCATTCTGAGAGCGTTGCACGTCCAGCAGCGCCTCGAGAGATTCCGGCCGGAGCAGCGGCGTGTCGCCAGCGAGCACGAGAATCGGTCCCATGTGATCCGCCAACTGCTCGCGACACATCATCACGGCGTGCCCCGTGCCGAGTTGCTGGTCCTGAACGGCGAATTCGACGTCGGACTGGCCGCTGAGAAGCTCGCGAACAATGTCGGCGCGAAAGCCGACGACGACGATCAGCCGCGTCACTCCCGCCGCGCGCGCGGCGTCGAGCACATGCTCGATCATGGAGCGTCCGCAGACCGGGTGGGCGACCTTGGGCAGGTCGGACTTCATCCGCGTGCCTTTGCCGGCGGCCAGAATCACGGCTGCAACACTCATCACGAACTCCTTAGGATCACTCGCCTCATAAAGGCGAAGCCCACCGGTTGCAACCGGCGGGCTTCATGCGTGACAGCTTACGCCATTCGCGACGCGATCAAAACCTCAAGCCGCTGCGAAAGATGAACGCCTCTCCCATATTGAAGCCCGGCGCGGTGTGCGCGTATTCGACTTTGCGGTCGAAGACCCAACCCGCTTCGATGAAGCTCTCTCCCCACCCCTGCTCTTTGCGAGCACCGATCAAGAACCGCCAGTCTCGCATTTCGAGCTGATTGTGTTGCCCTTCGGGAACTTCAACTTCGTACGCCTCGACGTCGTATTCGGCTCGCGCGTAGACCCATGTCGGCTTGCCCCACATGTATCCGGCGAAGTAACTGATCCGTGGTTCGGGAAAGACGAGGCGCAGTTCCCAACGGTCGTTCGGCAGCCAGATCACGCCAGCGTAGGGCAAAATGCGATCATCCACGCGATCCCAATACAAGGCGCCCAATGCGACGGTGAGCGTGGGGCTGGCTTGAAAGAAGGCGATCCCGCGGGCGTCCCAGTTGACCGAGTCGATCGTCAGGCTCTTCTCGAAGTCGGTGTTGATCGACGGATTGAACGCCAGTTCGCCCGACCAGGCCCCCATCGGGTCTTTCCAGGCATAGGAAAAATCCCAACCGAAGCGGTAAAGATCGTTCGGAAAGCCGGGCGCTCCCGGCGGCGACGTCGGACCATCGAACAGCCGCATGTCGAATTGCGGAGTGAAGGTGAAGACGTCGCCGTTGCTCAATGGACTCGCGATCGGCATGTCGGAGTCGAACTCGAAGACTTCGACGTTGTGGTAGCCGTTGGTCGCGCTGGCCGGTGCGATATAGCCGACGTCCACGCGCGGCTGAGGCCCGAATCGATACGGTTTTGGTCCGTTCACGCCGTATTGGTAAGCACCGTTCGCCGGCGCAGTACCCGGAGGCATCTGCCCCAGAAACGGATCATAGGGAGCCGGACCGACGGGCGAACCATAGTCTCCCGGAGCGCCGTAGCCCCCGGGGACCGCGCTCGGATCGCCGAATGTCGGCGGGTTGCCCGGCAGCGTTGAACCAGGAGCCGGATACGAAGGTGCCGTCGGAGTGTACGGATACTGCGGCAACGATCCGCCAGATGGCGGTAGCTCGTCGTAATAAGGCGAATCGGCGGACTGCGCGCGGATGACGACCTCGTCCCACGACTCGGCCGCCTGATAAAACGGCTGCGAGTTCGAGGAGGGGAGCGCAGCGTCGGGGCCATCCGGCACCGCCGAAACCAATACCGCGAGGCAAATAATCGTAACGTCCACCTTCCGGTCCTGTGATGCGCGGCTGCGATCGGCCCGCGGGCAAAACGGCGGCGGATTCTGTAACGATTTCAAAAACGCGTCAACGGCGACTTTCGGCTCAAGTTCGAACAATCTCGTGCCGAAGCGAACTCGCGTTAAAGAACGAAGCCCACAGGCCATGCCTGTGGGCATTTCTCGAAGCCTCACAACTTCAGCCTTGGGAGGTCTACTTGTGGTAACCCAAGCCGGTGACGACCTGATACAGCTCTTCGACCGTGATGAACCGCCGCCGATGCATGAGCTTGTAGCGATCGATGGCCTGGCTGAGTTCGGCGACGGCCGGAGGGAGATTGTCGCGGCTGTCGGCGAACTGCCGGCGGTCGGCGCCGCAGGCCGGTCCCAAAGACCGCTGACGACGCTCGACAAAACTTGGGGTCTGTTGAGGGGTCGCGAGTTCCATTACGATGTGCCTTTATGCAAGGGCGCCAATGGGCCGCGGGCGCAGAGCCGGGCACCGGAGAAACCTAGGACGCCCCCCCAGCCGAGCAAACGGCCTGTGCCACCGAACGGGCATTCTCTGTAGATTGATCAGAAAGTGTACCGGTTGTAACGAGAACGACGCCGACGCGTCTCGGCGAGGTCGAAGCCCCGGACGCCAGAGCTTCGAAGGGTGATTGTTCCGACTTTCGTCTTCTGTCTCCTCCCTCCTCACTTCTCCCAATCATGTCCGAACGAATCGCGATCTTCGGCGGTGGTGCGTTCGGAACCGCGTGTGCCGTGTTGCTCGCCGGGCAAGGCGGTCACGCGGTGCATCTGTGGGTCCGCCGGCACGACGAAGCCTCTGAGATCGCCGCTCTGCGCGAGAATCGTCGCCTGTTGCCCGGCGTGATGCTGCCCGATCTCGTGACGGTCACGGCGGACGTTGCCTGGGCCGCGCGCGATGCCACGCTCGCGGTGCTGGCGATCCCGTCGAAGTTCTTGTGCGAAGCCCTGCCTCCGCTGCGCGAACATCTGCCGCCCGATCTGCCGATCGTCAGCGGCGTCAAAGGTCTGGAGCCGCAGAAGTTTCGCCGGCCCAGCGAGATCATCACCGACTGCCTCGGCAAGCGGCCCGTGATCGCCTTGGGCGGACCTGCGCATGCCGAAGAGTTCGTGCGCCGCAAGCCCACGAGCGTCGTCGCCGCCGGTCCCGAGCCGATCGCCCGCCGCGTGCAGGACACCTTCTCCACCGACCGCTTTCGCGTCTATACGAACACCGATCTCGTCGGAGTCGAGCTCGCGGGCGCCTTGAAGAACGTCGTCGGCATCGCGGCGGGCATCTGTGACGGACTCGAATACGGCGACAACGCGAAAAGCGCCTTGCTGACCCGTGCGATCGTCGAGATGACCCGCTTCGGCGAAGCCTACGGAGCCGATCCCGCGACCTTTCAGGGACTCGCCGGCATCGGCGATCTCATCACGACCTGCGTGAGTCCCTACGGACGCAACCGCCGCGTCGGCGAACGTCTCGGTCGCGGCGAATCGCTCGAACAGATTCTCGCCGACATGTCCGCCGTCGCCGAAGGCGTCACGACGGCCCGCAGCATCGATGCCCTGGCTCGGCGGAAGGGCATCGACATGCCGATCACGCGAGAAATCGTCGCCGTCTTGTTCGAAGGCAAGCGACCCGAAGCCGCGACCGATGCGCTCATGCTCAGGCCGTCGAAAGCGGAAGGCTGACATGAAGCGAGCCGCGGGCTTCATGCCCGCGCTTGACCTCACACGTCACACGTCGTCTCACGAACTTCGGAGATAGGCGAATCGCGAAGATCACCAAGAGCACGAAGAATCTGACTGCCGAATCGTGAGCCTGCGGTCCTTCACGAAAAAATCCCTTGGCGATCTTGGTGCTTTGTGGTTCAAACCTGCATCGCGCATGGCACCCGCTGCTTTCATGTCTTGCGACATGAATAGGATTTTCAGCGTGCGTTCATTGATCGCGCAGGCGTCCCGCTCGTCTCAACTCTAGGAACCCGCATCATGCAGAAGGTCTCACCGTGTCTCTTGTTCGACGATCAGGCGGAAGAGGCGGCGAAGTTCTACGTCTCCGTCTTCAAGAACTCGAAGATCCTGCAAACGACCTACTACGGCGAGGGCATGCCCATGCCGGCCGGAACGGTGCTGACGGTGAAGTTTCTCCTCGACGGCGAGGAGTTTTTGGCGCTCAATGGCGGGTCGCACGACCAGTTCTCGCTCGCCGTCTCATTCATGGTGATGTGCGAGACGCAGGCGGAAGTCGATGACTATTGGCGAAAGCTCACCGTAGGCGGACAGGAAGTGCAATGCGGCTGGCTGAAGGACAAGTTCGGCCTGGCGTGGCAGATCGTGCCGAAGCAGTTCATCGAAATGCTCGACAGCCCCGACAAGGCCGCGGTGCAACGCGGCATGGCGGCGATGATGATGACGATGAAGAAGCTGGACATCGCCGAGCTGCAGAAAGCGTATGACAACGCTTGATTTATGCGAGCCGCGGGCTTCACGCCCGCGCCTTCTACGAAACGTCAAGAGAGTTTCAGTATGGTGGGATGTGACCACCGGAGCGGTCTGGTCGACGTTCCAGCGTCTCGATCATTGCTGACGCACTACCAGACTTGGGAAATCCGATGTCGAATGCCTCAACATCGTCTTTAGCGATCGTCGTGTATCGCTGCGAAATTGCAGGCCAACTGACCGAATCCATTGATATTCGAGTCAGGCATTTCTCGATGTCAGGCAGTGAAGAGGTTGAAGAGTTTTTACAGTCCGAACCGACGCAGACATATTTGAACGATCGAGGCGAGACCGTGGCATGGCCGCTGGTGCGGCTCTTGGCGGTCGAACCGTGTGGGACGCCCGGTGACGGCGATGAGATCATCGGCTTTATCGCGGAGTTACCGGAAATCGCGGCATGGGTGCGCGGTGACGTTTGACGACTGACCGGAAGGCACTCGAGCGTATTTCTCATTCCCGCGCGGAGAGTGGGAACGAGTAAGGCGCCGCGGCGGCATGGATTGTGTGCGGTGCGACAAGCAGAAACAGTCTCACGCAAAGACGCCAAAGGCGGACGCCGAGATTCATCGAAAAAAAACAATCCGAGCCGGAAACGGCAAGTCTCCGATGCCCGCGATAAACCCATTCTTTGCGCCTTCGCGTCTTTGCGTGAGGTTTCTCCGCGTTCCCACGCGGAACGTGGGAACGCGGAGATCATCCGGATCGCGCAAGCGAGTTGCGAAGCCGCAGGGCAACCCCTCACCCCTGCCCCTCTCCCGAGGGAGAGGGGTTTGCAAGCGACGAGCCAAGCAACTCGCGAGTCGCTTTGACAAGCGCCCCATCCGAGAAGCGGCTTCTCACCCCATCTCGGCCCGCCGTCCCCAACCGCAACCGTTCCTTGGGATCGAGCAGCAAGCGTTCGAGAGCTTTCGCATGGCCGTCGGTGTCGCCGGGTTCGAACAGGAGGCCGCCGCCTGTCGCTTCGATGAGTTCCGGGAAGGCGCCGTGAGCGGGTTGGACGACGGGAACGCCGTTCGCCAGCGCTTCGAGGACGTAGAGCCCCTTCGGCTCGTGGTAGGTCGTCGGCACCGACAGCACGTCGAAGGTGCGGATCAGTGACACCTTCTCGTCATGAGTCGCGGGGCTGCCGGAATAGCGAAAGGCATCGCCGAGAGAGCGATGCTCACGCTCCAGCCGCTTGAAGTACGCGACGTCGCGCTTGCCGAGATAGCCTCCCGCGACGAGCTTCACGTGCGGTTGTCGTTCGTGCAGACGACGAAAGGCCTTGAGCAGTTCATGCAGGCCTTTCTCGGGACAGACTCGCGCGAAGTAACCCACCGTGAATCCGTCGCCGTCGCGCGAGGCCGGCACGCCGTCGTGGCCGGCGAGATCGATGCTCAACGGCACGCGACGGAAGCGATCGGCGGGCAGCGAGAGGTACGACGCCATGAAGTCGGCGTAGTACCGGCTGTGGGTGAAGAAGCCGGTGAAGGCCGCGGCGTTCTGCGAGATCTTCTGCTTCGCTTGCGAGCGATACGGCTCGGGCAGCCCTTCGAGAAAGATGTCGTCGCCTTGCAGCACGCACCAGATCGACCCGTCATAGCGGCGTCGCAGCGACGGCGCGGCTCCCGAGAGCAACGCGTTGCTGAACAGGATCGCGTCGGGCTTCAGATCGTCCGCCAGGAACTTCACGAGTTCCTCCAGCTCGCGTGCCTGCGGTCCCTGTTCGCCGGCGAGCAGTTCCAGCGTCAGTTCGCCGAGCCCCTGCGCCTCGTTGCTGACTCCGAAGCCCGTCGCGAGGCGGATCAGCCACGGTGCATCGACGAGATGCGTGACACGTTCGGGCAGCGCTCTCCAGAAACGCGAACGATGCTTCAGGTAGACGTTGATGCCGCCGAGAAAGATGCGGCGCTCGCTCTGGTCGGCCTCGTCGAGCGTCAACGGTGTGTAGGTCGGAATGAGCGTAACGTCGTCACCTGCGGCGCGCAGCGCCTTCGCCCACGAGTTGTCGTGCATGCACGACCCGCAAAACATCCCGGCCCCACCCGCGGTCACGATGGCGATTTGCATGACCGCCATTGTCGAACGAACGCCGCGGCGCGGCTACTGACCCGCGACAACACCTTCCGCCGCTCAGGCCAGAAGCTATTAGCGTGCAGCCAGTGCAAGGATCTCTTGCGTCTGCCAATGTTCTGTGATCACCATCGATGTCGCCGGTGAGCCAACGTTAGACGAGGAAGGGCCGTTCGCACTGGCGACACGCCAGTGGCACCCGGCGGGTCGGAGGAGACTCCGTGCACGAGACATGGAGACTACGGCACTTGGAAACCGAAGCTGCCATGACGAAGGAAATCGGGCATGAGTGAGAAAGATCGCCCGGCGGCGGGCTCGACCGGCGGAATGGCGGTGCCATGCCCGCTGTGCGGTCACGTGAACGAGGCGGAGGCGGTTGCCTGCACGGCGTGCGGTCACAGCGAAGCCGAGCAAGAGCACCCGGCTGCCGCAGAACCATTGCGGACGAACGTCAAGTTGTTTCGGCTCCTCATCGTCTTCTCGACTACCTGTTACCTTCTTTTGATCGCGGAGGTCTTCGCCGCCCCATCCCTCTATTCGCTGACTTCACTCGAAGCGCTGTCGTGGAACTGGCGAGGCGAGATCGTTCCCATCCCACCAGTTTTGGCGTGGGCAAAGGTATCGCTTTACGTAGTGGCGGCCGTCAGCCTCTACCGGTTCTCGTGGCCCGGGCGGCTCGTTTACACGTTATTGCTCGCGACAGGCTTGCTTCTGACTCCGCTCTCCGGCGTGTATGTCACCGTTGGTATCGGCAGCCTCTTGTCCGGTTGCGTGAATATGGCGGACGGTGCGATTCTGGTGATGGCGTGGACCCCGCCGTTGCGGGAGCGGTTTGTTCGCCTGTAGCTCGCCCGCCCTCTCCCGGCCGGCTCTCCCAAAGACGACAGGTAAATCCCGTGGCGTACTCTGCACACCCTGAGTCGTCGGCTCGTTTTGCAAGAGCGCTTGCACTGCCTCGGCATCCGCGGAGCGCTCCGTCCACACCTCTTTAAGTTGCCGTAGCAGCTGGTCGTCAGTGAACACCCCATCGTCCCAGAACTGCACGAAACGCGTTACCACATCCGGCTCGGCACCCAACAGGCGGGCGGCGAAGTGGCAGCCCGTATCGGGTTCGGCCGCCTGCCCCAACGCACGCAGTTCGCACACCCGCGAGCCGGTGGGAAGGCCGTGCGCGATGGGGCAGAGTCGCGAACCCGACAGCCACGCCTGCAGGGCGATGCGGCCCTCGCGCAGGCCGTCTAGCAGAACCAAGAGGTTGAGGTTCTGGAAGCGACCGAATACCGCCTGGATCTCGGCTGGAACAGGCATCTCATCCCTCCGTTTCTTTTGGCGAACTTCACGCCGGGTGCCACTGGCGTGCCGCCAGTGCAAGGAAGCTTGCGTCTGCCAATGTTCCGTGATCACCAGCGACGCCACCTCGTCGAAGATCGTGGTCACTCTCATCCGAGACATGCCGCCAGGCCACCGCAAGCGAGTCACTCGCGGACATTCCCAGGCGCGCCACACGTCATTGGTGAGGAGGGGGAGGCGTCGGTACGTTGAAAACGTCAGTTCGTGCAGATCCCCAACCGCAGGTCGGGACGATCAGGCGGTATCTCTCGACGCTCAACCCTTCCTCCCATCAGACGAGGTACAGCACGAACAGCGCGATGAGTGTCAGCAGCACGGCACCGGAAATGATCCAGAGCACGACGCCCAGAAACGCCTGAAACCCCCGGTCGCCACGATTCGGCCCTTCGGTGCTCATTCCGACTCCTTGCAAAGAAGAGAAGGACGGGAGGACGGAAGGAGAGAAGCATCTTTTCGTCGACGATCTTCTTCCGTCCTCCCGTTCGTCCGTCCTATGTCCTCACCTGCACGATCGCTTCGACTTCAACCGGCACGCCCAGCGGCAACGAACCGGCGCCGATCGCGCTGCGGGCCGCCCGGCCGGCGTCGCCGAAGACATCGATCATCACCTTGCTGAAGCCGTTGACGACCTGCGGGATGTTCACGAAGTCGAGTGTGCAGTTCACGAGCCCGAACACCTTGACGACGCGCTCGACGCGATCAAGCGTGCCCAAGTGATTGCGGATCGTCGCCAGCATGAGGTGTGCGACTTCTTCGGCCACAGCATGACCTTCCTGCTCGGTGATCGACGAGCCGACTTTACCGCGCGCCGTCGTGGGGATATGCCCCGCGAGATACAGCAGATCGCCGACCTGCACGACAGGCGAGTACATTCCGGCCGGCGCGGGGGCCTCGGGCAAGGTGATGCCAAGTTCGGCGAGTCGGGCGTCGTAGCTCATGGTGGTGGGGAATGGCGAACAGGGAACGGCGAATGGTTTAACCGCGGCAGAAGGGAGCGGTGTGACACAAGGCTAACGCACGATTTCCCGCGACGCGAGCGGCGGATGCTCGACGCGGGATCAGCGATCGGGGATAATCTGTACTCGATGCGATGACTCGTTCCGACCGGAGAGGCCGATGATCCCCGCCGCACTTGGCAGAGAAGTGATGTACGCCCTCGCGATCGTAGGCATCGTGCTGCTGGCGTTGTTCGGGCTGGTGTTCCTGGTGCTCTTCGCGCGGTACTTCAAGCTCTGGCTGCGCGGCTTCGTGACGCGGGCCGGCATCGGGCCGCACTCGCTGGTGTTCATGTCGTTGCGGAAGGTCAATCCGAACGTGATTGTCGAAGGCAAGATCACGGCGGTGCAGGCCGGCCTGCCGAACATTCCGACGGGAGCGATCGAGGCGCACTATCTCGCCGGCGGAAACGTGCGAAACGTGATCCGCGCCATGATCGCGGCCCAGCGAGCGAAGATCGATCTGGATTGGCAGACCGCGACGGCCATCGACCTTGCCGGACGGAACGTGCTCGAAGCCGTGCAGACGAGCGTCGATCCGAAAGTCATCGATTGTCCCGATCCGCGGCGCCACGGACGCAACACGCTCGACGGCATCGCGAAAGACGGCATTCAGCTCAAGACCCGGGCCCGCGTGACCGTCCGCACGAACATCAAGCAGCTCATCGGCGGAGCGACCGAAGAGACGGTGATCGCCCGCGTGGGCGAGGGTATCGTCTCGGCGATCGGTTCCTGCGAGAGCCACAAGATGGTGCTCGCAAACCCGGCGCTCATCACGCAGGCGGTGCTCAAGAAAGGTCTCGACAGCCAGACGGCCTATGAAATCGTGTCGATCGACATCGCCGACATTGATGTCGGCGATAACGTGGGCGCCCGATTGCAGGCCGATCAGGCCGAAGCCGACGTGCGCATTGCCCGAGCCAAGGCCGAGGAACGCCGCGCGATGGCCGTCGCTCTCGAACAGGAAATGAAGGCCAGCACGCAGGAAAGCCGCGCCCACGTCGTGCTGGCGGAAGCCGAAATCCCACGGGCGATTTCCGAGGCCTACCGGCAAGGACATCTGCGAGCCGACGTCGAACGACGCGGGGGCGGAAACGGCGTCGCCGCGGGTCGGGGATAATGCTGTTTGTGTGAGCCGGGAGCGTCAGCGACCGGAGGCGCATCGTTCGTCGATTCGCTC
>JACCRE010000004.1 GCA_013813775.1 Planctomycetaceae bacterium
AATAAAGTGCCGCCGGTCCAACCGACTTCCTTGTAGTCAAAAGACGATCTTGCCCCTTACTCTACGCGTTCGGCAAAATACCCCGAAACCGGGTGCCCGCACCATGACGCGTCTCCTTTTGCTGTCATATTTCTTCGCGTCCCTCTACGCCGCGCCAGTTCTGCGCGCTGAAGAGCGGCCAGAACAGATCGAGGAATCAGTTGTCCGTGAATTGATCCTCAATGAGGTGCGGACTGCGTGGCAGGAACGGAGCGAGGCCTTTCATACCTTTCGCGCGGTCGTGAATGGCGAGAGGCTTTATCCGAAGGGCAGCCTGACCGGAAAGGTCCAGCAAGCATTTCCTACCCACGATCTGACCCTGCCGTTTCGAATCACTATGTCCGATGCGGGCCCGAAGGTCCGTTTGGAGGTCGACCAGAGTCTGCCGCATTTCGATAAACTGACCATCCAAGATGAGAAGAGCGTCTGGGTCGATACCGGCGAGGATACGCGGTCGCTTGAGGAGTTCGATCAAGACGATCATGTGAAACATCAAGGCGCTATTTATGACGACTTCGGGACTCGTCGTCGGCCGGAGGTGCGACCGCTGATCTGGGGCTTGCGACCGATCCTGGAGGGTGAGACAGTCTTCGATCTTGAAACGTTCACGGACATCGACGAACTGACGGATGAAGGCGGTGAAAGGCTCTTCAGGTTCACAGATCCCAAGAGTTTCACGACATTGCTGATCGCTGCCGATCAGGATTGTTTACCGATCGAATGGTCTACGGATTTCAAGGTTTGGCCTGATCCAGAAAAACTGAGTAGGGGACAGCGATTCTCGGCTGTGCGGCCGCGGCGTGGTTCGCCGAAGGTCCGAATCAGGATAACGTCAACGAAACGTACGGATGGCGGTTTTCCTATCCCCCAAACATGGCTCTACGAGCAGTTTAACCCCCACGGCCAGCTGGAGCTTCAGATTGCAACCCAATTAAGGGACTTGGATCTCAACCCGGAATTCTCGGACGGGACGTTTTCTTTGCCTTTCCCTGTAGGCGCATACATCGCTGATGAACGACCTTCATCAAGAGGTCGATTTATTGTCGGCCGTGATGGAATCATGATGGAAAGAAGCCGTGCGGAGAAACTAATGCGTGCCGAATCAAACGTTCGTCGAGAGGGGTCGCTAACGCTGGCGCTCATTATTTGGACGGCCGCGGTTCTTCTGCTATTGGGGATTCTATGGCTTGCTCACCGAGCGAAAGGCGGATCCACATAACAAGGACAGTTCGTCCAACCCATGGCCTTAACCTTAAAATTGGAGATTCCGAGCAATGCTGACATCTGCCGTTGCCGGCACGCGAGGCCTACGTGCTCCGCTCATCCTTATTGCCGCTTCCGCCGTCGCACTCGCCTCAGCAATAACGGCCGGCCAGGCAAGTTACGCAACGGACATCTGTTTCAATGGGTGCAGCGAGTTCCGTTGCACTGTCCAAGCTTGGGGTGTCGGAGATGATGACGAAGTCGTCTATACGTGCGAAGGAGCTTCGCTCTCTTCCTGTCGACAATTCTGCGTCAGAGGCGACGATCCCGATGCCAGCGATCACATGTGCTTTCTCAACGCGACTTCCAATGCCGTATGCGAGTCTTATGGAAATGACGAGGACAATACTGTTTGGCATTACGACAATTGTGAACCCGACTGTGTATCGGCGCCATATACTTTCCCATGCTCATGCATGTCGGGGAGCTGCCATGACGAGGGTGCCGCAGTCGGCCGTTTTACGAGTTCAATCTGCCATGACCAGCCCTATTAAGACGATGCAATCCGATGGGCTTCCTTTGAACTCTCCTAGAAAATATCCATCACGTTCCCACGCTCTGCGTGGGAACGTGATGACGTGACCACACATGGGTACTCCCACGGGGACCGTGGGAACGAGGTAAAGAAAAGAATAGTCGCAAGGCCGGTAAAGCCCGTTGAAGCGGGCGACTTAAGCCTGCCGCTCGCCGTCATACAAGGATGTCCTTCACGATCTTGCCGTGCACGTCGGTGAGGCGGAAGTCGCGGCCCTGGAAGCGGTACGTCAGCTTCTCGTGATTGATGCCGAGCTGGTTGAGGATCGTGGCGTTGAGGTCGTGGATGTGGACGGGATTCTCGGTGATGTTGTAGCTGAATTCGTCGGTCTCGCCGTGAACGATCCCCGGCTTCACGCCGCCGCCGGCCATCCACATCGTGAAGCATCGGGGATGGTGGTCGCGGCCGTAATTCTCGGCGGTGAGCGTGCCCTGGCTGTAGACGGTGCGTCCGAACTCGCCGCCCCAAACGACGAGCGTGTCGTCGAGCATGCCCCGCTGCTTGAGATCCTTGATGAGCGCGGCGCCGGGCTGATCGGCGATCGGCGCGAGCTGCCGGATGCTCGGCACGAGGTTGTTGTGGTGGTCCCAGCCGCGCAGGAAGACCTGCACGAACGGCACGTCGCGTTCGGCGAGGCGCCGGGCCATCAGGCAGTTGTACGCGAAGCTGCCCGGCTCCTTCACTTCGGGACCGTACATGTCGAGCACGTGCTGCGGCTCGCCCGAGACGTCGGCCAGGTCGGGAACGCTGGTCTGCATCCGGAAGGCCATCTCGTACTGAGCGATGCGCGCGTTGATCTCGGGGTCGCCCGTGGCAGCGAGCCGCTCGGCGTTGAGGGCGGCGAGCCCGTCGAGCATTCGCCGCCGCACGCCGCTCGACACACCGGCCGGGTTCGACAAGTAGAGCACCGGGTCGCCCGCCGAACGCAAGGCGACGCCGGCGTGTTCGGTCGGCAGAAAGGCCGAGCCCCACAGCCGTGAGAATAGAGCTTGCGGCTGCGCGCCGGCCGGCAGACGCGAGTGAAGCACGACGAACGACGGCAGGTCTTTGTTCGGGCTGCCCAGGCC
>JACCRE010000016.1 GCA_013813775.1 Planctomycetaceae bacterium
CGTCTTGGATCAGGAACGGACTCTTGCCCGCTCTCTCTGGAGGCGGCGCCATCAAGCCCTCGCCCAAGCTTGTCACTACAGGACCCGCGGTAGCCCCAAGAGGGAAATACAACTGTAATACTAGGCACCAATGGCTTCGAAAAGCTTCAGAAAACGCCTTTCCCAAGTATGGTCTTGCGTCGCCCGTCGATATCCCGCACTCCGAAGTCGCTCGGCGTCGCGAGGGTTTGAGAGGTAGTGCTTCGCCTTATCGATGAATTCCTCCGGAGTTCGATACGTCTCGATCTCCGTGCCGATCTCATAGAACTCCTGAAGTTCATCGGTATGCCCCGTCAAATAGCAGCCGCGACACATTGGAACCTCGAAGTCGCGTAATCGCACGTGTGGAACGAGTTCCGATCCGGCGCGTCCATCAGCCCAGACGTTGCTGAAATTCAAGATGAGTTCACAGCCGCTGAATAGTCGCAGCATGTCCTCGAATGACACGGGACCGTGTGCGACAGCCTTCGTGAGTTCAGAAAGCTTCCGTGATTGCAGTCGCTCCGCGATCTGCCTTAGCGTGCGCGTGACACCTCCCGCCACGCCCGATGACGCCAGATTGCTACGAACACTTTCAAGGTAGGCTCTCGCCGAACCCGGCATGACCGTTCGGCGGCCAAGAGACGGACCGGGCACCGTGGTCGCGGGAGATGCCGAATTCACGCTCGCACCGATCCACCCGCTGCCATAAACCTCGACCGGGACGTTCTCCCGCATCAGCAATCTGACCCAGCGCGGGCGATCGGCGTATCGCTGCCCGACGAAACAAGCCGCCGGTCGGCGTTGTCCGACGTCGACCGGATGATAGATCGCGGGGTCGGCGGCCATCTGTATCCAGACGGGATTCGCGCCGACGGAGCGATACTTTGACGCCGCGTCTCGCTCCGCATGCCACGCGAAGTCGACGGCCCGGGAAATCTCGTTTGCCAACTCGAATTGGTGGATGCTGTTGCAGTAAAAGTTCACCGTCGGAACGCCGAGTCTTCGAATCGCCGAGAACCCAGATGGATCGAAATGGCTGTCATAAAAATAGGTCAGCACAAGATCGAGCGGTGCTTTCGCATGCGCAGTCGTGATCTCGTCGACGATCCGGTCGGTGATGGCGGCGCGGACCTGTTGTTCCTCCCGTGTGAACGGCTTTTGCGCGTCCATGAAACGACTGGCCGGCAGAAGATCGACGCCCGATTCGACAAGCTCATGCCCCAGCCTCCGCAGAGCCGGATGGAAGTTGTCGGACCACAAGCGCCCGTAGTAGAAGCTTGGATCGAAAGAGTGGCGAACGGCCGTGAAGATTCGCATCGAAAAGGAGATCGAGATCCTCTATGCGCTGTCCGACCCGGTTGGAAAGGCCGTCAGCAGTTCTTCCGGCAGAAGCAATACGTTGAGATAACTTTGCGACCAAGCGTCGTCGGGGAGCGAGACGACGGCGCGCCGTTCCGCTGAGAACGTCCGAATCGCATAACGCCGACTTTCGCACCAAGCGACGAGATCCTCCGGTGAGGCATTGAACGCGGGCCAAGTCAGCGAACTATATTCGACGATGCACCACGGCCGAAACCGGTCGATCGATGCGGAGGCCGAGCGGAGAACCCCCATCTCGCCTCCTTCGACGTCGATCTTGATCGCATCGACTCGCTCGAGTCGACGCTCCGCGACGATGCTGTCGAGCGTTCTTGCGGTGACAAGGGTCGATCGGCTGTTCGGATGCACGAGGCCACCGGTGGACAGTGACGAATACACGTCGCCATCCCCTGAAAGATACAGTTCCATCTCTCCTTCGCGGTCGGTGACGGCGCAGGCGATCAAATCATCGATTCCGTTGGCCCTGAGATTGGCTCGCAAACGTTCGATGGTTCCCGGATTCGCTTCAATCGATACCACCCGGCCCCTGCCGCCCATGGTCGCCGACGCGATCACCGAGAACAGGCCGATATTCGCGCCGCAGTCGATAAAGGTCTGCCCCGGCTTGAGCAGACGTTCGAGGCATGCCACGACCTCCGGCTCATAAGTCTCCGTTCCCGGCCAATAGCATTGGGTGAAAGAGTCGTTCCGGCCCAGAAGCAGGACACCGCCGCCAGCCAGGCGAAATGGGAGCGGGGAAGTTGGTCGAAGGATCCAATGAAACCGCCCGCGGGCCGCTCGAAGCACGAGCCGACCGCTCTTTGCGGCGGCAGGTCGGTCGAAGAGAACTTTTCGAGCGAATCGAAACGGGTTCAACGTCGTTGCTCCCTCGTCACCCTTTTCGGAAAAGATAAAGTCCGCACCCGGCTGAGGCGCCGAGCATCGCCTGCGGTGAAACCGCGAGACGGAATCGACCCTCATCATCGACGGCGCTGAACTCCTGCAGACGCAGCTCCGACAAGACCTCGAGCGGCCGCTGGGGGTGCCACCTTCTGTAGGCGTTAAACGACACGCTCGGCTCGCCGACGGGCATGCTGAAGAGCAACTGCCCGGCAGGCGCCAGGATCCGCTGGAGTTCTTGAAGCGCCCGCTCAGTCCCACATGGATCGATCGGATCGCCGTAGCGTCCCAGGCCGACGTGCTCCGCCGTATGCAGACATGAGATCGATTCGACACTCCCGTCGGCCAGCGGCAACCTCGTCAAATCCCCCTCTCGAAACTCAAGGCCCGGAAGTTCGAAGGGCGGGCGCCGGATGTCCCAGTAGACGACCTTCGTGACGGCGGTCGCCTGACCGACGAAGCCATCGAGCCGGGAGCCGAAATCCTGATGCTCGATCGGCTGGAACTCGCACAGCTTCTTCAACGCCCAGACGTCCTGAAAGAAATACTCTCCTCCGCCGGATTGCGTCGCCGAAGCATCATCGAAAAAGTGCGGGGCGAGATCGGCGAACGCGGCCTCTCCTCCCAGACGTCGGAACTTCCGAAGATCACGGGCGAATTTTAAGTAGGCGGCGGGAAGTCGAAACGCTTCTCCGATCACCCTTCGCGCGGGTTGATACAGAGGCTGCCCGAGTCGCCAGACGCCTCTCAACAACGGCGGACGGGCCGCCCGTGTTCGCTCAATTGCAGTTCCCATCGCCATTGAATCAGAGCAATGATGCCGCCGGCCGCTCCGCGCCGTGAGACGTCGCGAGCAGCCCCTGATGAAACACGGCGCGCACCGAAGCGGCCGAGAAAAAGCCGTCCCCGACTTTCATCGCGCCCACAGCGAGCTGGAAGCGCACCTCCGCGTCCTCAAGCCGATCGACAGCGTTCCTCAACGCCGCGTCACTGTTTCGATCGACCACGCAGGCCGCTCCAGGATGCTCCCGTCCCCATTTGACGGGTGAAGAATCGTCCGGACCCCAAATCAGAATCGGAACCCCGACGGCGGTGTACTCAGCCAGCTTGCTGGGCAGATTCATCCGCATCGCGAGTCGTTCTTCAGACAAAAAGCTGGACGGACAAAACAGAACATCGGCTTCAGACCGCAGCGCGTGTATCAACTCGCTCGGAGGCAGCGGCTTCCGAAACTCGATCCGTTCATTGAGATCAGGAGGCACCGTCACTTCCGGCGAGTAGACAAGCAGCCGAGACCCCGCCGGCAAAATGCTCGCCAGTCGTAGGACGAGGTCACGATAGCCATCATTGTGAAGACTTCCGGCGTATGCGTAAGTCATTCCCACAGAACTTGAGCGACGGGGCGCTTCATAACGAGGACAATCGTCGCCGCGCGAAGGCGACAGGACGACACCCTTTCTGCCGAACTCGCGAGCATACTCCTCAACCATATATCGGGAAATGCAGTAGCATTCCGTCGCGCCCCGATAGGCCGTTGCGAATCGCCGCCGGATCGCCGGCTGCATCCATCGCGGAACTGGCATCGCATGGCGCCAGTCATCATGGAGAATCAGATGGAACGGGAGATCATTCGCCTTCGCAAAGCGGAAAGCCGTCATCCACGTGAAGCCGTGTGAGACGCTCACGACCGCGTCGGGCATGAAGCTTCCGATCAGACGCCGAACCTTCCTCGCTTGCAGTCCCGTCGTGAGCGCTAGAGCGGAACCATAAACATTCCGGATACGACTTCTTAGTAATCGCTCTCTCACGAAGCGGAGGCGCAAGTATTGCACGCCGTCGAGGCGCCTTCCGTTCGGCGACGACTGCATGTCAGTCTCGACCACCAGCAGCCGGTCCACCGGATAGCTCTGGAACAAGCGATACAGCAGCGTCGAACCCGCGAATGATTCGTCGACCGGTACATCGCCGAGGTAAAGCAACCGCGGCAAGTCACCGGCGAACTGTGAGTCTTGCCGAGGCTCACTCTTTCCCGTCGACGATCGATCGCGGAGAGTTGCGAGTTTCCTGGTAAGAGCCGTCACCTCGAAGTCCTCACCGGCACTTGGGCCTGATTCTTTTCGTGAAAATCACGAAGAGCCTCTTCGAACACCTCGCGATAGCGACGCCCCTGTACCGGCAGCGAATACTCGTCGGTCGCAACGCGCCGGCACCATTCTCGGTACTTGGCGAGTCTGGTACGGTCCGCTAAAAGTGCCGCGAGCTCATCTGCAAATGCATTCACGTCTCCCGGAGGTGCAAGGGAGCCGGTCTCGCCGGGGCGTACGAGATCGGCCACCCCGCCGACATCGAACGCGACGGCCGGCGTACCGCAAGCGAAGCTCTCCTGCAGGACGACCGGCAGGTTGTCGATGCGGCTCGGCAGTGCGAGGACATCGGCTGCCGAATAGGCGAGGGCCTTTTGTGACGCATCCGCCACAAAGCCTAATGACCGTACGTGAACGGGAAGATCGCCGGAGACGCCCCCTCCTCCCACGGTCAATACGATCACTTCTCGTCGAAGTGTCTCCGGCAGGCGGTTCAGCGAAGCGGATAACAGGTCGAAGCCTTTCCGCGGGTCTGACAGGTCAGCCGCGAAGAACGCGACGACCAAGGCGTCACGATCCAGGTTCAAGGCATTACGGCACTGTTCCCGATCGAGTGGGCGATAAAGCTCCGTATCGATTCCGTTCGGGATGTGATGCACGGGGAGTTCGCCAAGGAAACTCCGGCCGATTTGCTCCTCCATCCAGCGACTGATCGCCACGACGCGAATCGACGGTCGCACGAAGGATCGGCGTTTGAGCTTCCATTCCCAACGGGTCGCATCGCGTCGAACGGCGGGATAAGTGTCGGGATAAGGACATCGGCCGCAGCCCGTTCGCCAGCGTTCGCAGTCGAACGAGTAGACGCAATGGCCCGTGAAACTCCACATGTCGTGCAGAGTCAGCACCACCGGTTTCCGTCGGGCGATCGCTGGTACGGAAAGGTAATTGAAGTAGCCGCCGTGGAGGTTGTGCAGGTTGACGACGTCGGCACTACGAAAGGCCTGCTGCGTCTCCAGCCGAAACGACGACGTCGTGCCCACATCGTTCAATCCCACGCGACGGGCGATCCGCGATGCGGCTCGATCGACGATTCGTCGCCCGCCAGGCATCAGGTGCAGCCTCGCATCGCTGGTGGACTTCGCCCCGACCATCACCTGCGAATCCACTCCGGCCGTCAACAGCGCGCGATGCAGGTTCATGGCGGCGATTGCCGCTCCTCCGCCGTCATCGCTGGTGTTGATGATCAGGCTTTTCATCGAGTTTCGGCACCAAGCGCCAATCCGCCAGGCCTAAGCTCGCTGACGAAAGCGGCATCCAGGATCCGCGACTTCGCCTCGCCGCTTGCGAGTTCGTCCAGCGTGATGAGCCGGTCCAGCCTGTTCCGTTCCTTCAGAAAGGCGTGAATCTTGCCGCCTTGGGTGTAGTCGATCGCGAGATAGGGAACTCCAAGGCACTCCGCGAAAAGGACGGAGTGGAAACGCATGCAGAGCGAGAGCCTTCGCGACGCCGCCATTGCAGCCAACAGTTCCTTCGGCGTCGTCGGCAGCTTCGAAGCCGCAATCGTTCGCAAGTCGGCTCCCGCTTGCTCTGTGACTTGCCGCACAAGCCGCCGCGCGAACACCCGATCGTCGTTTCCGATCGTGAAGGTGTGCATCGGAAAGAGCCGCACGGTCTTCTCGGCGGACAGGTCGTCGAGGACCTCGACGAGAGCCTGCTCGACGCTCCGTCGAAGCTCCTCGAATTTCGATGGCGAACGCGATCCCGCGTATTCGCCCGTCATTTCGCGCAGGAAACACGCGACGTCAAAACCGTCATTTGGCGCCACTTCGGGAATGGTGACGGCACCGGCCAATACTTCGGCACGCACGGCGTCTACATAATCGACGGCGGGGTCGCACGACGATTCAACGCTCCGGCTGAAACCTTCGCCGGCCCACTTCGCCGAGGCGTCGTCACGCAACGAAACGTGGTTCGAAAGACGCATCAGCTCGCGGACGGCGGCGAGATATTTCTCGCCGACAAGCGGTCCCAAGCCGCAGCCGTCGATTCTTGCCGTTCCGCCGCGTCCCCGGATCTCGATGAACGCGTGCAGCATGTGATCGAGGGCGTCGAGGTGCATCAGTGGACCGCCACCGATCACCACCTCATCGATTTCACGGCAACGTCGCTCGAAGGCGTGCGTGTATGTTTCCACGACCTCCACGTCGGGGATTTCCATTTCCGCCTTCGTGCGTTCCGTCACGAACGGATGAAAGCTGGCGACGGTGATGCGATCGGGCGGCGAAGCACGCCGTCGCAATCGTTCGATCACGCTCCAGAGGATCGCCTTGTCGCCCGCGGTTTCGGTGCCGTACCAGCCGACGATCAGCACATCGCGGCTCGCGTTTGCCGTCGGCACGATCGGCGCGCCCGACGGCAAACGGCTGGCTTCCGTCGTCAGTCTGGCCAGATCGTACTTCCGCGCGCGGCGACGGTGTTCTTTATAGAACGAAACTTTTTCCTGAAAAGTCTCGGGCACATGGTAGTCGTGGATGCAGTCGTCGCAGTGCTTCTCGCGGATTTCGTCGCGGATCGGCAGGTTGTTGAAGTAGACCGGTTCCGCCGGCTGCTCCAACAGATTTCCCACGATCGGCGATTTCGGTGAGCAGAACAGCAACTCGCCGCGCGCGGTGAGCACCACGTTCTTCGATTGATAAGGGCAGCCGGTCGATCGCGGCTTTCCTTCGGCGAGCATGCCGCGAATGCTGCGGTACGTCTTCCGATGCGTCGGATGCGGCTCGAAGGCATGCTCGGCCCGAAAGAAGAACAGGCCCAGGTGATAGCGCTCGCGATCGTCGAAGCTGCGGATGTGCTCGGTCTGCGGCGCGTTGTAGAGACGGTCGATGAACTCGGCGACGCGGAACCGGCCGTACAAACCGCGCTCGCTCGCGAAGTCCATGAGCTCGTCGACGTCGGCGGCGTTCGACTTCGTGATCGTGCAGCCGAAGGAAGTGGCGATGCCGGCCTCTGTGAAGGCGCCGATGCACGTCATGGCCGTCTTGAAGTTTCCGCGACGGCCGCGAACGACGTCGTGAACGTCTCCCAGACCGTCGAGCGACACCATCACGCTGAAGCCGACACCGGCCGCACGACAGATCTCGGCGGACTCCATCACCGAGTCGATCACCTGCCGCTCGCGGATCGCGTTCGTGATCGTCGAGGCGCTCTGAAGCCGCGGCAGCGATCGGATCGCGGTGCGGAACAACTCAGGAAGGTCTTTGCGCAGCGTCGGCTCGCCGCCGGTGATGCCGAAATCGGCGACATGCGAGAATAACGGCTGCGCGAGGATGCCACCCAACTCGGCGGGCGTCAGTTCCTTGTCGCGCTTCCGTTCCCAGATGAGGCACATCTGGCATTTGGAGTTGCAGATGTCGTTCGCCATGAAGCTGATCGCCCGCGGCTTCTGTGGAAACCGTTTGGCGATCACGTTGTCCTGCACGTCGTTCCAAGCGAGCGACGACAGCCTGCGAGCCGTGCCGATGAGGGAGACGGCGCGCCCCGGCAGCAGCCGTTTGGCGACGGTTCTCAACGGCTGCGTCAAAGATCGTCTGGAAACGCTCACTTGGTCCTGTGACGGGTGGTGATTATGGCCTGACGGCGGTCCAGCAGAGGTTCGCGGGCGATCGGCCGCGATTGGGCGAGATCGCGTCGAGCGCCAGTCCGGCGGCGTTCAGAAGACCGACGATCGGCGACAGCCAGAACGCCTTCAGCATCGAAAACATCGGTTTGTCCGTGTTGCGGCCGGTCAGCACGAGGTCCATCGCGATCAGAAACGCCGCCGTCGAATACACTCCGCCGTTCCCTTCAATGCGGATGTTGTTGAATCCGTGCTTTTCAAGCAACTGCCGCAGGCCGAGATCGGTGTAGCGTCGGTAATCGTAAGGTTCGAGATGGACGGGGCTGATGTGAGGCACCGAACCGAAAAAGAATCCGCCCGGCTTCAGGATTCTGCTGACTTCCGCCAGTGCGAGGTCGGGATCGGCGACATGTTCAAGGACTTGATTGAACAACACGCCGTCGGCTTCGCCGTCGGCGGCGGGAATCTGTTCGGCGAAGCCGACTCGGCGTTCGATCCTGGCGTCTGTTGCGGTCGACTCGGTCTCGGGATCGATCGCGACGTACTTGCCCGTCCGCTCGGCGAAAAGGTCGAAATACGGGCACCGGCCGGCTCCGACGTCAACCAGCGTCAGGCCCGAGCCTTTCACGGAGTTCGCCGCATTGCCCAAAAACCGGTTAATGTGCCGCACCGTACTGTAGTTGAACGAGAAGATCGTGTTGCGCGGATGCTCCCCCAGCACCGGTCGGGAAAGACGATTGGCGATGCCCGCCGCGACGTAACGAAGCATCGATCGTCTCTCAGCCGACGGCGTCGGCCGCTTCGGTGAGACCGCGAATGTCATGGACTGCGTCATCTGACCATCTCCAGAACTGCTTGCGATCGAGATCGCGAATCTTCCTCGCAGCCTCACCGGCCACGACGCAAGCAGTCTCGCCTGACCTTCTATGCCTTGACGGCGATACGCCCTGTATAGTCGATTCTGTTGAGCAACAACGGCTGAGTCTTCGCGAAGAACTCATCGACCGCCTGGCGAGCGCCGAGCCATTCGCCGTAGTCGTCGATGATCAGGATTCCGCCAGGCACCAACCGATCGTACAAATGCTCGAGTTCATGACGCGTCGATTCGTACCAGTCGGTGTCGAGTCGCAGCAGCGCGATCTTTTCCGGTGCCCGCGCAGGCAGCGTTTCCTCGACCTTGCCCTTGCAGAACCGCACTTGACTCATGGGGTATCCGGTTGAGGCGACGTTGCGTCGAACGTCTTCTTCCGACGCGGCAACCCAGGCTTCCTGACGCTGTTGCTTCTCCGAAAAAAGCGACTGCGCCTTCCGGCCGGCGATCGACACGTCGTTCGCAGTCGGTTCCGTCATTCCCTCGAACGTGTCATACAGGAAGAATCGTCGCTCGCGCGAGCCGGTTTCAAGCAGCGTGAGCATTGCGGCCATCATGCTGCCGCCTCGCCAGACGCCGCACTCGGCGATGTCACCGTCGATCTTGCGCGCGGACAGGTAGCGGATCGCGTTGCAGACCGCGTAGACCCGCTCGGGACTGGTATAGGTGTAGTCGCGGACCTTCTCGTAGATCGCGATATCGGTCTCGTTGAAATCGGGCGGATAACTATTGAAACCAGCGGTTGATCCTGCTTTACGGATCTCCAGGCCGATCGCTCCTGCCGCCCGGCGGGCCACGCTGCCTGCGAGCCGAACGAACGGGTGTCGTCCATTTTTCGAGCCGTTCTTTGCGTCAATGGTCACGTCGCGTCGATCCTCAAAAGCGATTTGCGACCAGGTCGCCTGCGGAAATCAACTGCCACTCGCAGTCCGCAAGCACGCAGCCGAGATCGCCGGCCCGATACCGGGCGAATCTGCTTCCGCCGTCGGTGATTGTGAAAGGACAGACGCCCGACAGCCGGTCAAAGATCTCTCCAGCGTGCGTGTGCAGCGTGACAATGAACGCGTAGCTGCCGGGTGCGAGTAACGGGGCAGGCAGACTCATCGCGAGTTCATCATCGGCCTCGAAATCGCCGACTTCGCTTGGCTGACACTGCGTCGTCAAGACCCGGCGGCCCAAATGATCTTGAACGGCCACAGTGCAAACGAGTTGTGTCGGGATCTCCCCTGCTGGATCGTTGCGACCGAGCGCCAAACGCAACGTCACCTGTGATGTATGCAGGAAGTCGCTTTGCGGCTCACCGTCGTTCGCCGTCGTCCGCGCCGCAACGACCCACATGGGCGCGTCCGGCGTCACGGCGTCGTCCGGCGTTCGGTTGGAAACTCCTCCGATCGCTTGGCCGGACGTCAGATATCGTGGAATCACGTCTTCCGTCGGGCCGTCGGCGGCAAGCCGCCCCTGTTCGAGATACAGGCACCTCGAACACAGTTGCGCCACGGTTCCCATCTGGTGGCTCACGAACAGCACCGTGCGGCCGCCGCGGGCGATTTCGTCCATGCGGCCGAGGCACTTCTTCTGGAAGGCGGCGTCGCCGACGGCGAGCACTTCATCGATGATCAGGATCTCGGGGTCGAGATGGGCGGCGACGGCGAAGGCCAGCCGCACGTACATGCCCGAGCTGTACCGCTTGACCGGCGTGTCGAGGAACTGCTCGACCTCGGCGAAGGCGACGATGGCGTCGAACTTGGCTCGAATCTCGGCACGGGTCATTCCGAGCAACGCGCCGTTGAGAAAGATGTTCTCGCGGCCCGTCAGCTCCGGGTGAAATCCGGTTCCGACTTCGAGCAGGCTGGCGACGCGGCCGCAAAGCTCGATGCGCCCCTCGGTGGGCTCGGTGATGCGGCTGAGGAGCTTCAACAGCGTGCTCTTTCCCGCCCCGTTCCTGCCGATGACGCCGACGACCTCTCCCGAACCGATCTCGAACGACAGGTCTTTCAGCGCCCAGAACTCTTTGCGTGCGATGCGATCGCTCGGTCGCGTCAACCGCCGCCAGGGAGCCGTCGCGGCGCGCATCAGCTGCTCGCTGAGTCGGGCATAGCCCGCCTCGGCGCGTTGTTGAAGAAGATACTTCTTCCCCAATCCTTCGACTCGAACGACGGCTTCAGTCATGGACATCACGAGCTAAACGGCTTTGATCTATTCGTACGCAAACTCCCCTCTCCTTGGGGAGAGGGGTCGGGGGTGAGGGGAGGTCTGACGCTCCGAGCGTACATATGTAATGTGCGGTAGAAGCCCGAAACCGTTCGAGCGCGGCTTGAAGGATGTTTCCGCCGCCTCGTCCCCTCATCCCTGCCCCTCTCCCGAGGGAGAGGGATTCATGTGATCTGCAAGCACGATGGATCGTCAGATGATGTCGGCAAAGGTCCGCTCGGTGCGGCGGAAATACGTCACACCCAAGGCGAGTGTGACTGCGGTGACGGCGAGCGAGCAGGCGAAGCCGGGCAGATATAAAGTTTCCTCGCGGCAGATCGCCCAGCGGAAGCCGTCGATCACGCCGACCATCGGATTCAGCGAGTAGAGCAACCGCCATTTCTCGGGAACGACGTCGGTGCGGAAGCCGACCGGCGAGATGTAGAGACCGAACTGCACGACGAACGGGATCACGTAGCGAAAGTCCCGAAAGCGAACATTGAGGGTCGTGACCAGCAGCCCCGGCCCCAAAGCGGCCAGAAGTCCCAGCAGCGTGAACAGAGGCAAGCTCAACATTCGCCAGGTCGGCGCATAGCTAAGCACCGCCATGACCACGCCGAGCAGGCTGAGCGAAATCACGAAATCGATGAGCGACACCAGCACCGCCCCGATCGGCAGCAGGATTCTCGGGAAATAGACCTTTGAGACGAGTCCGGCGTTCGCGACCAGGCTCGTGCTCGACTCGCCGAGGGCGACGGCGAAGAACTGCCACGGCAGAACGGCCGCGAGCACGACGATCGGGTACGGCGTATCGCCCGCTGGGAGCTTCGCCAATCGGCCGAACACGAACCACAGCACCAGCATGACCAGCAGCGGCCGGATGACCGCCCACGCCACACCGATAGCCGTCTGTTTGTAACGGACGAGGACGTCGCGCCACGCGAGGAAGTACAGCAACTCGCGATAACGGTAGAGATCGGCCCAGTAACCGAGACTGGGCCGATTCGCTTCGATCACGAGTCGAGGCATGGGGAGAATGGCAGGACGGAAGAACGGCAGAACAGAGAATCAGGGTCTTAGGGACCGTCCGAGACGTACGTGGCCGAATGCGACTCACGCCTCGCCAATTCGAGATCGTGAGCGACCATCAGGCGAACGAGTTCCGGCATCAGGACTTTCGGTTCCCAGCCGAGTTCAGCCTTGGCTTTCGAGTAGTCGCCGAGCAGCAGGTCGACTTCGGTCGGTCGGTAGTAGCGGGAGTCGGTTTCGACGTGATCCCGCCAATCGAGATCGACTTCCGCGAAGGCGAGTTCGAGGAACTCACGAACGGTGTGCGTTTCATTCGTCGCGACGACGTAATCGGCCGGCTCGTCGTGCTGCAGCATCAGCCACATCGCTTCGACGTACTCTTTGGCGTAACCCCAATCACGTTTCGAATCGACGTTGCCGAGGTACAGTTTGCTTTGGAGGCCTTCGGCGATGCGGGTCGCGGCGCGGGTGATCTTGCGGGTGACGAACGTCTCGCCGCGGCGGGGCGACTCGTGATTGAACAGGATGCCGTTGCAGGCGAACAGGTCGTACGCCTCGCGGTAGTTCACCGTCTGGTGGAAGGCGAAGGCCTTCGCGCAGGCATAGGGACTGCGAGGATAGAAGGGCGTCTTCTCGGTCTGCGGCGTTTCGCGAACGTCGCCGTACATCTCGCTGCTCGACGCTTGATAGACGCGCACGTCCTTGTGCTTCGACAACTGTCGAGCCGCCTCCAGCACGCGCAAAGTGCCCATGCCGACGACATCGGCTGTGTAGAGCGGCGAATCGAAGCTCACGCGAACGTGGCTTTGGGCGCCGAGGTTGTAGATCTCGTCGGGTTCGACGTCGAGGATCAGGCTGACGATCCGCTGCCCGTCCGACAGGTCGCCGTAGTGCAGGATGAGCCGCTTTTCGATCTCATGCGGGTCTTGATAAAGGTGATCGAGGCGATGCGTGTTGAAGCTGCTGGATCGACGGACCAGGCCGTGGACTTCGTAGCCTTTCGCGAGCAGCAACTCGGCGAGGTACGAGCCGTCCTGGCCGGTGATGCCCGTGACGAAAGCGCGGCGGTTCAATTTCATCGTGATGCCGACAACGGTTTCGGATTTACGATTCATACGGCGCTCGCGACAGCCGTCCGGTGGCGTTCATACCAGGCGATCGTTTCGGCCAGACCCTCTTCGAGGCTCGTTTGGGCCTCGAAGCCGAAGGCGTTCTTCGCCCGCGAGACGTCGAGACAACGCCGCGGTTGACCGTCGGGCTTCGTGGCGTCCCAAACGATCTCGCCTTCGTACCCGCATAGCTCACAGACGAGCTGCGCGAGATCGCGGACCATGATTTCGCGTCCCGATCCGACGTTGACCGGTTCGGAACCGTCATAGCGGTCGGCGGCAAGGGCGACGGCCTCGGCGGCGTCTCTCACGAACAGGAACTCTCGAGATGCATTGCCTGTGCCCCAGGCGAACAGCCGTTCGGAGCCGGAATCGCGCGCCTCGATCGCCTTGCGGATCAACGCCGGGATCACGTGGCTGCTCTCGGGATGGAAGTTGTCGTGCGGTCCGTAGAGATTGACCGGCAACAGCGTGACGGCATTGAAGCCGTACTCGGCCCGGTACGCCTGCGCCTGCACGAGCAGCATCTTCTTCGCGAGGCCGTAGGGAGCGTTCGTCTCTTCGGGATAGCCCGACCAAAGGTCGTCCTCCTTGAAAGGCACGCTCGCGAACTTCGGGTAGGCGCAGATCGTTCCAGCGGTCACGAACTTCGAGACGCCCGCGAGCCGCGCGGCGTCCATCAGCTCGATGCCCATGATCGCATTGTCGTAGAAGTAGCGGCCTGGGTGCCGGCGATTGGCGCCGATGCCGCCGACGACGGCTGCGAGGTGGATGATCACGTCGGGCTCGAAGTCGCCGAGCATTCGTTCGACGTCCGGCCGGCGACGAAGGTCATAGTCGCGGCTGCGCGGCACGAAGATATCGGCCGGTTCGAACCGCGCAAGCGTCTGGCAGACGTGCCTGCCGAGAAAGCCGGCGCCGCCCGTCACGATCACCCGTTGATCCTTCAATCCGCTCATCGTGTCTTCGTACTGTCCTTTCAGGCTTCGACCGTAGTCGTTTGAGGTCGAGTTGCTTCGTCGTAGACATCGGCTAAAAGGTCGCCGAACTGCCGTGTGACGTAAGCGCGATCGTAGGTCTCTTCAGCAAGTTGCCGGCCGCGAATGCCCATCGCGGTCGTCTCCGCACGATCTTCGACGGCCTTCCCGATTGCCGCCGCCATCGCGCGGGCGTCACCGGGTGGAACGACGTATCCGAGTCGGTGGGTCCGCACGATCTCGGCAAGCTCGGAGTCCGACGGCGCCGCGGCAAGCACGGCCCGTGCCGCCGCCAGGATGCCGTAGAGCTTGCTGGGCATCAGGAACGCGAGTGCCGCCGGATGCACTGTGATCGCATGAAGGTCGGCGGCCGACAGGCTGTCGCCGAGTGCTTCTTTGGGTTGATAAGGAAAGAAACGCACGTTCGTCAGGCCGCGCCGGTTCGCCTCTTCGCGAAGGCCGGCTTCGGCGGAGCCGCCGCCAATGAACACCATCGATACGTCGCTACGAGACCGCAGCATCTCCGCTGCATCAAGCAGCCGATCGAGTTGCTGAGTGATCCCGAGATTCCCTGAATACATCACGACGAAAGCATCGTCGTCGATCCCGGCCTCGGTTCGGAATCGGTTCCTGCCCTTCGATGGACGAACCCGCTTCGTATCGATCCAGTTCGGAATGCAGACGACCGCATGTTCCGGAACGCCGGCGGCGACGAGTGTGTTCCGCATGTCGCGGCTCAGCACGACGACGCGTTCGGCCCGACGATATACGGCGTTGAGAGAACGCCGCAGCGTGCGCGTCAGACATGACTCCTTGAGCCGACCGATTGCGACGCCGATGTCGGGATGGATGTCCTGAAGATAAACCACCAGGTTCGCCCGATGTCGCCACCGCAACATCACTCCGATCAGGGACAGCAGAAAGGGATCGGTCTCGACGACGATGACGTCTTGCCGTCGGCAGAACGTGGAGCGAATGGTCGCCGAAGCCAGGAACGTGATGAAGTTGATCGCCCGGCCCGGCAGCCAGCCTTTCGGCAGCCGAGTGTGCGGCACACGCAGGATGCGGACGCCGCGGCGCACTTCCGACCGGAAGGTTCGATAAGGCTCATTCGACGGATTGGTGTTCGGCAATCCCGCGACGACCGTGACGTCGAACCGGTCGGCGAGATCCTCGCTCAGTTCGGTCAGGAGTTGCCCCGTGGCTTCTCCGTCGGGCCAGTAAGAACGGTTCAGAAAGAGCACGCGCGGTCGGCGACGCGGATTTCGCTCGTCGGTGCCTTCGCTTTCGACCACTTCCGTCGAAGTGTTAGAAGGGTTGAACATCACACTCATCGAGATCGACGGAAGCTCCCTGCTGCAGCAGATCGACCGACACGAGCAACCGTCGCTTGCCGCGGCGTTCGATGACGACGCCCTCGTGGCCTCGTAGCGGACCAGTGAGGACTCGAACGGCGATTCCCGTTTCGACCCGTTCCTCCGGCGTGATCGGCAGGTTCGACGCGATCAGGCGGCGCACCTGAGCGAGCTCGCGCGTCAACTGTATCGGATCGGCGACGGGATTGATCCACGAGACGCAATTCGTCGTCAGCGCCGTCAACCGATCGTCTTCGTTCCCGTAGAGAAACACATATCCCGGAAACAGCGGCACGAACGACTCGCGAATGCGTCCGGAGGGCGCCCTCGTGCGCTTGCTGATGATCGGGCAGTAAAACGAGGTATTCGTCGCAACGAGCCGCCGCATCAGATCCTTTTCCCGCCGCGAGCGCGTGTAAGCCACCCACCAGCCTGTGCCTTCGGTCCGCCGGTTGAGATCCGGGGACTCGAACAGGTCTGGCGGGAAGCAGTCAATTTCACGGGCCAAGAGGGGCATTTCGTCGTCTCAAGGCAACGTCAGGGCTTACTCGGCGCGGACTCCGTCCTTTTGGGTGACATGCACCCGCGTGCCGAAGTGGCGAATAGTCGCCACGGATCTCGGGCTTGCGTCGCTTTCCAGCAACACACTGATCCTACCTCAAGATTCAACCGATGGGCGGGATCAGCAGGCGATTCCCGCTAAAAACTCACAGGCCATTGTCGAGGCGCGGCACCGCTAAAGCCTATGAACTTGGAGAAGAACCGGCCCTCGCGAGACGTGCGAGCCGTTAGAGGGCGTCCATGTCATTCGACGTGTCGAATCCCGCACGCGCCGTCGCGAAAGCCGGTACCGTAAGCGAGGTTCGTCTCCGCACGGCGGCCCGTCTTTCCGGACCAGCCCAGGCCGGCGGCGATCCGTTCGCGAACTGTGTCTGAACGACCGCTCCAGACGCGAAAAGCTCGGCGATCTGAGTCTCAAAGGGCCGCAGCCCTTCGATCAGCTCACCCATCCAGCCACAGGCGGATTCATCGACACAGCGTCCGGCGATTCGTAGCGATCCAATCGATCCGTGCCCTGGCGACGAAAGCGGAATATCGGCCCGGTAAAGCCGGCCGCCGCCCACCGTGAATCGTCGGTCCCAACCCGCGAAGAATTCTTCGTGCAGCGACGGCAGACTGACCGCGAGCTGAACGCTGTCGAGGCCGCAACTGTCGGCGAAGGTCACCAGTGATTCCCAAAGCCGATCCCATTCCTTCGTTCCCTGTAGCCTTGACCGGTGCTCCCGGTTGCCGACGGGACGAAACGGCACCATCGTCTGGGCGAAGGACCGTGTTCGACGTGCGAGCAAAGCGAACTCGGAATGTCCGAACAGGCGTGTCGCCGCGAGAAACGCCGTGACGCCCAGCGCGACGGCCGGGGCGAGCCACTCGGCGCGGTACGACATGCTCGCCAACGCCCCGGCGGTCGTCACGCCGCAGAGCGACGCGACGAGTAACAAGGAATTCCGCGGTCCCAAACCCCTTTCACTGAGCCGATGGTGCAAGTGAGCACGGTCGGGGATCAGGATGCTGCGTCCCGTCAGCTTCCGACGTAGGATCGCCATCGACGCATCGAGAATCGGCAGCGTCCAGATGGCCACGGGGGCGGCGAGCGCGATCGTCGCCGGCCCTTTGATCGACGCCTTGACCGCCACCACCCCCAGGATGAGGCCGATCACCATGCTGCCGGTGTCGCCCATGAACACGCGGGCGGGCGGAAAGTTATAGATCAGAAATCCGACGATCCCGCCGACGAGGGCGGCGGCGACCGCGGATTCCTCGGGGTGGCCGTTCATCGACGCCATCACCGAAAGAGACAGGCCGATCATGCCGCCGACGGTCGCCGCCAGGCCGTCCATCCCGTCGATCAGATTCATCGCGTTCACGGCTCCCAGAAGCCAGAACAGCGTGAATGGAATCGCGAGCACTCCCAGATGGATATGAAAGCCGAAGAGTTGAACGCTGTGGACGACGAGCCCGCTTGCCAGCAGCACGCTCACCGCTGCGATCTGCCCGAACAGTTTGTGTCGCCCGCGCAAGTTCCATGCGTCGTCCGCCAGCCCCACCAGGCATAGCAGGAAGGAAGAGAGCAGGAACGCCGGCCAGAACCGATCTTCACCCCAGGGAATCGCGATCCCGCCGGTGACGGGCGCAAGCGCGAGCGCGGCGACGACGGCCAGCCACACGGCGAGTCCGCCGGCAACTGGAACCACGCGGCGATGAAGCTTACGGCGGCCGTCCGGATGATCGACCAGCCCGATTCTCGTCATGAGGAGCATGACGAGCGGTGTCAGGATCGCCGACAGGGCGAGTGCGATTAAAGCCGTCGAGAATTGCGGCAATTGCACAGTGATGTTTCTCCGCGGCCAAGGCCGCGCTGTCGCGTTGCGTCGGAATGCGACCCCGAGTCGCACTCAACTGAGTCGGCGGTTCAAGCTTCGGGCGTGATTATTGAAGGTTGATATCAGGCTGGTCAGCAGCACGCCCGAAAGTACCACAGTTCGAGGTCGAGTCAATCTGTGAAAACGGCGAAGAGTACGGCAGGCAGGATTTCTCGGCGATTGATGGTGTACGGGAAAAAATCATTCTAAGTTTCAAGCTTATTGAGTCGGCTTGGCCGCTTTCGCGGCTTCCTGACGGTGACGCTTAGCCATCTCAGGCTGATCGAGCCCTTCATAAACCGACGCGAGAGATTCATGAATCCTCGGATTCTCGCGGAGGCTCGGCAGGGCTCGTTCTAAATCTTGCAATGCGTCATTCCAGCGATTCATTCGCAGGTAAATCTCGCCGCGGGTGTCTCGGAAGTGAGCGACGTCGGGAAAGCGTTCCACGATGGGGTCGATGATCTCGAGAGCCCGTTCGAGATCCGCGTTCTTCTGATGTGAAAGCACCCACGCCAGGTTGTTCGCGACTCCGGCCAGCGTCGGATCCAGCTCGTACGCCCGTTCGAAGTGCCACTGCGCCTTGTCGAGATCGGCCCCTCGCCACGACTTGAGGCCCAGTGCCATGTGAACCGCCGGCGGCTGTTCTCCTGCGGCGAGCAAACCTTCAAGCATGTCTCGTGCCTCAGACTCGATTTTCGGATCGACCGAAGGCGCGACGCCTCCGAGTGACGCTCCGGGCGGCTCGCCGAAAGTCGCCAGTCGCACGGCGGCGTCCACCGATTTCGGGTCGAAACGCAGGGCTTCACGCAGCGCGGCGATCATGGCGCGATTGTCCGTCGGCTGTTGCAACGCGCGACGGTCGTAGGCGGCGATATAGATTCTCGCGATCGCCGGTCCGTACGGCCCTTCGGGGTCGTGCGCCAACCCCTCGTTGAGCACGGCGACCGCCTCTTCGAAACGTCCGAGATTGGCAACGCATGTCGCCAAAAGGAGACGGGCGCGGCGATCGTCGGATTTCGTCTCGAGTTCCTTTCGGAAGTGTCGCTCCGCCCGTTCCATGGCCTGCCGGGCCGACTCGCTCTGCCCCGTAGCGACATACAATCGCGACAGGTCGTAGTTGAGCGCCGGGTCCGCCGAAGCGGCCGCGACCAGCTTCGGAATCGCCTTCGGAATCTCGCCCATCGCGAGGTGATACTTGACGAGATCCAACTTGACGTTCGCATCTTGCGGCAGCCCGCGTTCCGCCTTCGCAAGGTGCTGGTACGCAAGACGAAGCTGGCCGCGGTCTTGAAGCGTCTTCGGATCCGAAAGCAGTTTGGCTGCGACCCAGCGATTCGCGCGCGGGTCGCCACCGGCGTCGCCGTCGGCGACACCGTGGATCAGGTGATGCGATTCCTCTTTGTTCCCGAGCTTTTCGAGCGTGAGGCCCAGGAACAATCGTGTTTCGGCGGTGCCGCCGTCGAGCCGAAACAGGCGTTCGTAGTAGATGCGGGCGTCTTCCGGCCGATCGTTTCGAAAGGCGTTCACCGCCTCGATGCGGTATGCGTCCCGCAGGTGAGACTCGCGACCGATGACGACGCCGGCGACCGCCAATACGGCGATCGCGACGACCACGGCCGGCAGTCCCTGCAGCAGATGTCGCAATCGACGGGGCGAGATGCCGCTCTCGGCGTGCGCGTGCCGCCACCAGAGCAGCAGCCCGAAGGCGTGGCCCAGGATGCGGAAGGGAACCGTTGCGATGAACCACAGCAGTCGGAAAAACCGGCCCGCGCCGCGCCCGTGCCAGACCTCGGCGAATCGTTCGCCAAGCGTCGGTCCGGCTTCGACGAAGGAATTGTCGTCGCGAAAGCCCTTGCGCCAGATCACGTCGTCTCTCCTTTCGCGGCGGCGGTCGGCGGGGCCGTGCTGCGAGCGATTTCGGTTCGCATCTGGTGGAACAGACGTGCCATGTCGGCTCGCTCGGCGTCGGTGAAGTTCAATCCGCTTTCCGCGAAGAGCTGGACCTGATAGACGCGGCCGTCCGCGACGTCGTGCGACGGTTGGCCGGCGATGCGATCTTTCCAGGCGGCGACGAGGCGGGCGACCGATGCATTTCGGCTGGCCGGCGGACTCAAGGGGCGGCCCGTTTCGGTGTAGGCCATGAACAGCACGTATCCATGCCGTCCGCCGCCGTTCGTGATCGTCAGTTCGGTGAACGCACCGGGCGACGTTCCGCCATCGGGAGCCGTGATGTCGTCACTGGACTGTGTCGTGTAGCCGAGACCTTCGTAGCAGTACTTCGTGTCGTGCCAGGCGTCGAAAGGTCCGTCGATCGATACGGCGACCGTCAGGCGGCCCTTGCGGAAATTCCAGATCCGGGAGATTTCGCCCGCCGGATCGCCTTTCGGTCGTTCGCGAACCTGGAACTTGACCTGTTCCCACCCGTCCCAACTCTTCGGAAGCGTTTCCTTCGGGACGGGCTGAAGCCCGTCCGCGGCGGCGTAAGGCGTCTGCCGCTGCGGAGTCGCGCCCGCCGGAAGCAATTGGATGCCGATCGCGACGAGCGCGAACGCCGTCGCCATCGCGAACGAGCCGATTCCGCCCCGTCGCGGCTTCCCTTCGATTCCAGCGAATCCTCTTGAACTTTCGAGTCCGTTCGTTCCCGAGGCGGTGAAATGCTCCGGTTGCGGTAAGAAGAACAGCAACAGCCGGTCGGTGCTCAGGACGAGACCGATCACCGTGGCGAATACGATGACGCCCAGCGCCTCGTGCCCAAAACCCTCGACGACCGGCAAGCCGTATCGAGAGGACAGCACGACGACCGCGAGCACCCGAACGGCATTTGCGACGAGAACCCAGAAGACGGCCGCGGCGAACAACGGGAGGAATCTCAGCAGGCCTCGTCGCGTCGCCACCGCGAACACGGCCACGAACGCCAAGGTCGCGAACAACGAATGCACGCCGCTGCACGCCTCATCGACGAAGAAGTCGCCTTGCGGCAGACGAATGACGACGCCGTCGGCGAGGTGGCGAATGTTCGCCAGGTCGAGGATGCCGCTGGCCCAGCGGGTCGCCGATCGTTGCATCGCCACGATCATTTTCTGATCCAGGCCGAACGGCAGCCTCAGGATGATCAGCAGCACCGCGCAAACCGGCAAGTAGTGGCGAAGCGTCGATGAACCGCCCCATTCGTAGAGTCCCGCGACGATCAGCATCAGCAAGGCGACCGCCGCGCCGAAAGGCGACTCCGCAAGAGCCGAGACTGCGGTCGTCAGAAATGCCATGCCCCACAAACCGTAGCGAACGGCCGGTGAGATCGGCCGCGACGGTCGCGCCGGCGTCTGATAACGACGCCATGCGAGCCAGGCGACGGCTCCCGGCATCAAAGGATAAAACTGGTAATGCTCGGCGTCCCACAGCTGCTTGCCGTACTCAACGAGCAACGGCACCAGGGCCGCAGCGGCCGATGCCGCGACGGCGATCCATGGTGCGGCGGAAATCAAGTCCATTCCGCCGCCTGTCGGTATGGCGCCGGCACGATCTTCAGCGTCGAGGATTTCGGGATCGATCTCTTGTACCGACATCGCAGCTTCACCCACCAATGGCCCTGAAGTCGTGAAGTAGACGAGGCGGAAAGGCGCTACGTTGCTCTGCGAGACTCTCGACGATCAGAGAAGAGAAGATCCGCGTCAGCGCGTCGCGACAAACAACCTCGCGACGCTCTCGTTGTCTTCGCGCGGAACCGTCTCTCTTCCGAGTTCTCGATCACCGGGACTGACAAAGGGCCGGATTCAGACGTCGCGGACGACGGTCTGTTTGGAGCGGCCGTTGACGTGTCGTACGGGTCGTCGTTCCTTTTGCTCGTCATCGACGTAGTCGTTGTTGAAGTAGGTTTCGCCGTAACCGTAGCGAGCCGTCGAGGCGGCCGTGTACCGGTAGCCGGACTGATAACCGTATTCGCCGCGTGCGTTCACGCCGTTGATGACGACACCCAGGATCTTCGCTCCCACGCGTTCGAGGATGTCGCGTGCCTCGGTTCCCTTCGCACGAGCCCGCTTGCCGAGACGCAAGGTGAGCAGCACGCCGTCGACGCGGGAGGCCACGTTCCCTGGATCGGAAACCGCCAGCAGCGGCGGGGTGTCGACGATGACGAAGTCGTAGTTGTCACGAGCCCAACCGAGGAAGTCCTCAAACTGCTGCGACGCCAATAATTCCGCTGGGTTGTGCGGCCGAGGCCCGCAAACCATCACCGAGAGGTTGGGGATTTCGCTTTCGTGGATCGCGTCGGCCGGTTCGAGGTGCTCGCCGATCACGTTGGCGACACCGAGGTCGTTGCTCAGCCCGAACAGCCGATGCACGGTCGGTCTTCGCATGTCGGCGTCGATCAGCAGGGTTCGCCGGCCGCTCTGGGCCACCGCCACCGCCAGGTTCGCCGAAACCGTCGATTTGCCGTCGCCCTGATCCGGGCTGGTGACTTGAACGACCTTCAGGTTGCCGCTGCGTGCGCCGAAGAAGAGCGCCGTCCGGACGAGCCGGAAGGCTTCTGACGACTGGCCCTTGGGAAGGTGCACCGTGCAAAGTCCGGCCGCCGCCGTCGAGCCCGTGGCGATCGTCTTGTTCGCGATGACGGGCACATGCCCGACGACGCTCAGGCCGAGTTCATCGCGAATGTCCTCGGGACTGCGGAAGCTCTTGTCGTTCGATTCGAGGAGGTACGCCAGAATCACGACGAACAGCAGGCCCAGCGCCCCGCCGACGGCCATATGTTTGGTGCGCTCTTCGGGAGTGCGGAAGCCCTCGGCCGGTTCGGCGATGATCTGCGTGCGGATTCCATTCGTGCTGAACAGCGTCATCTGCTCGAGTTGCTTCACGACCGCCGCCAGCAACGAGTCTTTGCGCTTGATCTCCTCGCGGAGCTGTCGATCGCGTGTCAGGACCGTGTCGAGCTGACGGGCCGCCGCATTCTCGTCGTCGAAGATCTCATTCAGTTTTTCGAGTTGAACTCGCGTTGTTTCGATCTCGTAACGCATCGAATCCATGTAAACGTCGAGCAAGTCCTTCGGCTGACCGGTGCCGCCGCCAAGGTTCAGGAGGCTGTCGAGATGCGTTCGCGTCATCGCGATCTGCTTGTCGATCGCGACGATTCTCGGATGGCCGGGGCCAAGGCTTTCCGACTGAAGCTCCTTCTCGAGCAGCAGCGGGAAGAGCTTCTCCGCCACGGTGATCGCCTCGGACTTCGTGCTGCCCTCGGCCTTGAGCTGATTGACCATCAGCGAGAGCGCCTCGCGGCTGCCGCCGCGCTTCAAGGCGTCGGTGATCGCGTCGATTTTCGCCTGCAACTGCGAGGCGCGCAGCATCAGGCTCGTCTTCTCGGCTTCGATGTCCGCGAGCCGCACGGCGTGAGAATTGATCACCTCTTCGCCCTGGCCCAGGACGGGAATTTCTTTCCGAAACTTCGCGTAATCGCTTTCGAGCGCCTTCAGGTCTTTAAGCAGTTCGTCTTTCGCCTGCGTGATGAGCCGGACGGCGTCTTCGCTCACCGCCTGTTCCGAATCCCCCAGAAACTCACGGTACGACTTAACAAGGGCATCGACGACGGCGCGGGTCTCTCCAGGCGTGCTGCCACGATAGTCAATGACAACGACGCGGCTGCCCTTCGACATCGGCTCGACGGTCAGCCCCTTCATGATCATGCCGATGGCTGCGTCGCGACTGCCGAATTCAGGCCGGGAACTCAGGTTGTAGCTTTCGACCGCGTTGCGGATCACTTCAAGGCTCATCACGATCTGGCATTGCGTCTCGATCGCATCCGCAAGAGCGTTGTCGCGCTGCGACTGTTCGTTCAGCATCGGCGCGCGATTGGGTGTGACGAGGATCTGCGCGACCGAACGGAAGACCGGCGCCTGCTGGGTGAAATAGAGGTAGCCCAAACCGACGCCGACCGCGAGGCCGAATAGCAGCAACCACTTGCGGCGCAGAACCAGTTGGCTCATCGGCGGACCGCCGTCGTTGTTTGCCGCCGAGGCTGCCGCGAATGCGTCGAGATGACGACCTTGTTGCACGATCACTCTCCAGAAGTGCTGCCGTTGGTCCGGCGAGTTCCTAAGCGGGTCTAAAATCAGTGAGTTCGGGAATCCGCCGCCCGGCCCCCCATTCCAAGAAGGGGAACGACCGGAATCAAGGTCGCGTTCGGTTGTGCGCAAGTTTTCCTGCAATTGCAGGGCATGAGGGAGCGCGTCGCCGATGCTTCAGCGTGGCGAAGTGGCCTCCCACATCGCCAGAAGACGACGGAGATCGTCGCGTTGCGGAGCTAACGCGATTGCGGTCAAAAGCTGTTCCGTCGCCTTGGTTCGCTGGCCTCGGTCTTCGCAAAAGATCGCGTAATTCACTCGTAATTCCACGTCGAGCGGTTGAGATTCGATCAGTGCGAGGAGGCGTTCGGCCGCCTCCTCATCGCGGCCTTGCAACCAGCTCGCGTTGGCTTCAAGGCGTCTCCGGAGGCGACCTTCAGGCAAACCACGGGCCAGTTCGTCAATTTTGTGACCAAACGGCGTGCGGAGACGCCGCTCGATCGGGGTGCCTGGATCGGTTATGAGGTTGAGAGCGGCGACAGGGTCGTCGGGAACGATGAGAGCGACGGTCCGCACGGGGCCGACGTCCTCGATGAGCATCGCCGCAACCGCGTCAAATCCTTTTCGACTCACGGCGAACGATGCTTTCCAGCAACGCGAGGCGAGTTCGTTGTCGCCGGCCTGCCACGCCATCCGCCCCGCCGCCCGGAGCATGTCGGCGTCGGTCGGAAAGAGTCGGACGGCGGCTTTCAACTCGTCCACGCCGCCCGGATTCACTTCGGGATTGAGGAAACTGAGAGCCGCCAGCGGAACATGGACGCCGGGAAGCCGGGGGCACGCGGCTTCGGCGGCAAGCAGATGCGCGCGTGCCGGAACGAGATCTCGCTGGGCCAGCGGGTCTTGTCGCAAGCTCGCGACCCCCGTCAAAGCTCCCGCCGCGGTGAGCCGGGTCACGGCGCGATGCAATGAGACGAGACTCGTGGCTCGCCAGGCCGCGTCTTTCGTCAGCGATGCATCGATGCTCTGCATCGCAGCCGTCGCGGCGGAGCGATACCGGTACACGTAGAGTCTCGCGAGTTCTCGCTGGCCGACGGCATCGTCGGAACGCCGTTCGAGAGCCTGTGACAGGCCCGCGATCGCGCGATCGACTTCGGCCGCGTCCAGACCGCCGGGTCGGTCGGCGCGTGACGCCACTCCGCTGTATCGCTCGACGGCCGCCGCCGAGCGGTGTTCGCCGTACGCCCAGATGAGACCCGCCGAAATGCTGACCGAAATTCCCACGACCGCCGCACGGCTGAACCAGGCGCTGCGGAAAGTCGAATCATCAAGATTCGTCAGCAGTCGAACGGTGCCGGCTCCCCAGAGCATCGCGACGGACAAAGTGACGGCCGGAATGATGATGCCGTAGTCGAAGAATGCGTGAGACGCTTGGCCGGCGACCAGCGAAGCGATCAGCGCTCCGGCAACAGGCCGTTCGCGACCGCGGACGAGAGAAATCAGCGTCAGAATCGCGATGGCGACGATGAAAAGGGCCCCCGCCGCCCCGCCTTCCACGAGCGTTTCCACGAAATGGTTGTCGGCATGCTCGTACCACTCGGCCTGCGGTTGCTTCGAGAATTCCTGGTGGGCGTAGCCATACGTGCCAAGCCCTGCTCCAAAGAGGGGTCGCGCCTTCACGGCTTCCATCGCGTCTTGCCAGTGCGGGATGCGACCCTCTCGGAAGACGGCTTCGGCGGAAAGGCTTCCGAAGCGATCCAGCACCGGGCCGGAAAGCCCGACCCAGGCGACGAGCGCTGCCGCCGTGCCGACGAGAGGCAGCAAGAGCAAGAGTCGACGCCCCCACCTTTCCCCGCGAAAGAACGCGAGACCTGTGAAGAGCGTGACGAACGCGGCGATCGTGCCGCCGCGGGATCGTGAAGCGATCGCTCCCGCCAGACAGATCGCGAGCAGCGTCACGATGACGAGCGTTCGCGTCGTGCGATCCATTCGCCACGAATTCTGATGAGAAAGGCCGTCCCGTTCGTCGATTTCGTGTAAGCGAAACGTTGATCGCAATAAGGCGATCCCGGCAGCCAATCCGACACAAAGATAGGCGCAGGCATTGTTGCGGTTGACGAAGCGGGCGAACGGATCGCCGACGAACGTCATGCCCCGGATGACGCGATCGTCTCCCGTGAGTCGCATCGCGATTCCGAGAAACGCCACCGTCGCGGCCGAGACGAGGCAGGCCGCCAGCAGCCCCTCAAACGCCGGCTCGCGTGAAAAGACGATCGCCCCGATCGTCGCGGCGGCAGCGGCCGTCAGCAGGCTGGCGACTGCCAAGCGTGTCGCCGCCGGGTAGACCGTGTCCGGAGCGCCGTGAGATCCATCGGAAACCACGAGGGCCGTTCCACCCCAGCATTGAAGTGCCGCCAAGGCGAGCAAGCCGACGATCGGAAAGAGGGAGAGGCCCAGTGAAAACGGCGAAACGGTCGGCTCGGCTAACAATGCCCTGACGGCGACTGCGGCGGTGCCGATCGCGAGGGCCGCGGCCAACCAGGTCCGGAACCACTGCTCCACGCCGCCGTAGGCCCATGGAGCGGCGAACACCAACACGATGAGAATCACCGCCGCGAGTGATCCCGCAACCGTCGCGAAGACGTCTCGCACAGCGTCTGATTTCACGGTCGGAATCGCGAAAGCGGGCCGCATCGGCGTGATGAACCGATTCGCCATACGGCAAACTCACGCGAACCGGCACCGGTAACAAAATAGCGATCGGTGACGGTTTTGACCGTCACCGATCGCAGGCAGCTTAGAGCCACGAGATGTCGCCGTCCGCAGAATTCCAATTCAATTCGGCGGCGCGTTCGGGCTGACGCCGACGCCTCCATCGTCCCCGTCATCATCGTCGTCATCGGCGATCGCCGCTCCGATTGCGGCACCGATGCCGGCACCGAGCAGCGGGCCGAGCAGTCCACCGCCGAAGAAGCCGCCTCCGCCGCCGGCGCCGCCAAACCCGCCCCCGCCGAATCCGCTACCGTAACCACCGGCACCGAACGAATCGCAAGGCCCACCGCACGGACCGGCCGCGCATTGGCCGCAGCAACCCGACTGGCCACAGGAGCCGCATGCGAAGCCCGGCGCGAAGGCGAGGGCATCAGACGTCGCACCCGCGGCTCGCCAGCCGACGACCGGTGCGCCAACCTGCCGAGCGCTCACGAATTCTTCGTCCGCCGCTTGGGTCTTTGCGGTCGCCGAGCCTGCGAAAGTCTGAACGCGCACACCCAAGGCGATGAAGCCGTTCTGGCCGACACCGACCATCGAATAGATCCCGTCTTCCAACCCGAGCACGCCGCAGTAGCCGCGGGAATCGGTTTCGACCGTTCCGAGCAACTGGCCCGACCGGATGAACGAAACCCGAGCGTTTTCCAATCCCATCGGCTGACCGTCGGCGGCGAGCACGACCAGTTGGCCGACGCCGCTCTCACCGTCCTGAACCAGAATCGGCTGTCCCTTTAAGGGCGCAGCCACTTCACTCGCGCTTTCGTAATCGAATCCTTCTTCAAGCGGAGCGGGCGTGATCGGCCCATCGACCTGGGCTTTGAGAGCGACCGCAAGCGGTGACAGCGGCTCCGGCGGTGCCGGGAGCGGCAGCGGCGTCGCCGCGAAGTCGCCACCCGAGCAGATCGTCCGTTGCGCGACGGCGACGTCGCTCGCTGGCACGATCAGGGCATCGAAGCGATAGGCTGAGACGGCGACGCCGTCCGCGGGGGGCAGAACCTCAAAACCGAACGCGGCCATGCCGTCTGGACCGAGCGCGACCGCCGAATAGGCCCCAACGGGCAGTCTCTTGATCTGGGCGACGCCGCTGACGCCGGTTTCGCCTCGCCCGACGACTTTGCCGTTCTGAATGAACAGCAGGCCCGTCTTGCGAATGCCGCGAACTTCGCCGGTCAGCGAATCCACGACCTGCAGCCGCCCCGCCATATAGCCGCTCTCGGCGATGCGCACCTGATAGGCGTCGATCGAATCACGGCGTGCCGCCGGTCCGTCCGGAGTGACGGCAGGAGCTTCCGGTTCAGCCGGAATCGCGTTCTCGTCCTGCGCGAAAGCCGATGTCGCGGCGAGTGCCGCAATGCTCGCGACCAGTCCCTGCCGCAAAACCCGCCGAAGACGGAGGACTCTCATGGTTGACGCTCCCCTGTTGACGCTTCGACGGCCGGGCTGATACGCCGCTTTGGCAAAATGGCTAAGATGCGTGGTCGCATTATGTGAGTGCGAAGTGGCCACACGCAAGCCAGTTCTCCCTTTCGTCGGAAGAATTCTCCCCGTCCGCACAACCGGCCCGTTGCCGAATGAAATCTGCTGCCGTCTTTGGATTCTGACGACCGCGCACGGGCGAATGCAAATGAGATTTGATCGCCGACGAAATCTCGATCGGCTCGCGATGAGCGCCGTCACCCGCCCATGCGAAGCTGGCTCGCATGTTCGAGAGCCAGTGCCTGCGTGCGGACGGCGAGAAAGGCCTTCTCCTCCGCGGCGCTCATCGTCAGGTGGCGTCGGGCCATGACCCGCTTCGCGATGGCCAGACCGCGCGCCGCGTCGTAGCGCACCCACTCCCCCGAATCGATCCAGGCGAAGCTCGGCACGAACTTCGGACATTCCGCGCCGACGACGCTGCTGCAAAAGCCCATCACGGCCCCCGTCGGAAATCCGACGTTGATCCCCGCCTTGCTGTGGTCGCCGACCGTGAGTCCCACGAACTGCTCGCCGCTTTCGACCTCCTGGCCGTTGATGGGCACGCGGATCGTGCCGTAGGTGTTCTTGAGATCGCTGTTGATGCAGTCGGCGGCGATGTTCACGAAGCTGCCGATGTAACTGTGCCCCAGAAAGCCGTCGTGCTGCTTGTTGGAGTAGCCGACGAGCACGCTGCCCTCGACCTCGCCTCCGACTTTGCAGACGGGACCGACCGACGCGCCTCCTCGAATGACGGCGCCTGTCTGGAGCAACGATCCATCGCCGACGTAGGCCGGTCCCTCGATGTAGCTGTGCGGCTGGATGCGCACGTTGTTGCCGATCCAGACCGGGCCGGATTCGGCGTCGATCACGACGCAGGGCTTCACTCGCGAGCCGTCGCCGATGTGGATGCCAGCTCGGTTCAGCAGATACACGCCCTCGTCGAGTTTCGCCGCGACGTCAGCCGCTCCGCCGCGTGACGCCCAATCGTCACCGATCGCCTTCGCGTTCGCGTGCACCAGTTCCCAAGGCCAGTCGAAGAGCTTGACGTGCGATGAAACGTCTCGACGCGGCAGACCGGCCAGGGCGGCGCTCATTCGCGCCTCATCGAGCAGGATGCCGGGAGACAGCCTCGCCGCGAGCATCGCCGGCGCGGCCACGCACGCGACCCGACCATCGCCTGCCGTTCCCACCCAGCCGTCGGCGTCAAATTGAGAGGCATCGGTAGCCGGCAGCGAAGACCAGCGAGCCCGAGCGTTGAGAAACAGAGTCGGTGCGGAGGCCGGCCGATTCACCTCGACGCCTAATTTCTCGCGCGTCAGTTCGGCCAAAATCTCGCGAACCCACGCCGTCGGACCAATCGGCCGCGGCTGCTGTTTCGTGATCGCACGATGCGCCGTCTCCCACAGCGTTTCCATGCCGCAGAGCAGCAGGAACACCGGGCGTGTGTAGACGAGCGGCAACAACCGCTGCCAGCCGGAGTCTTCGTAGAGAACGACGTTCATGGGAAGAACGGGAGGACGGAAGAAGGGAAGTACGCGAGAATAGCTTTGAATCACCCCAAATTCTGTTCCTCATTCTCACTCCTCAATTCTCCGTTCTTCGATTCTCCGTTCATTCCGTCACGCTCTTGGCGAGGTTGCGGGGTTTGTCGACGTCGTGGCCGCGAGCGAGCGCGGCGTGATACGACAAGAGTTGCAGCGGGATCGTCGCCACGAGCGGAGCCAGCAGCGGTGACGTGCGGGGGACGAACAGAACTTCGTCAGCCAACTCCGCGATGCGCTCATCCCCTTCGCTGGCGACCGCGATGACTCGTCCTTCGCGGCTCTTCACCTCGCGAATGTTCGCCAGCACTTTCTCGTAGGTGCGGTCCTGGGGGGCGATCACGATCACCGGCATGCCGGCATCGATCATCGCCAGCGGACCGTGCTTCATCTCGGCGGCGGGAAGTCCTTCGGCGTGAACGTAGCTCACCTCCTTGAGTTTGAGCGCGCCTTCCAATGCCGTCGGGAAATTGACGCCTCGGCCGAGGTAAAGCCAGTTCTGACGATCAACGAGACGCTGAGCCAGTCGTTTTGCTTGACCGTCGAGTTCCAGCGCCTTCGTCACTTTCTCGGGAATCGCAGCTAATTCATCGATCAATTCCGCTGTGCGTTCCGGTGAGAGATGCCGCCGCCGACCGAGATCGAGGGCGATCATCGCCAGCACGGCGATCTGAGCGGTGAAGGCCTTTGTGCTCGCCACTCCGATCTCGGGGCCGGCGTGCAGATAGACGCCGGCATCCGTCTCGCGGGCGATCGTGCTGCCGACGCCGTTCACGATGCCCAGCGTCACGGCACCGCGACTTTGCACCTCCCGCAGGGCGGCGATGGTGTCGGCCGTCTCGCCCGACTGACTGAGGGCGATCGCCACCGTCCCTTCCTGAATCAGCGGGTTGCGGTAACGCAGTTCGCTGGCGTACTCGACTTCGGTGGAAATCCCGGCGAGTTCCTCCAGCAGGTATTCGCCGATGAGCGCGGCGTGCCAGCTCGTGCCGCAGCCGAACAGCAAAGCCCTTCGAAATCGCGGCAGTTCCCGCTCAAAGGATTTGAGGCCGCCCAGCGTCACGCGATCGGCGCCGGGCCGCACGCGGCCCCGCATCGCGTTGCGAAGGGCGTCGGGCTGCTCGAAGATCTCCTTCTGCATGTGATGGGCGTAACCGCCGAGCGACGCTTCTTCGAGCGAGGCTTCCAGCGGTTCGAGCTGCTTCTCGATCGGTTTCGCGTCGACGGTCACCGCCCTCAGTCCGCCCGGACCAAGGAGCACAACCTCGTTATCTTCGAGATGCGTGACCTGGCTGACCCGTCCGACAAGGGCCGCGGCATCGCTGGCGACGATCAGTTCGTCGCGACCGGTGCCGATGATGAGCGGGCTGCCGCGGCGGGCGGCGATCAGCGTGTCGGCCGCGTCGGCACAGGCGACGGCGATGCCGAACGTGCCCCGCGCCTCGCGGAGCGCGCCGCGGACGCTGCCCAGCAGATCGCCGGTCTGGCTATAGAAGAACCCAATGAGCTGCGCGAGCGACTCGGTGTCGGTCTCGCTGCGGAACCGCACTCCTTGCCCTTCAAGGAAGGACCGGATCGCAGCGTGATTCTCGATGACGCCGTTATGCACCAACGCGATTCGCCCCGCGGCGTCGACATGCGGATGAGCGTTCTCCTGCGACGGCCGGCCGTGCGTCGCCCAGCGAGTGTGGCCGATGCCCAGCGTTCCGGGTGCCGGTTCGGCGGCGAGGGCTTCAGCAAGACCGTCGAGACGACCGACGGCTCGGCGGACGTGCAACTGGCCGTCGGCGACGGTCGCCAGCCCCGCCGAGTCATAACCGAGATGCTCCAGTCGCTTTAATCCGCCGAGCACGATCTCCGCCGCCGGCTGAGTCCCGAGATATCCGATGATCCCGCACATCGTTGCTGAATCTCCGCCGCCGAACGCGCTTGCATGAGAAGCGGCCGGCATTGTGCGCAACCGTCGGCAGCGGTGGAAGCGGAGTCGCCACAATGGCGATCGTGAAGCGAGCCGGGAGCGTCAGCGACCGGAGCGTTCTCGCACGTCCACTTGCTCTCTCCAGTCGCTGGCGCTCTTGGCTCGCCCGTCCCCTTCCCGTCATGCGCTGTTCACCAGCGGCTCGGTGACGATCGGTCGTTCGGCGGCCGGTCGGAGGCGGGTCAGCGAGCGAACGTGCTCGCGCGTTTCGGTGGGCGTGTGGCCGATGTAGCTCGCGCCTTGATCGCGCAGCGCGGTGCGGTATTTTTCCGACAACGGCCGGCCCCAGCGGCCCACGACGATCTTCAGGTCGGGAAGCAAGACCTTCACGCGCTTGCACAGGCTGCGGGCATGCGTGAGTCCGCCGGGAGGCAGCCCGATCAGGCACAGGCCCGTTGGTTTGCGTTCCCGAATCTCGGCGACGATCTCCGAGAGCAGCATGTCGCGGGACAGCACTTCGAAACGACAGGCGTCTCGCGACAGGATCTGCTTGAGGACCGCCATCGCCGCTTCGTCTTCCGGATCGCGAACGGCGTAGCCGAGCACGAGCGGCGACGTCTCCTTCACCGGCTCGGCGGCCTCGCCATCGGGCGATAGCGGCGTCTCTTCGAGATGCTCTTCGACCGATTCGAGGATGTACTTTTCCTGTTCGGGCTCGATCAAGCCGCGCATGCGATCGCGTTTGACCGATTCCAGCGCGGGAATGATGACTTCGGTGCAGGCATCGATGAGTGACGTTTCAAGCACTCGGTCGTCGAACAGTTGTTCGGCCTCTTCCTCGTCGCGCGCCAGCAATCGCTGATAGTAGACGAAGTGCGGTTCGACTTCGGCGACGTCGCCCAGGATGCGATTGAAGATCGACATGGCCGGCACGTATCGCCCCGCGACGACGAGGCACGCCGTCAGCGGCGTCGCGAGCACCAGCCCGATCGGCCCCCACAGCCAGCCCCAGAAGACCGCGCTCAGGATCACGGCGACTTCCGACACGCCCACGCCGCGACCGTAAAGCAACGGCTCCATCACGTTGTTGCTCAACAGTTCCAGCACGATGATCAGCGCCAGAACGCCCAGCGGCTGACCCCAGCCCTGGCTCGTCAGCAGACTGTAAATCAGCGGCAGCGTGCCGGCGATCCATGGTCCGAGATACGGAATGTACCGCAGCACCGCCGCCGTCACGCCCCACAATGCCGCGTATTCGACGCGCAACGCCAACAGGCCGACCGCGACCGCCAGGCCGTAGGTCACGTTGATCACGAACTGCATCAGCAGATAGCGGGCGATCCGCTGGCCCGCTTCGTCGAGCGCCTTCGTCGTGACGGCGAGATTCGCGCGGCCCGACAGCGTGACGATGCGATTCCGCAGATCTTCGCGCTTGAACAGCATGAACAACACGAGCACGAGCGACAAACCCACGGTGCCGATCGGTTCGGCGGCCATCGCGAGGTAGCCGCCGACCGTGGAAATCCCCTCGTCCTCTTGCTGCACGCGCACGGGAATCGGTCCGAAGAGACCTCCCACCTCCTCTTCGGGAGCCATTTCCTCCTGGATTCTCTTCTGAATTTGAAAGACGAGATTTCCAAGCGACGGCTCGCCTTCACCCTTCTCCTCGCCCTGTAGAGACTCGGCGAGACGGCCAACATTGGTCACGATTTGATCGGTCCGCTGCGGCAACTCTTCGGTGAGCCGGATCATTTGCGCGGCGATCAACCAGCCCACGCCCCCGACGGCCGCCAAGCTCGCGCCCACCACGAGCAGCACCGCAAGCACTTTCGGCACGCCGGCGCGTTGCAGACGAATCACCAGCGGGCTGAGCAGAAACGTCAGCAAAATCGCCAGCGCGATCGGGATCAGAATCGCCTGCGCCCAGAACAACAGCCCCGCCACGAGCAGAAAGCTGGTGAGACCCGCCAGAAACGTCACCGGTCGAGGCAGACACACCTCCCTCGCTTTCGCAGCCATGCTCGCCCGCTACCAATGATGATGACCCGCCGAGGCGCTTCAGACGCCTTCCGCCATCATTCTAACAACGCCCGATCGCGCCGCCTGCGGGGAATCACCTGACGTTCCGGCGGCCGTGACATGACTCATATTGATGCTCCTGAAACGCTTCGTCGGCGAGAAGGTCGAGCTTTCCTGCGGCGACGTCCTCGTCGAGTTGCCGATCCCAACGATCCTGATCGCGTTCCGCAACCCACTCCGCGAGCTTGCGGAAGTCGAGGGGCGGAAGCTTGAGGATTTCGCGTTCGAGCTGTTCGAGGGTCATGGCTTGATTCTACCACTCCGCCGGCGACTCGCCGAGAACTCGCGATTGATCATCCCGTTGTGTGGCACGCCCAGACCTTCGGGGCTGGGCGTGGCGAATGTCCGATTCGGCGTCGCCCGTCGCTCGGCCACGCCCTTCCTCCGTCAGGGCGTGCCACCCGACCGCATTCCCAAACATTTGTGACTTTACGCACGGGAATCGCGATTTCGCGCTTGGCGCGGCGGTGCTACCTGAGAGAGGTTGGATCTCGGTTCGGGAGTGAGCGGCGAATCCGCGGTACCGCCGATCATGCGTGCCCGAGCAAGTCTGAACGACGTGGTGCCCGGCCTTGTGCCGGTCCATGGCGTCGAGAGCAGATGACCAAACCCGGGGCCTTTACGGGCTAGAGCCGTATCCCCCGGCGGCGGCCGTCCACCTCACGCGCCGAGGCTGCGCAATGCGACGTGCAAAGCGCGGTTTCGGGCACCCCCATGGCGGTGTCGACCGGCAGGGGCCGGTGTCGCTGCGTCGTTCCAGGCGGGACAGGGGAGCGCGCTCCACTCTTTCCTTCGGGAGAGAGAAAGGAAGAACGGAGGAGGGAAGAGACAGCAGCCATGAGACAGGAGTCAGGAGACAGAACGAAAGGGAACTCGCCGAGCATCACAGGTCACATGCGGCAATGCCACACCCCGGCCGTTTTTACGGCCGCTGGGGCCGCGCCCTTCGACATCCTGGCAACACGTGATCGCCTCTTTGACGCGCTCCATCAACTCATCGAGCGACTTCGCCTGCGTATGACACCCCGGCCACGCAAAAGCCCTCAGCGTCGCGTTCGATCACGACGTGATAGTTGTGACTCATTGTCGATGGTTCTGAGTGGTAGTGTCCGACGCCGCCACGTTATCCGTGAGATCACGTGCGAACGCGAGGCAGGCTGCGATATCCTCTGCGCTCAATCCCGGATACTCCGTGCACATGTCGTCGATTGTTGAGCCGCTGGCGAGGTGGCCGAGGATGAAACTCACTGAGAGTCGCGTTCCCTTGAGCCGAGGCTTGCCGCACAGCACACCCGGCGTACTCACAAGGCGATCTTGCCAGCGGACTTGCATCGGGCGTCGTCCTCTGAAGCCGTAACTCTTCTTCCTCACCACGAATCGCGAAGGCATGTTTTCACGCGACACGCTTATGGCCTATCGGCCCTATTGCCTATCAGCCAAAGGCATGCCACCTTGCCGCGAAGAGGCCGCCAGATGTGCCGCGGCTAGGGCATACTGCCCCAGGCACCCCGGCGTGCCACCCGACCCGATAGGGCGCGCCATCCGACCGCCAGCACCGCAGGAAGCTCCGCCATTGCGGCTATTTTGGCGGGCCGAGAAGCGCGTCAAGAGCGATCAGATACTCGGCTGCCACCCATGGATAGTCTGAGACTAGATCTCGAGATTGTAGAATTGTGTCCGTGGCGTCACTTAGCCAGATCGACGCTTCTGTGACATCGGAAGTTTTTCCACTTTTGTGTGTCGACGCAATTCCGAGCAGCACTGACGGCAAAACGTACACGCGGACGTGGTCAATACGTCCGTTATCTACGGTAAGTCCGGAAATCTCTGAGAACTCCGCCATGAGAGGGACAGGATAAGAATCTAGGCTGCCAAGGAATTCGCGATCAAATTCGCTAAGTTCGACCGCACCCGCCGGGCCGAGTATATCTTGAGCTCGTCGTAACGAAAGAAGAACGATTCCACTAAGCCCTACGGCAACATTGCCACTATGATTCGGATAATCCTTCCAGAAAGGGCCATTGTGGTGCGTCTTAAGCCAATCAGAGGCGAGTCTAATTGACCGCTTCAAACGAATCTTAAGTGCGTCGTCCGGAAAGCTCGATTGGTATACTGTAGTGAGCGCAACGAGGGTGATAGCGGTCGCATAGGTTGACGCATATTCTTTATCAAGGGTATTCGAATATGTTCCCCACCAACCATCCTGCGAATTCTGTTGAACAAGCAGGTAATCCACTTCTGAATGATCGACTTCACCGAAAGTTGCCGCTTTACCCCACACACACCAAGCTATAAGCGGAACTTTGTGGGTGGTATCGTCTGGAAACTCTTTATAACCAACGGAATCTCCAAACTGCCAGTGCTCGATTCGCGAAAGCAGTCCCCGCTTACACGACTGTGCATGAGCTGGCAGTGCCAATGACATCTGCGACAAAGTCCATGCATTATAACGCCCGTCCTTCATCGAATGCTCTCGGCTCTTTGATGGCTCAGCTCTTTCGTTTATACACTGTGTCAGCTTGTCTCGCAGTGAAGTTCGCACTTCCTCAAGGCTTTGCCGGGTTCGATTATCCATCGGAAAGGTGCTATCCGAGGTCACTATAGCACGACACCAGAAGTTCACATATCGCAATCGCCGTGCGGCTGCGTCTGGATAAATGAGCGAAGACCCGATCAGACTGAGAAGTGCAAATGCGAGAATGACAAAACACTTGTTCCGAAACGACAATTCGGAGAATTCTCTTTTGAAGAGTCTCGCAAGTTCAACGATCGGACCCATCGGAAATGCTTTCCCTTAAGTAACTCCGGACAGAAGTGCCGTTCCTCTGACACAAATTGTTTCTGACGCCGATAGGAGATCAGCACTCCTTCTGCTCAAGCTAAGCACCAATTTCAAAACTTATGACTCTTTTGATTCTCTTCCAGTAAAGACGAAAAAGTAGCAGTAGAATAAAAAGTGGCAGAAGGTGGCATGGATATAATAAGGCATGCAAATCACCACACAAACCTAGGGTGGCGTTCAGTTACTCACACGTCAAGCCCTTTTTTCAATAGGGCCCTCACTCCCACTCAATCGTCGCCGGTGGTTTGCTGCTGACATCGTACACGACGCGGTTGACCCCCCGCACGCTGTTGATGATTCGCGTGCTGATGCGGCCAAGAACCTCGTAGGGCATGGGGTACCAGTCGGCGGTCATGAAGTCGTCGGTGCTGACGGCTCGCACGGCGCAGGTGTCTTCATACGTGCGGTCGTCGCCCATCACGCCGACGCTGCGAACGGGGAGCAGCACCGCGAAGGCCTGTTGGATCTTGCGGTACAGGCCGGCTTTCGTGAGTTCGTCGATCACGATCGCGTCGGCCTCACGCAGCGTGTCGAGGCGTTCTTCGGTGATCTCGCCCAGGCATCGCACGGCGAGGCCGGGGCCGGGGAAGGGGTGTCGCCAGATGAGTTCTTCCGGCAGGCCCAGCACGCCGCCCATCGCGCGGACTTCGTCTTTGAACAAGTCGCGGAGCGGCTCGATGAGCTCGAAGCCGAGTTCTTCCGGCAGACCGCCGACGTTGTGGTGGAACTTGATCGTCGCGGCGGGGCCGTCGGGGTTGGCCCCCGATTCGATCACGTCGGGATAGAGCGTGCCCTGGGCGAGGAAGTGGGCGTTTGGGATGCTCTTCGCTTCGTGCTTGAAGACCTCGATGAACTCGCGGCCGATGATCTTGCGCTTCGTCTGCGGGTCGGAGACGCCGTCGAGCGCGTTCAGAAAGCGATCTTTCGCATCGACGACGTGCAGGTCGGTTTTGAAGTGATTGCCGAAGCGCTCTTTGACCTTGGCGGCCTCGCCTTTCCGCAGCATGCCGTTGTCGACGAAGATGCACGAGAGCTGCGTGCCGATCGACTTGGCGAGGAGCGCCGCGACGACGCTGCTGTCGACGCCGCCCGAGAGTCCGCAGATCACGCGGCTCGTGCCGACGCGTTCGCGAATCGCACCGATCTCGCGGTCGATCAGGTTGTTGATCTTCCAGGTGCCTTTGCAGCCGCAAATGACTTTCACGAAGTTCGCGAGCAGCTTGCCGCCATGCTCGGTGTGCGTGACCTCCGGGTGAAACTGCAAGCCGTAGATCGGCAGCGTTTTGTGCTTCACGGCGGCTGAGGGACAGGTGTCGGTGGTCGCCAGCGGCGTGAAGTTCTCGCCGAGGGCCTCCGCCTGATCGCCGTGACTCATCCAGACGACGAAGTCCTCGGGAAGGCCGGCGAGAAAGGGATCTTTCGCGGCGACGGTGAGTTTCGTCCGTCCGAACTCGCGGCTGTTGCCGGCCCGCACGTCGCCTCCGTGGGCACGCGCGACCACCTGCATGCCGTAGCAGATGCCGAGGATCGGCACGCCCAGATCGAAAACCTGCGGGTCGGGCTGCGGAGCGCCGGGGGCGTACACGCTCGCCGGTCCGCCTGAGAGGATCAGCCCTTTGGGGTTCAGTTCGCGAATACGGTCGGCGGGCAGGTCGTGCCGCACGATCTGGCAGAAGACGTTCTGATCGCGGACCCGCCGGGCGATGAGTTGGGCGGTTTGCGAGCCGAAATCGAGAACGAGAACCCGTTCTTCGCCGGTGGTTTCGAGAAGAGGCGGGGCCGACTCGGCCGGTGCGAGGGCCGTCAATGTGGACATGGCGTCGCGTCGTGCGTTGGGGGCTGAGCGCGGGGGGAAATTGCGAATTGTAGCGACGAAGGGCGTGGGAGTTCAGCAAATCAGAGGGCTTTCGTGCCGGATGGAACGATGCCCTTGCGAGCAATTTTGTTTGCTATGCTCTTGCCCGAAGGTATCCTAGACATTCGTTCCTAAAGCACAGGCGTGCAGATTGAGTCGTTGGTTCATGGCCACTTTGTCGTTTTTATGGGGGAGAGTCCTATGAAGAAGGTCGAGCTTGAAAAGCTGCTAGAGCAGATCGCTCGTCTCGTGTCCACCTTCGACTCTGGGGGCGAAGACGAGGAAACGGACAGGGATGACTCTTCTCGAATCACGAAAGATCGATCACGAGCGGTGCGTCACAATCGAATTGATCCGGCCGCATTCGCGCGGCGACGCGCTGGCGACGCTTTCAGCATCGCTGACCGGCAAACGCATAAGCTCGGCCACGAGATCATTTGTTCGACCGATGAGCGCGGATACGCGACGCCGCAAAACCGCTCTCCTGCGGAACTCGTTATCCATGCCATCCATGCCTCAGAAGGTTTCATCCCACTGTGGACCAAGGGTGTCACCCTGCGATGGAGATTCAACGAAGTCTCAATGGGCTTTTTTCAGGATCCAGAAGCTGCGAAGTCGGGAATACGCGATCTGCTGCGAGACGCCGTCGCCGCCTGGGGCGACGCCGCGCCGATCGGATTCAACGAACTTCGAGATGCTTACGATTTCGAGATCGTCATGCGAGAGTCCGATCGCTGCAACATCAATGGCTGCGTGCTTGCGAGCGCCTTTTTCCCGGATGCGGGGAGGCACGAGCTAGTCATTTATCCGAAGATGTTCACACAGGACAAGGAAGAACAAGTCGAGACGCTCGTGCATGAGATCGGCCATATCTTCGGATTGCGACACTTCTTCGCGGCTGTTCACGAGTCCCAATGGCCAAGCGTAATTTTCGGCGCACATAAGCCGTTTTCCATCATGAATTACGGTGAGGAAAGCGAATTGACCGAGGACGACAAGGCTGATCTCAAGCGACTTTATCAAGCCGTATGGAGCGGCGAACTCACCGAGATCAATGGTACGCCGATTCGATTGGTCGAACCTTTCCATGCGGCCGGGCGAATCGCATTCCCCGCCTCGATCGCCGCGAAACGTATCTGACAAGATCGCCATGAAACGTTGGAGCGTTTGCAGGTCTCACGGTGCCGCGTGGCATCGATCCTGTGTTCGATACCGTCCTTCTGAAATGACATCCGCACCAAAAAATCTGCTGCCAGAGGAGAGGAGGCAAGTCGCGATCGAATCCGGCCCCCTTCTCCCTGGGGAGAAGGGTCGGGGATGAGGGGTGTGCTCTCGCGTCGTCGGCTGCTTGCCACCGATCCATTGTCAGAAAGTTCTTCGAAAGAACAGAGACGACGTCCACTCCATCCCCCTCACCCCCGACCCCTCTCCCGAGGGAGAGGGGAGTGAGATTCCTCGAGCCGAAGATCAAACTGCAATCTGCTGTCAGAGGAGAGGGGATCAATATGGTGCGTCGAGGACTCTCGCATTCACGCCCGCGACACGACATACGCTCGATGCGGCAGTCTTGAGCGTTCGACGGTGAAGCCGGGGCGGTTCGCGAAGGCCTGAAACACTTCACCGGCTTTGTCGTTGTCGGCCGGGCCGGGATGGGCGTGCATCAAATATCGCAGCACGAGCGACGTCGCACGCGAGATCATCAGCGGAGCGTCGCGGCAGAGGCTCGGCCCCATCCAACCGTCTTCCCGGACATGCCATTTCGCCGGATGGTTCGGATTCGACGGGTGGTCGAAGAGCGTGATGCCTTCCGTCGCGATGCCTGTGTCGGTTTCGGCGATCGGGCCGCTGTAGTCCGTCCAGCGGTTGGGCTCACCGAAGAGGTCGCGCTCTCCCTGCTTGCCGTCGGAGCCGGTGAGCCGTCCTCCGCCGAAGTGGACGCTGATCGACTCGGCGACCCGCACGCCGAGTATGCCGAAGCTCGTCTGGCCGAGTTCGAGCGTCTCGCTGGTCGGCGTGAAGGTCGCCTGGAGTTCGAGAGAACTTCCCTCGTCACCAGCCTGTTGCGGAATGAACGCGGCGACGAGTTCCTGAATCATCAACTCCTGCGGATCGTGGCCGTCGTACCAGCCAAGCCGCACGGCCATGATTGCTTCGTCATCGCCGCTGGCGTAGGCGAGCCACTGTTGCTGGCGGATGAACGCCGGTGAACGGCCCGACCAGAAATCGACGCCGCTGACCTTTTCGTGAGCGAACCAGATCGAACGATGATGATCGTGCGACGGGTCTCCGGGATGACCCATCCGCGTCAGCGAGATGCCGTGCGTGCCGTTGAGCGGATGGAAGAACGGCCCCTTGTACCGAGTCGCATGATGCCAGCGGGTGAACTCGCTCTGCCGGACGAACGAGACCTGTTCGTCCGGCAGAGGCAACACGCGGCAGCGCGGCAGGCCCTCGGGCATGCGTTCAATCCTCGCGGAAGGGACGGGTCGGCCGCTCCGGAGTCACGGGACGATCGACTTCCGGATCATTGCCGAAATCTCGAGCTGGCTCTTCGTCGCGGAACATGATCCTTTGGACCTGTTCGCGCGGGATCATCGTTCGCTGATCATCAAGCACGACCCAGCCGTCGTACACGCGACCACTGCCGCCCAGCGTTTCGACCGTGCCGTCATCCGAGCGAAAGAACAGCTCGACGGCTCCCTCGTAAATCACGCCTCGCGCGGCGGTGGTCAGGCGATCCGCGCCAGGCGGCTGCGCCGCCAGCGAACCGGCGAGCACTCCGAGCAAACCCGTCAGCAAAACCGCGGCAAAGGTCTTCATTGTTTCCGACTCCGTTCTTGAAGAGGTCGACGCGAGATACGCTAGCCGGCGGATGCGCCGACAGCAATCTGTCGCGACGACAGTTTCTCGTGACGAAGTCACTGTAATCGCCGGCGATGCGGGTCGCCGAACCTCGTGCCCTCCAACGACCTCCGTTAGAATGCCGCGGTCATTCCAATTCTCAGAGATTCAGTTTCCCGCATGTCGGATCGCCGCATTCTCGTCACGTCGGCACTGCCTTATGCCAACGGACCGATTCACATCGGTCACCTCGTCGAATACATCCAGACCGATGTCTGGGTGCGATTTCAGAAGCTGCGCGGCAACCGCTGCGCGTTCCTGTGCGCCGACGACACGCACGGCACGGCCGTGATGATGTCGGCGAAGAAGGCCGGCGTGACGGAAGAGGAGTTCATCGCCCGCGTCAACGAAGAGCACCGTCGCGACTTCGCCGGCTTCGGCATCGAGTTCGACCACTACGGCAGCACGCACAGCGCGGCGAACCGCAAGCTCTGCGACGAGATCTGGGGGAAGTTGCGGCAGGCGGACCTGATCACCGAGCGAGACGTCACGCAGTTGTACGATCCGGTCGCGAAGACGTTTCTCGCCGACCGGTTCGTGAAGGGGACGTGTCCCGTTTGCGGTCTGACGAACCAGTACGGCGACAACTGCGACAACGGGCACACCTACAGTCCCGCCGAACTTATCGATCCCGTCAGCACGCTCTCGGGCGCGACGCCGGAAGTGCGTTCGGCGTCGCACCTCTTCGTCCGCATCGAGGAACTGCACAGCTTTCTCGACGCCTGGACGCAGGGCGGGCATCTGCAAACTGAGGTCGCCAACTACCTCAAAGGACAGTTCCTCGGCGAACCGCTGCGCGATTGGGACGTTAGTCGGCCGGCCCCGTACTTCGGTTTTGAGATCCCCGATGCTCCCGGCCACTACTGGTACGTCTGGTTCGACGCACCGATCGGCTATATGGCGAGTACCGCCGAATGGTGCGAACGCACGGGCGAAAACTTCGACGATTGGTGGCGGCACCCGGCGACCGAGGTGCATCATTTCATCGGCCGCGATATCACGTACTTTCATTGCCTCTTCTGGCCGGCGATGCTGAAGGCGGCGGGGTTCAACCTGCCGACGCGCGTCCACATCCACGGCTTCCTCACCGTGGACGGCGAGAAGATGTCGAAGTCGAAGGGCACGTTCATCCGCGCCTCGAAGTACCTCGAGCATCTCGACCCGAGCTACTTGCGCTACTACTTCGCGAGCAAGCTCGGGCCGAAGTGGGACGACCTCGACCTCAACCTCGAAGACTTCGAGAACAAGGTCAACGCCGACCTCGTCGGCAAGGTCGTGAACCTCGCCAGCCGCACGGCGAAGTTCGTCTCGGGGAAGAGCTTGTCGGACTCTTATCCCGACGACGGTGGGCTGTTCGCCCAGATCGCGGGCAAGTCGGAAGTGATCGCCGAGGCCTACGAGCGCGGCGATTTCATGACGGCGACACGCGAGATCGTGCAGTGCGCCGACGAAGCGAACCGCTACGTCGAGCAAACGACGCCCTGGAGCCTGAAGAAGGACCCGGGACAGGCCGAGCGGCTTCGAGACGTCTGCACGGTGAGCCTCAATCTGTTCCGACAACTCACGATTTATCTCACACCGATTTTGCCGCGACTTGCGGAGCAATCGAGCGAGCTACTGAACTCACCGATCGCATCGTGGGAGGACGTGAAGACGCCGTTGCTCGGGACGCCGGTGAACTACTTCAAGCACATGCTGCAGCGGGTCGATCCCGCAAAGGTTCAAGCGATGGTCGATGAGAGCAAGCCGGAAGTGCCTGCAAGTGACGCAGCGAAACCGGTCGGAAGCGTCTATCTGGAGAAAGAACCGCTCGCGGCCGAGTGCACGATCGAAGATTTCGCGAAGGTCGATCTCCGCGTGGCCGAAGTCCTGGAAGCCGAGCACGTCGAAGGGGCCGACAAGCTGCTCAAACTCAAATTGAGCCTGGGCGGCGACAACGTGCGGCAGGTCTTCGCGGGGATCAAGAGCGCGTATCAGCCCGAAGACCTCAAAGGCCGACTCGTGATCTGCGTCGCGAATCTCGCCCCGCGGAAGATGCGGTTCGGCATGAGCGAAGGCATGGTCTGCGCCGCCGGGGCCGGCGGGACGGAGATCCACGTCCTCTCCGCCGACAGCGGCGCGAAACCGGGGATGCGGGTGCATTAGGCGAAATGTCGGGAGGGCGAAGTTCGCGAGTTTGAAAAGCGTGCCACTGGCTCTGCCAGTGCAGTCGTCTAGACGTTCGCACTGGCAGAGCCAGTGGCACACACCGGAATTCGCTTTGGGATGACGGTGCTTGCATGACTCTCAACGTCCTCCAAACGGCTCCGATCCTGCGCATTTTCGACGTCGCGAAGGCGCGGGAGTTCTACGTCGACTTCCTGGGCTTCACGGTCGATTGGGAGCACCAGTTCGAGGGCGTGTCGCCGATCTACATGCAGGTTTCGCGGGCTGGGCTGGTGTTGCACCTCTCTGAGCATCACGGCGATGCCTGCCCCGGCTCGACGGTCTTCGTGCGGGTGAAAGGACTGCGCGAGTTTCATCGCGAATTGATCGACAAGCAGTACGGCTACCTGCGGCCGGGGCTCGAACAGACCTTTCACCAGTCGATCGGCATGGAAGTCACCGACCCCTTCGGCAACCGCATCCGCTTCGATGAATCGTTGAATGCGAACGAGCGGACGTGATGTCTGACGGCGGCCGCAACGCCTCTCGCGAATTGGCTTTCCGGACCGGTCGTCATAAACTGCGTTGGCGATGCGATCTTATCTGAATCGCATTGGCGGGCTTGCATCCGCCGCTCGCCTCCTGTCTTCTCAATTCTGACTCCCGACTTCTCTTTCAAATGCCCCGCTACGACGCCGCCCGCATTGAGCCGAAGTGGCAAGCCTACTGGGACGAGCACGAGACGTTCCGCACGTCAGACGACCCTGCCAGCGGCTCAAAGGGCAATCTGTACGTGCTCGACATGTTCCCGTATCCCAGCGGAGCGGGTTTGCATGTCGGGCACCCGGAAGGTTACACGGCGACCGACATCACCTGTCGCTACGCCCGCATGCGCGGCAAGCACGTGCTGCATCCGATGGGCTGGGATGCGTTCGGGCTACCGGCCGAGCAGCATGCGATCAAGACCGGCGTGCATCCCGCCGTCACGACGAAGAACAACATCGACAACTTCCGCCGGCAGCTCAAGATGCTCGGCTTCAGCTACGACTGGAGCCGGGAGTTCTCAACCACCGATCCCGACTACTACCGCTGGACGCAGTGGATCTTCCTCGAGTTGTTCGACACCTGGTACGACGCCGAGTTCGAATGGACCGACGCGACGGGAGGCGAACGCCGCGGCAAAGGCCGCCCGATCCGCGAACTGCGGATTCCGAAATGCGTGCAGGAGAAAGGCGACGAAGCCGTTCGTCGCTATCAGGACAAGCATCGCCTCGCCTACCAGGCGTCGGCCCCGGTGAATTGGTGTCCCGCGCTGGGAACGGTGCTCGCGAACGAAGAGGTCATCGACGGCAAGAGCGAGCGCGGCGGGCATCCCGTCCAGCGGTTGCCGCTGCGACAATGGATGCTGCGCATCACCGCGTACGCCGATCGTCTCGCCGAAGAACTCGACGAGTGCGATTGGCCGGAAAGCGTCAAGGCGCTGCAACGGAACTGGATCGGCCGCAGCACCGGCGCCGAGGTCGATTTCTACATCGGCCCCGAGACGACGCCGCACCGCCTGCATGCGACGCACGACGAGTTCGAGGGCTGGAAGACGATCCGCTGCGCATCGGGCTTTCCGGCTGATCCGGGCGACGAGGTCATTCGCGTGTTCACGACGCGGCCGGACACCTTGTACGGGGCCACGTACATGGTCCTCGCGCCGGAGCATCCGCTCGTCGATCGGCTGACGAGCGAAGAGCAACGCCACGCCGTCGACGCCTATCGAAGGCAGGCCGCGGCCAAGAGCGACCTCGATCGCACCGACCTTGCGAAAGAGAAGACCGGCGTCTTCACCGGCAGCTACGCGATCAACCCCGTCAACGGCATCCGCACGCCCGTCTGGATCGCCGATTACGTGCTGGCGAGCTACGGCACCGGAGCCATCATGGCCGTGCCGGCCCACGATCTGCGTGACTGGGAGTTCGCCTGCACCTTCCGATTGCCGATCGTGCACGTCGTCGAGCCGCCTGTGGGATACGAGCCGAGCAAAGAGGAGAGGGCGTTGTGCCGCGATTGCGATGGCGACGCCGATTGCCCTTACACCGGCGAAGGGACGGCGATCAACTCGAACGCCTACAACGGCACGCCCACGTCGGACTTCAAACCGATGATCACGATGGCTCTCGCCACGGCCGGTCTCGGGCGAGAGGCGATCAATTACAAATTGCGAGACTGGCTGTTCAGCCGGCAGCATTTCTGGGGCGAACCGTTCCCGCTATGGCATGAACTCGATGCCAACGGAAATCCGACGGGACTCTTGCGTGCGGATACGTCAGACGCCTTGCCGGTCAAGCTGCCGGAGGACTTCCACTTCAAGCCGCACGGTCGTCCCGATCCTCCGCTCGAGGAAGCGCCCGATTCGTGGCTCTACAAGACCGCCGAGGACGGCACGCGTCTCAAGCGCGAGACGAACAGCATGCCGCAGTGGGCGGGCAGTTGTTGGTACTACCTGCGGTTCGCCGATCCGAAGAACGAGACCGCGTTCATCGATCCGGCGAAGGAAAAATACTGGCTGCCGGTCGATCTCTACATCGGCGGCGCCGAGCATGCCGTGTTGCACCTGCTCTACAGCCGGTTCTGGCACAAGGTGCTGTTCGATCGCGGACACGTTTCGACGCCGGAACCGTTCCGCAAGCTCGTCAATCAGGGCATGATTCTCGGCGAGCCGGAACTGACGACGTATCGCCGCGAGTCGTTGCCGGGGTTGGGAAACTCATTAGAGGATCATCCGACCGACCCGGCGGGCTGGATCTCGGCGAAGGACGTCCGCAAAGACGTCGATCCGAAGACCGGGCAGGAGACCTTCGCCGATTCGTCGAGCGGAATGGGCGTGGTCGCGGTCCGCGTCATGCCCGATCAGGTCGAGAAGAGCGGCGGCGAGTTCACCCTGAAAGGCCATCCGTCGATCGTCGTCGAGAGCCGGGCGACGAAGATGTCGAAGTCGCGCGGCAACGTGATCAACCCCGACGACGTCGTGAAATCCTACGGGGCTGATTCACTGCGGTTGTACGAGATGTTCATGGGACCGCTGGAAGCGACGAAGCCCTGGCAGATGTCGGGCGTCGAGGGGGTGTATCGGTTTCTGGCTCGCGTCTGGCGGATGATCGCCGATGAAGCGGCCGACGACGTGAAGCTCAACACGGCCGTTCAGAAAGTTGAACCGACCGACGAACAAGAGCGCTTGCTGCACCGCACGATCAAGGCCGTCACGCAGGACATCGAGTCGCTGTCGCTGAACACCGCCATCAGTCGCATGATGGAGTTCGTGAACGCGTTCGCTTCGAGCGAGGTCCGCCCGAAATCGGTGTGCGAACAGTTCGTGCTGGTGTTGTCCCCGTTCGCGCCGCATCTTGCCGAAGAGCTGTGGCATTTGCTCGGTCGCGAGAAGACGCTCGCCTATGAGCCCTGGCCGGAGTTCGACGAAAGCAAGATCGCCGAATCGACGGTCGAGATCCCCGTGCAGGTCAACGGCAAGTTGCGCGGTCGCGTTCGCGTCGCCGCCGACGGAAACTCGGCAGCCGCCGAAGCCGCCGCGCGCGCCGACAACGTCGTCGCCGCCTTTCTCGAAGGCAAACAGGTCGTGAAGGTCGTCGCGGTGCCGGGCCGGATGGTGAACTTTGTGGTGAAACCGTGAATGCGCCGACCGGGTCGCCCACACTGCCGGAGCGTCCGTATTCTCGCTCCTCGATTCTCCCGTTCTTCCATTCTGTTAAAAGCACTCGGCCACCCTTGTGGGGTGGCCGAGCCGCGCTGTCGCGCTCATGGGCTGGTGCCCGCTGATATCGCTTCGATCGGCGGAGCCGATCGCTGAAATCGCGGTACCTCCCATCGGGAGGCATGGGATCCTCCCTTCGTTCAAGTCCCTCGCGTCCGTGCTGGGTGATGTGGCGAGGGCCGCCGTACAACCGCTCGCCACATGCCTGTTATCGGCGCGAGTCCATGCGAGTTTCGTATTCTCTTTTCAGAATCGCATTATTGAGGAACAGCGGGTTCCGGCTCTTCCGCAGTCGTTTCCTCATCCGCAGAACCGGACTCGTTGCCGATCGGCTCGGCACTGTCGGCATCCGAAGCTGCGGCCGTTCCCGCGTCGGGATCGCCTTCGTTCGGCACTTCTTCGCTCGTCGCGTCGGCGTCGGTGCCGCCCTCCAGCGGTGCCAAGGTCGGCTCGTCGGAGATGTCGGCATCCTCAGCCGGTAAGGACTCCGACACGGGCGGCACGCTTGGCGTGGTGATGGTGTGATCCGTCAGCGCGGGTCCGGCACCCTCATCGCGTGCCTCCTGCTGGGCCTCGTTCAACTCGGCCTCTTCTTCCCGCACATCCTGCTGCGCCTCGATGACGTCCTGCTGCTCGTTCTGAACTTCGTCCATGGCGTTTTCGTCACAGCCGGCAAAGACTCCCGCGCCTAGCAAAGCTCCGAGAGTCCCCCATTTGCGCATGAACATCGGTCGATTCTCCGAAGGTGTTGTCGATCGGACGTTCGGCAACAGTGCCGGACGCCCGCCAACAAGAGTGCAATCGCAGTACCATTGCCGGCACCTTCATTCGTAAGAGACCCTATCTCTCGGGACACCACAGCCTTAGACCATCCGTCGGACCCTGAGCAGCGGTCTATGGGGTGCCGAGCTTGGGTAGCAAGCGACACAATGCGATCGTTCGGCGACCAGACTTGCGACCCGATGCACACGATGGATCAACCACAGAGTGAGCCGACAGCCAAGGGTCCGCATCGAGTTGGTTTGCGTGATCTCGCAACGTACCTTACACCGTGCGTTTGCCGGACCATGACTTTACGTCGCGCCGCTGGAGCGTCCGGTCCCCTGGCTCAAAGGATTCGCGAAATGACACGCGTCGTCGGACTCTTCGCTATCGGTTCATTGCTCCTTGCAAGTTGCAGTAACGATGTGGACACGCCACCCGGCACGCCTCCAGCCGGAGACGCGGCGCTCGGCACGCCTTCCACGAAGGCGCCGGCTGCGACCGCCGTCGCATCGGGCAACACGACGGTAGATTCGACGGCGGGCACGCCCGCTGCCGTCAATACCGTCGAGTTGAACCCCGCGAACACCGACATCGGCTGGGTCGGAACGCACACGGGCGACAAGCCCAGGGCGATTGCACGTTAACGCGTTATCCCAGCAGGACTTGTTCGAGGTAGGCTTGGTCCCAGCCGGCGGTGAGGCGTTTGTTCTTGATGCCGACCTTCAGCGTCGTTTCGTTCTTGAGCAGGCT
>JACCRE010000043.1 GCA_013813775.1 Planctomycetaceae bacterium
ACTCCGGTCGCTGACGCTCCCGGCTCGCATGTCCCTCATCGCTTCCGCGGCTGCCCATCGACGACGGCATATTCGATGTCGCCGACGGCGAGTGTGTCGCCGGGTTTGAGGTCGACTTGGCGTTCGACGCGTTTGCCGTTCACGGTGATGCCGTTCATGCTGCCGAGGTCGCGAACCACCCAGCGATCGTTGACCTGGGCGATGCAGCAATGCCGTCGCGAGACTTTAGGGCTGGCCATCAGCCGGACGTCGCAATCGGGGTGACGCCCGAAGAACAACACCGCTTTATCGAGCGGAACGGCGGGGCCACCGGCGGTGGGTTCGAGCCGCAGGATCATTGCGGAGGAAGGACGTAGGATTTTGCGATGGGATGTAAAATGACAAGGATAGTACCATTGTGCCTTGCGGCTGGTCTCTTTTCGACCAAAGAACGTCAAGGCGGTCAAGGGGGCCACCCATTTGAAGGTGGCCCCCTTGAGACGTAAGTCCTTGGCGACGATCATGGAGCCGGAAGCCGACCAAGAGACTCCTCGCGAACCCGAACCCATCGCTTCAGCCGCGAGGACAGGTGTGTTGGTGGGCCTACTGGCTGGCCTTCCGGTCGCGGCGTTGCTCGTCAGATCGACAGCCGATGAAGCAACGCCCGGCAACATCCTGCTGCTGTGGCCTCCCATCGTCGCCGCGATCGCGGCGGGCTTCGCGTTGAGGGCGTATGGCATTGGCGACCCGCCGACGCGCGTTGGACATCGCTCAACGATGCCGCGAAGCGACGACTTCTCGCGTGGTCGCTGATTCTCTCGCCGCTCGCATTCGCCGTGCTCGCCACGTCGATCTTTGGGATCGCAGATCACTTCTACTTCGGATGGCAATCATCCGTCATCGCTCATTCGCTGGCGCTTGCAGCCTCCGCGCTCGCCGTCATAGCTCCCGCGTGTGGGGCGTTGCTATTGCCGTGGCGACTTCAGTACCGAATCGTCATCGGCTTGGTCCTTGCCTTGGCAGGCTTCTTCGTTTATTGGCTGTCGCTCGTGATTGTCACCGCCGTCAGCGGGTTCCCGATCGTGCGGTTTGAAGCCTGACGGCGGGCTGATGCCTGCCGCTGCCCGTGGCCCCCGATCTTCCCCTCCCCCGTCTCCCCTTTCACGCCACCTCGTCGATCTTCGCGGCGAGGATGAAGTCGTTCTCGCTGAGGCCGTCGATCGCGTGGGTCATCAGGGCGATGCGGACCTTTTTGTAGCCCGTGAGGTGCATGTCGGGGTGGTGTTGTTCGGCCTCGGCGATGTCGGCGACCTTGTTCAGGAACGCCATGCAGTCTTTGAAGTGCTTGCGGGTCCAGGACTTCGTGATCGCCGTGCCGTCGGCGCTCAGTTCCCAGCCCTGCACCTGCTTGAGTTGCTCGCGGGCCTCGTCGGCCGACATCTTCTCGACACCGCCTTCACAGGGCTTGCACGAGCCTTGGCGAAGCTGATCAGCAGATTGGACGGCCACGGCGGCTCCTGGGTTGAGGGTGGAGGATGGAGTGACTGTATCAGGTGTCGGCGAGCGATGGGCATCAGCTCGGTGGACCGGGTGTGTGATCATCGTTCCCAGACAAGGCGGTCAACGGGGCCAAGGCGGCCACCTCTTGAAGGTGCCCCTCTTGGACCTGTTGAACGTCTTGAACGCTTTGATGGGCTTGAAATGCTCGAACCCATTGTCCGTGGTTTATGGGTGCCCCGCATCGGTACGATCCCGATGCGAGGTGGGGATTGCAGGAGGCGGCTCGATCTCGCCGCCCGCTGACCAGCGGACGCGGCTGGCCCGATCGCCCGCCTCCCCAACACGCCCGATCCCCCCCTCGCATTCTTTTGCAACACCATGACGCATCGTCAGTTATAATTGTGTGTCATTTGGCCCGTTTTCCGGCGAAGGTCGAACGAACTTGTGCGGGTTTATTGGATGGAACACGGCTCCCGGGGCGCGGCTTCGCTCATGGCTGCGTTCCGGCTTCCGTCACCGGGGTGCAACTTATGCGGGTTTCCTGGCTGCTTTTCGGTCTTTGTGCGATGGCGTCGGCGGTGCCCGCCCAAGGCCAAGGCGTGTTTCGCGGCCCCGATGCCGAGGTCGTCGGCAAGATCAACGAGTACATCCGTCAATCCTGGTCGGATAACGAAGTTAAACCAAGCGCGGTGGCATCCGACGAGGAATGGCTGCGGCGGGTGACGCTCGATCTGGTTGGCCATGTGCCTTCCGTCGAAGACATCGAAGTCTTCACTAAAGAACCGCCCAAGACCGACGCCGAGCGGCTCGGCAGACGGGCGGCCATCGTCGAGAGGCTTCTCGCCGATCCGGCGTACGTTCGCCACTGGACCACCGTCTGGACGAATCTCGCGATCGGCCAGCAGACGCCCGACCGCACGAGTCGCCTGGGCATGCAGCGGTTCTTCCGCGAGGCCTTCGCGAAGGACCGCCCCTGGAACGAGGTCGTTTACGACCTGCTGACCGCCAAGGGGCACTTCGAAGAGAACGGGGCGGTCAATTTCCTGCTCGCACAAATCCCGGAAGAAGGCCGTCGCGACGACAAGGTTCTCGCGACGGCCAAATCGACGCGACTGCTGCTGGGCGTGCAGGTGCAATGCACGCAATGTCACAACCATCCGTTCAACGATTGGAAGCAGGAGCAGTTCTGGTCGTTCAACAGCTTCTTTCAGACCGTCGCGCGGAAGGACTACGACAAGTACAATCCGCAAACCGGCCGGATGGACGACGACTACAGCGAGCTCGTGAGCACCGACGCCGACGGCCCGGTCTTCTTCGAGAAGCGCAGCGGCCTGATGCAGGTCGCCTACCCCGAATACAACGGCGAGAAGATCGAAGCCTCGGCCGGCACCGATCGTCGCGAGGCCCTCGCGAAGCTCGTCACGCAAAGCGACGACCGGCAGCTCGCGAAGGCCTTCGTCAATCGCACGTGGGGCCACTTCTTCGGATTCGGCTTCACGCGGCCTGTCGATGACATGGGCCCGCACAACCCGCCGAGCCACCCGGAACTGCTCGATTTCCTCGCCGGTAAGTTCGCCGAGAACGGCTACGACGTGAAGAAACTGATGCGGTGGGTCGTGTTGAGCGAGCCGTATCAGCTCACGAGCGAGACGACGGCGGACAACTCTTTCGACGATCCGGCGGCCGGCGAGACGCCGTTGTTCAGCCATATGTATCTCAAGCGGATGACCGCCGAGCAGTTGTACGATTCGCTGATCATCGCGACCGAGGCCCACAAGTCGGGGCGATCGAGCTGGGATGAAGCCGAGAAGCAGCGTCAGGAATGGTTGCAGCAGTTCGTGATCGCGTTCGGCAACGACGAGGGCGAGGAAGCGACGACCTTCAACGGCACGATTCCGCAAGCCCTGATGATGATGAACGGCGAACTGGTGTCGAAGGCGACGAGCGCCGAATCGGGCAGCTTCCTCAACACCGTGCTCACCAAGGAAAAGAACCCGTCGAACGCGATTCGCCGGCTGTACCTCGCGGCGCTCGGACGCGGCCCGGCTCGGCGAGAGCTTCCCGCCGCTCAGAAACTGATCTCGGCGAGCGGCACGCCGCTGGCGGGCTACCAGGATCTGTTCTGGGCGCTGCTCAACAGCAACGAGTTCATTTTTATTCGATGACGCCGAGGGACTGCGATCCCTCGGCTTCCGTCTCACACTTACTCAACCCTTGCGGGAGCCGCAACGTGACGAACTTTCTTCCTTTCGGCATGAACCGCCGGCACTTCATGCGACACTTGGCGGCGAGTGCCGCGACGGTGCCCGCGATGCAGTTCATTTCGCACGTCGCGGCGAACGCGCAGGAAGTCCGTAAACGCCAAAAGGCCTGCATCCTGATGTGGATGGGCGGCGGCCCGCCGACGATCGACCTGTGGGACCTCAAGCCGGGCACCAAGACCGGCGGCGAGTTCAAGCCGATTTCGACGAAGGGCGACGTGCAGATCTCCGAGCATCTGCCGATGACCGCCCAGGTTATGGACCGCCTGTCGATCATCCGCAGCATGAGCACTCGCGAAGCCGATCACGGCCGCGGTCGCTATTACATGCACACGGCCTACGTGCCGAACCCGACGGTGATCCATCCGACGTTCGGCAGCGTCGTCAGCCACGAGATGTCGTCGAAGCGGCCGCAGCTTGAGATTCCGAGTTTCATCAGCATCGGCGGCGACGCCGGCAGCCCCGGCTTTCTCGGCATGGCGAACGCTCCGTTCGTCGTCGACGCCAACGGTCGGATTCGGAACGCCGATCCCAAGGGCCTGCCCGGCGAGCGGATGAACAACCGGCTGGCGATGCTCGACGTGATCGAGAACAACTTCATCTCCAGCGGACGCGGCGAAGGCCCGAAATCGCATCGGGACGTCTACAAGAAGGCCGTCAACCTGATGACGAGCAAGCAGATGGAGGCCTTCCGCATCGAGAGCGAGGATCAGAAGACGCGCGAACGCTACGGCAACGACAACTTCGGTCGCGGCCTGCTCATGGCCCGGCGTCTCGTCGAGATCGGCGTGCCGTTCATCGAGGTCGACATGGGCGGCTGGGACTTGCACCAGAATGTCTTCCAGACGCTGCGCGACCAACGCTTGCCGACGCTCGATCGGGCGATGTCGGCCCTCGTCGAAGACCTCACCGCGCGCGGCATGTACGACGACGTCGTGCTCGTGTGGATGGGCGAGTTCGGCCGCACGCCGCGGATCAATCAGGACACCGGCCGCGACCACTGGGCCGCGAGCTGGAGCACGGTCATGGGCGGCGGCGGGCTGAAGGGCGGCATCGGCGTCGGCGAAACCGACGCCGAAGGCACGAGCGTCGTCGGCAAGAGCTACCTGCCCGGCGACGTATGGGCCACGGCGGCGTATGCCCTCGGCATTCCGCTCGACACCGTGCACACCTCAAGCCGCGGTCGCCCCATGAAACTCGCCAACGGCGGCCAGCCCGTCGCCGAGTTGATCGCGTAATGAACACGACGTTGGCGCGACCCAATGGGAGCGCTCCCATCGGTCGCGACTCGACGAGAAAACGATAAAGAACGAGAATGACGAGGTGCGGGCCAGCACGAGAGTCAGCCCGGTCGGCGATGGTTCCGACC
>JACCRE010000048.1 GCA_013813775.1 Planctomycetaceae bacterium
ATCAAAAAATCGACGAAACCCCTTGAAACCCAAGCTGTTTACAGCAAGTCGCGTCTTGCCTTCGCGTGCGACCGACTTTGGGGACTCACGTCGAACGTCACCTTCATCGGGAAATCGCCAGTTTCTCGCAGATTTTGGTGCGCCGGCCCTGCATCTGAACCCCGACGCGAAACCCTTGCCGATCGTCCCGTATGTACCAGTTGCGGTCCGTGAGGTGCTGGAGGCCGCAGGGCCGCTCGATTTGATCATGGTGGAAGCTGACAAGCGTGTTGAGGTGGCGGTCGGCGGGCACGTCTTCAGGGGCGACGAGCGATCCTTCAATACCCCCCATTCGGAAGCTGTCGAATGGCTGCATCGCGCGAGCTATCTAGCGAAAGATCCAAGGAGAGACACCTTCTGGTTCACCGAAGCGGGCAAGCGACTGCTCCATTGCTTCGAGGCGAAACGCGAGGAGAACAAAAAAGGGGCGGTTGAACATTTGAGTAAGGTCGTCGGAGCGCGATGAAACCCGACCCCCTATCGCGGTCTGTGACGACCACCTACGAGTCGCGTCTGGGGCCAAGGAGCGACGAACGGGGTTGAGCGGGGCAACGTCACCTCGCGGCCTGCATGCTGAAGGCATCGGAGAGTCCGCGGTGAACATGGAGGACCATGCCTGCGAGCCGCTCGATATTCCTTGATACTTCCTTTTGGGTCGGGAGGAGCGTTCGTTGACCCGTGAGGATGCTGGTGGAAGTCATTTCACGAATCCTCTGCTGTGCAACCTTCCCGAGGCGATTGGCCGACTCTGTTTCATATGTTCCGAAGGCATGAACGAGCCTGTGGCGAGCAAATTCGATGGGCCGGTAATCCGTCCACGACTTGGCAAGACCCCATTCGTACTCGCTTGACTCTTTTGAAAGCGGCAGACCTTCGAGCAGTTCGTCCAAGAAAGCGAGCATGCCGTCTCGGTAGTGAAAGCCGACATAGTCGCGAAAGTACGGAAGAGTTCCCGCCTGTCCACGATACTTCTCTTGTCGCCATTTTGAATGGCGTCGATGGAATTCATTTTTGTGAAACGGGAGCGCGGGCCTTCGATCACCGCCGCCTGTCCGTAGTTGAAAAAAGCAGTGCGCGGCCGTGCTCTTCAAGTATCTCTCGGCGTCTTCGAAAGCCGCACACAGCATCTGTCCTTGTAAGCGACGCTCCATCTCCTCAGCCAACGTCAGCAGCCCTTCATCCTGCGATCCGCGAGGATCGTACGCGTGATAGGTGAGGAACCTGCCCTCCTTTGCATAGTCTGGGATCGGCATCTTCGTATCCAAACCGAAGACGCCATTCGGGTAAGCCCTTTTGCCGGATGCTCGCGCCTCGCCCAGCTTCGTGCGCCCGAGTTTTACGGCTTGGGTGACGATCCACGAGCCTGTAGAGGATGCATGGAAAAGGTCGCTGAGATGCCGCAACGACGATTCCAAGTCGTGCGTGAATACGTTCTTCTTTTTTGCCACCGGCTTATTCCTGGATTAATGGATCGCGGCGGCAACTCATTTCGCTTGTCCGCTCGCTGTTTGAACGCCAGCATGCCAACAGCCTTCTCTCTCGCAATTGGAACAGCAGGGTGAAACTCACCATCCTCGGGTCCGGCACGGCGGTCCCCTCCAAAGAGCGATTCTCGTCGTCCTACCTCATTGAAGCGGGCGGGAAACGACTGCTGGCCGACTGCTCGGCGACCGCCGTCGCGCGCCTCGCCGAGCGTAACATCGATTTCGGATCGATCGATGCCGTCGCCGTCACGCACTTTCACCCCGATCATTTCGCGGGGCTACTGCCGTTCGTTCAGGCTCGCTACGTGGGAGAACTCCAGGTGCGGCCCGTGCTTCATCGGCCGTTGGCCCTCTTCGGGCCGCCGAGCTTGAGGCAACGCTGGCACAAGCTGCGAGAAGTGATGTGGGTCGAGCCGAACGAGTTCGCCCCCCTCAGCTTCTTCGAATCGGATGAACCATGCCGGATCGGCACCGTCGTCATCCAACCATTTCCCGTGCGGCATGTGGAGTGGTTTCCGAGTTACGGCTATCGCTTTTCACACGGTGCGGCGTCTCTGGTCTACACCGGGGATGCAGGCCCGGTTCAGGAGGATCGCTTTTTTGAAATGATCGCGGGAGCCGACTGCCTACTCATCGAGGCGGCTGCTCGACAGCCGGGACAGACGCATCTAACGGTCGAACAGGCCATTGAAATCGGGCAGCGATCAGGGGCAAAGAAGACCGTACTCACGCACTTGCGGGATAATCAGGTGACAGACGCGCAGGCAATTGCGTCCCGATATGCGTCTCAGGACATCGAGATCGCAACGGACGGAATGGAAATCGTTTTCTGACCGCATTCTTTCGTATGCACGATTGGACCGTATAATCAGTTGAGTGCGATTCCGCTCTTCAAACCGAAGCTTGTGATGCAGTCTCCCGACCTTTCGAGCGAGCAGGTGAAACGCGACCGGGGCCGACGGTTCGCGAAGGCCCGGCGTGCGGCCGGTCTTAGCGCGGATGATTTCATCCGAAAGCTGGCTATCGCCACACGCGGCCGATTGCGCGTGACGACCTCGGCCGTCTACAGTTGGGAGAAGGGTCGCAATTTCCTTCGAGACGATATCGCCTTCGAGGCCGCTGAGGTCTTGGGATGTAGGCCGGAGGAACTGATCGGTCCGGCCGCCTTGCTGGACATGCCGCTTGGCGAATCGTCGCGATCAGCGACGCGATCGGCTCCTGCCGCGCCGCGAGCCGCGCCCAAAGAGCAAATTGTCGAATTGACGATTCGGCCGGCCGACGGCATCGGTCCGACGCGTCATCGCCAATGGACGCTCCGCTATGACGAAACGAAGCAACAGTTCATCGTGCGCGGCGCACCGGGAACCACGCCGGACAGCTTGCGGTTTCTGACGCCCGAAGGCACCCCGTTGGAAGCGAAGCCTGATTTCTTCGACCTGACCGCGCTACGCTACGCGTTTCCGGCGACTTCGTTCCCGCAGGAGGATGATGAGCCGCTGCTGATTCCTCAGTTGACGCCGAACGCGGCGGCGATTCTCACTGGCGAGTTGCGACCCGGCGGTCGTTCTTTCGCGGAGACGCAGACTCACTCCGCACTGCGAATCGTCAAGGACATTGAATTGGAGCTTGCCGACTTCGTCGGCGAGAAAGCGGCCGGCGCATTGGTCGCGATGTGGGAGGAATCGGAGCGAGACGCCGAACACCTGACAAGCTATCTCGCCCACCATCTGGCTTCCGGATCGGTCCCTGCGTTCGAGCGAATGCTTCACGCCACGCTGGTCCACTTGAGTTTGCTCAAGAATTACGAGAAGGCCTTCAGCACGGTCGAGGAGCTTCTCAAGCTCGCCGATGATCCCTGGAAAGTCGCCCAAGCCAAGTACCTGGCGGGACGCTGCTCGTGGTATCTCGGCAAGGAACACAAGACCGGGAAGAGCCTCTTTCCGAAGGCAATCGCGGAACTTGTCCGAGCGCGGCAACTTACTGTCGATGAGCACTTGGAATCGGCTGCTGTCAGTCGATCGCACCGCGAACTGCTGACAGCACAGTGTAGTATTTACCTTGGCCGCATTCTGAACGCGGACGCCACTCTCGATCGCCTTGTCCGCGAGGGCACCGGCCTGTCCTTCGACGAATTGATGGATGAAGCCCGCATTATCGGACTTCGGAATCAGCGACCCGATGTCGGGCTTCTCGCACAGCGCGTGATCTTCGAACGTCTTATGGGCGATACAAGAGGCGATAGCGATTCGATCGAATTCGGAAAAGAGTTGCTCGCTGACATCGCGGCAGCCGAGCAGCATGGATTTGACCTGCGGAACATTGAAGATAATACGGTGATCATGCTCGGTATCGCTTTGCGTCGCCGCGGCAACGAGGCCGATCGAGTCGAAGCGGAGAAACACTATAGGCGTTTGATGGATCGTGGCCGAAACGACTCCACGGCCGGCATCGCGGCTTATCTGACGGGCGATTTGTTTGTAGACCGCAGCCAGCAGGCGGCTGCCGCTGCCTTGGCAATCCGTGGGGCGGAATCCCCGACGAACAATGCGGACCGCGACGAGAGACCGACAGTCGACGTCGAAAAGTTGATTCAAGAGGCGCGGAAGCATCATCGCGAGGCGAAAAAACTTTACGATCGTTCGCGCGTGCTTCTGAAAAATCGCGGTGACCGAAAGGCGATCGCGAAAATGGAGTACCGGAGGCTCTGGGTCCGACAAGTCGCTCTTCCCGATCCGGCCACTCGATCCGTCGTGCTGGAGTCGCACGCGACCCGCGAATTCGAGTTCGATTCGCTGTTCATCGGCAAGTCGTGTGGTAAGCCGGCCGAGCATGTAAGCCGCCCTACCCTTATCAAGCTCTTCTCCGCTCTGCATCTCTCCCCGGAGACCGCTTCGGAGTCGCGTCCGCCCGTATCGCTGGATCGGTATGTCGATGAGTCGTCACTGCTTCTCGTCTCTCGCGTCTTCGGCGCGGCGTTGTCCATTCAACTGCTTCGTCAGATTCCTGGAAACGGTGACAGATTCGATATCTGCGGCTGGTACGTTTCGCCGAACTATCGCCAGAAGTTCCGCGAGCGGCTGAACAGCGTTCCGAAGGAAGGGCTGGCTGCGACCGACCGCAGACGTTTCGAAGACTTGCTGTGGGATCTCTGGTGGCAGATCGGAGACGATCTCATCGCCATCCGTGATTTCGATCGCGCCGATTTCGATCGACTTGTCGTTCATACCCCGCATGACCCGGCATTGGGCTTCTTGCCGTTCGAGGCGATGGAGCTTTCGTCGGTCCATCCGAATCTCGCCACCACCGCCCGCCGGGGCGTGGTGCAGGCCGGCCTTTGGGCCGCCCCTTTAGACTCCGCCGAAGTTGCGCTGGGTGCGGATGACTTCGTCATTTACGCCAGCGACGACCCGCGGCCCGAGCCAGCCTCCGGACGGCTGGGACCGAGTCTCTACGAGGCAGTCGGTAGGGAAACGAAGTTCCGTGTCGAACCGCTCCCCTTTGAGACTCATGAAGATCGCGCCGTCGTCTTCGATTCCCGAGGCGTCATCATCCTCGCCCACGATGATCACGCAGGCGAACTCCGCAACCGACTGCGGACCTGGAAATTTGACGGCACTCAAGCCGTCGTGCTGGCATTTTGCGGCTCCGGGCGCACAGAGGTCCACGGACCGTTCTCGCAAGGCGCTGCGCTACGAGTTCGCGAGGCGCTTGGGGAACGGGCCGTCACCGTCGCCAGCCGCTTGCCGGTTACCGTCGGCGAGGCGCTACGTCTCGTACAGCACCTCGGCGAACGACTCGACGGCCAACGCTCGGTCGCGGAAGTCGTGAACGACTACGTCCGCGACATGTTGGATCAGAATGAGAACCCATTCCTGGTGTCATGGATCGTGCTGTAGGCCAGTCCGAGACGGGAGCCGCAGAAGATGAAGCCCGAGACCGCCGTCCTGCCGCGCCGAAATCTCGCCTCTATCGCCGATATGGACGCCGAGGCCGTGCGAGTTCGCCGCGAACTCGGTTGGCAACTTGCCGCGTTCGTCGGCGTGTTCGACGCCGACTTGAATTGGCTGCTGATGGCGCAACTCGGCGACTATTGCAAAGCGACCTATGGCGGCAATCCGTGGACGCTGCCGGGCGGGGCCGTCGAAGACGGCGAACTTCCATCGGGCGCGGCAGTCCGTGAACTCCGCGAAGAGACGGGCCTGGAGATCAACGTCAACGATCTCTTGCCGGTCGGCTTTTTGTTGAGGCCGTACTTTCAATCATGGCGGCGCGAGCAGGCGGGTGAGTTGCTGCTGCTGTTCGCCGCCAACGCCGACCCCGACGATCCGGCCTTGCATGCCAAGGCGAACTCGGCGTCGGAATTGCCCGGTGCCCAGTAGCCGTCTTTCGAGCATTGGGGACAGACGGCGAGAAACGGCATCTGATCCCGCCGCCGCCAAATGTCCTGACCGAAGTTATTGCTGACTTGCCGTAAGCCGTCGTTGCCGTTCTGCCCCCAGCCGTTGAGGAACATGATTACCGGCGGCTTTGCATTCACTGTGCTGGCGTGTGGGACGAATACGATGTAGTGCAGGCCTTGGCCGGCCCCCCCGGCTGCGGTCTCGGATCGGAAGCCACGGGTTTCATTGGTCAGCTCCGAATGACCGCAGCCGAGAGAGGTAAGCAGACTTAGTGTTGCCGCAGCAACCGCCGCAGGACCGATCTTTTCTTTATCCCACTGAATCATTGCCGCACCTGTTAGTCGAAGCAGTCTTCCGGTGCGTCGTGCATTCCCCCTTCAATAGCGCCAGCTGGGAGAAATTGATTAGCAAGCCGCTGAGGACACCAGGGCGAAAGCTTGTTTCAATCTGGGAAGACTTTTGCTGTAAAAGATTTCGGCGTAACTCATTGGCTACCAACAAAACGCGTGGAAGCCAATTCCCTTCCAAGTCAGCCTATCTTGAAACACTCG
>JACCRE010000066.1 GCA_013813775.1 Planctomycetaceae bacterium
GCGGTGATTCTGTCCTGGAAGGGACTTGCGCGACCGTCGAGCGGCCGTCGGTCATTTTTTTTTGCCGGCGGTTTCGCCCTCGACGTCACGAACCGAGGCGAACGCCTGCGAATTGGAGGGGGACACGCCGGACGTCGCTCCGTCGAGGACGCTATCGAGCAATTGCTGGATTTCAGCGTCGTCGATGGGTTCGGACGCGTTCGTGTTCCGCGGAACGTTCTTGCCGGGTTCAGCAACGGGAGTCTTCGGAGCGGGCACGCTGAAGAAGCCGCCGCCGCCGAGACCGCCGCCACCTAACCCGCCGCCGCCGCCGAGTCCGCCGCCACCTAACCCGCCGCCTTGGCCGCCGCCAAGACCGCCCTGCTGGCCACCCTGACCACCAAGTCCGCCACCGAGACCACCGCCGACTCCACCCAACGGCTGAATCGGAGTGACGAGGTCCGCCACGGGATAAACTCGCGTTGAAAGTTTTTGGTCGGCTTCCGATTGAGTCGTGATCTTCATCACCTCGTCTTCGATCACGTAGGTAAGGTCGGGCTCAAGCAGGATCTTGAGAGCGCTGCGAAGGGTGATGCCGGACAGCACGACGTCGACGTTGTCATTCACCGACAGCGCTTCCGCTTCCAGGGCGTCATCATCGACGATGATGTTGATTTCATGAATGTCGGCGAGGAACTGGAGAGCGTCTCGCAACGGGGTGTTCGGAAACGAAAGTTCGGTCTCGTCGTCGAGGGCGGCCCGGATTCTCGCTTCCGAAGGGCCGGTCTTTTCGAGGCTGACCGCCGCGTAGTTCTTCCGGCGTTCCGTGAGCGCCTTCCAGACTTCCGGCGCCGGATAGACGATCGGAGGCTCGTCCGGGAACGGAACGTGGGAGAGTTCGACCTGGTACAGCGTCTCCAGCAAGCGCTCGCTTCGTATCGCCCGCAAACGGAAGATTTTGTTCAACTGATCCGCCGCGGTCGCCGTGAAGAGCGCCGCCGTCGCCGGCCCGTTGCCGGGCCGAACGTTCATCGCGTTGCTGGCGACGATGCGCGCCTCTTCGAATGCCGCGTCGTCTCCATGGTAGCCGGCGACCATCAACGCTCGCACGCGTTCGATCAATTGCTCGAGCTGGGCTTCTTCGAGCACCATCCGCTCGATCATTCGCTCTTCGGCTTCGAGCTGAGCGATCCGTTCGCGACGCAGGATGAGATCGACTTCCTGCTTCTCCTGAAGGTTCGCCGTGATCACGATCTCGTTGTTGAGGCGACGCAGGAGCTGCCGTCGAGCCTCGGGATCGATATCCGTCGAGACTCGAACCTGATTCTCCTGACGCTTCAGCAGATTCAACGCATCAGCGGGGTCCGACTGACGAATCTGACGAGCCTGATCGACGACCGAGGTCGTTTCGATGGTCATCTGTTGCGTCAGGATGCGCTGGCGATCGATCTCCTCCCCGATGAGGTCTTGATCGACGGTGGCCGGAGCGGGCGGCGGCAACACGTCCTGCGGAGCCGCGTCTTCCACCTGCGCGAGGGCGACTCGAAGCCGCTCGGTCCCGCGTCCCGCCGGATCGGCATCGGTGAGGGCTGTCAGAACGGTATTCGCGCTCGCGAGATCGTTCGTGCGGGCCGCCTGGGTGCCGAGATCTGCCAGGCGACCGACTTCCCGCTCGACGGCCCCGTCAGCCGCGACGAGCAGGTTGCGACCCGCGGCGGGCATATCCAGCCCGCCGGATCGTTCCGCCGCCAATGCGAGGGCGCGAATCGCGGGCAAGCCGTCGATCGGCTTTGATTCGCCGAATTGGATCGGCGAAGTCCGGCCGTCGACGGTCACCGAGATGTTCGCCGGCCGTTCACCTCGGCCCAGCAAAATCGTTTCACGGTCGGTCCGCAGGGGAGGGACCGCATCGCCGAGAATCAAAGTTCCCGTTCCGCTGGCCTTGAGCGCCTGCGGATAAACCACGGGAGCCGCCGCGGCCGCCGCGAGCCGTTGTCCGAGCTCCGCGACATCGGCGTCGCGAGCGTCGAGTTCCACGACGCCGCCCGTGTGATGCGCAAGCACCCCCAGAAGGTGCCAGTCGGTGTCGGGGCCGACCGCCAACGCATGCACGGGAACATGACGGTTCCGCAGCGATGCCGTGAGCGACTTCAACTCGCCGGTCTTGAGCAGATTCGCGGCGCTCATGCCGTCGCCGATGTAGATGATCGACCCGGCGGAGCCTTGCTCAAAAGCCGACAAGGCGGCATCGAGACCCAGGGCGAGATCGGTCGCGCCGAGCGGAACTCGCTTGTCTAGGGCCGCCAAACCTTGCGTCAGAGCCTCCTGCGGGGAAACGAAACCATCGGTGAGCGGTTCGGCGGTCACGTCAACCGCCAGGATCGAAACCTTGGCTGACGCAGGCAGCGCCGCGAGCAGGGACTTCGCCGCAATCAGTTCCCGCTGCCGGTATTCGCCGGCCTGGCTCGCCGATGTGTCGATCAGCAAGACGTGACGAGCGGCAGGCCGATGTGCCGCCGACAGGTCTTCGGCACGGACAGCAACGCCGAAAAACGCTTCGCCGGAGGGCGTCACGTAGGTGTACGCCGGACTCACCGAGACCTTTTCCGCCGCAAAGGCGGGCGTCATCGGCAAGGAAACGGCGGTCAGCCCGGCGGCGAACCAGCGGACGGCAGGACGCGACGAGCGACACATTTGAACGGCTCCCGAAGGGCGAATTGAGACGGCAGACGGCGAATCGGGCACGGACAGGCGAACGCCCGTCACGACCTTAGAAGTTCTCCAATTCATCCCGATTGTACATCTCGCCGTGTGGCATTTAGAAGAAAAATCCGTTCGGAAATCGCTCCATCAGGTTCAGCTATCGGGCGAGCCGCCCGCCGGCGATCAACGGCTTCCGCAAAGCATTGGCCTCTCAAAGGATTTCGAGTCGGATTGCACACCGAACGACAGCGAGACCACTTGGACCGTTCGTAAGGAACCTGCCTGTGGTGCCGTCAACGACAATGCGCGAGTCACGGCCGTCGGCGACGCATATCGACTAAAAGCGACTATTCGCGCGGTGCACCGATTTTTCTGCGTCCGCCTTTCGTCACGTCAATCACCGCCGCTTGCCGACGGTTGGACTCGCGAAGGCGATTCACCGAATAAATTCGGACCAGTTTTCCTTTGTAGGTCAACCGGCCGTTGGCGTCATAACTGAGTTGCGTCGTCACTTCGTCGGTGGCGAGACCGGCGTGAAGTCCCGCGAACGTGATCGGATCGACCCCGCGGCCATCTTCGAGATCGGCGACCGCATCGAGTCCGCCGGAAAGTGTCGCATAGGGGTTGAGGCCGCGGATCGCGGCGTTGTAAAGCCCGTCCTGCTGCAACGCCGCCTGGGCGGTCTCCAAGACATCGGAAGCCTGTTTCACCTTCTCGGCGTTTGCGTCCGAAATTTGGATCGGTTCCGCAGTCGGTTCTTCGGGCGTCTGCTGAGCCTTGATGGTCGCCGAAGGCATAGCGATCCAAACGCCACCGGCGAAGCCGATTGCCAGCAGCGCGACGGCCGTCGAGAGATGCGCCAAGCGATTCACGGTTGTTCCTTCCGTTCGAGCAAACCGCCGATCATGAGCGGCGAGAGATCCCCATCGATCGTGACTGCGGTCGGCGCACCATGCAAGTCTGCTTGAGCGCAAAACGTGTCGTTATCGGGATTTCCGGTACAGAACCATCCGGGTGATGCGGTCGTGCGGCCTTGACCCAAACTGCCGATTGTTCTACTTCCGCGGCTTGGACGGAAACGCTCGCGATACCTGTGCGCCTCGACGTCACCATGCGGCTGCTCCAGCGTTACATCATGTTCGAGTTGCTGAAGGTGTTCAGTTTCTTGCTGAGCATCCTCACGATTCTGCTGGTGTTCGTCGGCGTGTTCCGGGAGGCGACCGAGAAAGGTCTGGGGCCCGCCCAGGCACTTCAGGTGCTGCCCTACGTCGTACCGAGCCTGATGCCCTTTACGATCCCCGCCACGCTGCTACTGACGGTGTGTCTCGTGTACGGCCGGATGGCCGGCGACCAAGAGGTCACGGCGGCCAAGGCGGCCGGCATCAACGTGATGTCGATGCTGTGGCCCGCTTTGCTGTTGGGCATTACGCTCAGCCTCGTTTCACTTGTCCTGACCGACCAGGTCATCCCCTGGGCGATGACGAACATCCAGCGCATCGTGTCTGAAGCGATGGAGGACATCTTCCTCGACATGCTGCGGACGAAGCACCTTGTCGCCGATCCATCACGCGGCGTCTCGGTGATGGTGATGGACGTCGATGGGAAGACGCTGATCCGGCCGACGTTTCGCTACAGCCCTCCCGGCTCCGACCCGGTGATGATCCAGGCCCAGCAGGCGACGATCTCGTTCGACATGACGGCCCGCGAGATCGTGCTGCACCTCGATCGCGGCCAGGCCGACCTTGGCGGCGACAAGTCGATCTCGATTCGCGACAACGACGTTCGCTTCCCGATGCCGAAGGAACTCGCCGATGCCCACCCCAGGCATCTGACGATCCGGGAAATCAGACAGGCAATGGGCAAGCTTCAGTCGGAACTCGACGATTACGTCGTCGCTAAAGACCTGCGGGCGCTGTTCGCACTCACGCTCGGGGAGTTTCACGACCTCGGCACCGACGAATCTCTCTACCATCGCGAGTTCGAGAAGCCGAAGGAGTCGGATCTCCGGAAACTGCACACCGAGGTCCACAGCCGCCTCGCGATGTCCACGAGCTGCCTGTTCTTCGTCCTGATCGGGGGGCCGTTCGCGATGCTGCAGGCCCGGCGGCAGTTTCTGACGAGCTTCATCCTGTGCTTCGTGCCGATTCTGGTGGTCTATTATCCGCTGGCCTTGGGCATGATGAACCTTTCCAAGACCGGCAGCGCCGACCCGACCTGGGCCATGTGGGTCGGAAACGCCGTGCTGCTCACGGCAGGCCTGCACATCCTACGAAAGGTGCTGAGACACTGAGGGGAGGACGGGAGAAGTGAGGAGACAGAAAACAGAAGGACTCACGCGCAGACCTTCTCACTTCTCACTTCCATCCTCTTTCCTCCGTCCCGCAGCCAGCTATAATAATCGCTGCGAACCCGACGGGCCTCTTGGCATGTCGAGTGAGCAACCACCACCGGGGGCGATCGGATTCGACTGGTTCTCTTCGGGTTGGGGTGGCGTGTCGTGGTTGATCAGCCGGCCACGTAAAAAGCTGATCAAACAACAACTGCCAAACCGCAGTTCGCTTTGGCTGCCTGATTTAGGTTAGGTAGCTCCGGCTTAGGGATCCCCGCCTGAGGAGCCCGACGGCCGGTCGCAAATTCAGGCTGGCACTAGTTCACCGCCCACTACGGCTAGTGCGAGACACGTTGCGGGCTAGCGGCGAGCGGGCCTTGTCCGGTGCGCCTTCCGCCGCGAGATCAAACAACGGACTACGCACGTAGAGGCTTCAGCTCAAGGCTCTCAGGACGCGGGTTCAATTCCCGCCGCCTCCATGAGTCGCCACCTGTGACAGGTGGCGACTCTTTTTCTAGGGACAGGAAATGAGTTCCCCGCGGCATTTGCGCCGCCGTCATGGTCTGGAGCCCGTTCGGCCGGTGTGACATCCGCTGCCTCGTTTCCGAGCGTGTGGCGATGCTCTCGATCCACTGCGGCCGACAGGTAGTGTCCTAATTTCAATTCTCGCAAAATAAATGCGGGCCGGGCAGCATACCCGGCCCGCGTCGTTCTCACTCGCCGCGATTCAGCCGTTTTACCAGCCGCTTCGATCCCTCTATTCGTCGAACGTGCCGTTCCCGGTCCATCACTTCATCGTAGAAGCGTTCCATGTCCCACAGTTGATCGCAGACGCCAGCCGCCAAGGCCGGAGTCATTTTGAGCGTCCGGTGAATCCGCACGAAGTTGTAGACGCCGATGTGAAGGGCAGCAGCCGCCGCAAGGTTCTCGTATTTCTTGGAGAAGCCGAGACACAACCTCGTGAAACGTCGCATGAAGGTGCGAATCGTCAGATTGCAGCGCTCGACGTGCGATGTGCAGATCGACGCCAACTCTTTTATTGCCTGTATGTTTATCCGATCCGCCTTCACCATGTCCGGTGGCTGATAGCGGCCCGTCTCCGGGTTGCTGTAGTTCTTGATGAGCACGCCGTGACGGGCTGATGATCCGAACTCGTCGCGGATCGCAGGCTGATATGGCCCCCATCCGTCCGTGCTGATCTGCGGGTTCTCGTGAGCGAAGCCCGGCGCTCGGTGGAGTCGCTTGGAAACGTCGGCGATGAAGGCTTTGGTTGTCTCACTAGGCTCTGTTTCTAAAGTCGCGGTTGAAGGATTTTGAGGTATCGCCCGATGAAAGCCATTTTGATCATGCCGGCGAAATTGATGGCCGTCTTTTCGAATCGTGCAAACACGCAGCGGCACTCTTTCAGCCAGCCGATCAGTCGTTCGACGATGTTTCGCCTGCGATACCGATCCTTGTCGAACTCCACCGGGCGAGCATCGCGATCCTCGTTTGCCTTCGATGGAATGACGGGAGTCACATCCATTTCAAGCAGCATCTCATCGATCGATCCAGCCGGCTCGGTAACCTTTGTCGCCCGCGATGGCCACCGGCCAGGCGACCGGATCTCCCGCACCCGTGGTCATCTCGTCGTCAATGTTGTTGAGCAGATCGACCAGGGTTGTGTTTTCGTGAGCCTGCCCCGCCGACAATTCGAAGTGGATCGGACAACCTTCCGCAGCGCAGATCAGGTGAATCTTTGTGGAAAAACCTCCCCGAGACCGGCCTAAAGCATGATCTTCCGGTTCTTGCGGATCCCCTTTTTACCGCCGCCGCCGGCACACCGGGCGGCTCGAACGATGGTTCCGTCCACGCACCAGAGGTCCGCGTCGACGCCGGCACGATCCACGATTCTTCTCAGCAGCGCCCGTTTGATCTTGTCCAGCGTGCCGTCGGAATTCCACCTGTTGAAGTGTTTGTAAACCGTCTCCCACGGACCGAATTCCTCCGGAAGGTCGCGCCACGGAGCTCCTGCCCGCAAGCGCCAGACAATCCCATCCACCATTTGACGAGGGTCCGCCGGAGGGCGACCCGTCCCGGCTGGTTCGGGAAAATACCCTGCAATCAACTCCCACTGCCCGTCCGTCAATCGATGACGCGCCATCCTTGGCCTCCCTCCTGCTCATGGGTTGAACAAAAACGCACCCTCCCAAAAATCAAAAAGCCCTTCAATCGGAGTTTAGAAACAGAGCCTAGGAACCGCTGACGTCGTCTCGCGTATGCCTGGCCTGCTCGGTACATTGCCGCCGGCGACTGATGGAAGGCAGACGGCGCCTAAACCGTCACGTCGTCAGCCGTGCAGACTGCGTCTCCCATTCTCTTCTGGAGCATTCGTCATGATCCGCATCGCCTGCTTGCTGATTGGCGTGGCGTGGGGCGTGTCACACGCCGCGGAAAACGCAACGCGCCCCAACATCATCGTGATCGTCTCCGACGACCTGGGGTATGGCGACGTGACCTCTCACGGCAACGATCAAATCGACACGCCACAGCTCGACCGGCTCTCCGCCAGTGGAGCCCGTTTCGAACGATTTTTCGTCAGCCCTCTGTGCGCACCGACCCGTGCGGCACTGCTGACGGGTCGGTACAGCTTGCGGTCAGGCGTGCATGGCGTCACCCGCGGTCACGAGACGATGCGGGCCGGTGAAGTCACGATCGCCGAACTGTTCAGGGACGCCGGCTACGCGACCGGCTGCTTCGGCAAATGGCACAACGGGCGGCATTATCCCAACCATCCGAACGGGCAGGGCTTCGACGAGTTCTTCGGTTTCTGCGGCGGCCACTGGAACAATTACTTCGATACGACGCTCGAGCGTAACGGCGAGCCGGTCGCGACGACGGGCTATATCACTGATGTGCTGACCGACGAAGCGATCACGTTTATGAAGCGGCACCGCAAGTCGCCGTTCTTGTGTTACGTCCCGTACAACGCGCCGCACTTCCCGCCTCAAGTGCCGGACACCTATTTCGACAAGTACAAGAGTCGCGGCTTCGATGACGAAACGGCGACCGTCTACGGCATGGTCGAGAACATCGATGACAACGTCGGCCGACTACTGACGGCACTCGATGATCTGAAGCTCGCGCAGGACACGATCGTGTTGTTCCTCACCGACAACGGCCCGAACAGCAACCGTTTCAACGGAGGCATGAAAGGTCGCAAGGGAAGTGCCCACGAAGGCGGCGTGCGGGTGCCGCTGTTCGTGCGCTGGCCGGGAAAGATCGAGGCTGGTCGAGTCGTCGAGCCGATTGCGGCGCATGTCGATCTATTGCCGACGCTTTGCGAGCTTTGCGACGTGCCGATGCCGGCGTCGCTCACGCTCGACGGTCGAAGCCTTGTGCCGCTTCTCACCGAAGAGGGCGGCGGTTGGCCTGAGCGCATGCTGTTCACGTTCAAAGACACGAAGCCCGTTCCCGACGGTCGGCAAGGAGCCGTGCGCACCGACACGTACCGGGCGGTGCGCGAGAAGGGCGGCTGAGAGCTTTACGACATGCAGAGTGATCCTGCCGAAGAACAAGATCTCGCTCGCGAGCGTTCCGACGTCGTGAAGGAATTGGCTGCGGCCTTCGACGCCAAGTGGCGCGAGGTCTCGCAGGCCGGCTTCGAAGACGTGCCGGTGCCGGTCGGGCTTGCGGAATGGCCCGGCGTAACGCTGCCCGGCAACGAAGCCGTCCTCCACCCCGCACAAGGCGAGGGGATCAGCTACCACGGAAAGTCGGGCTGGGCGAACGACTGGATCGACAACTGGACCGATGAAACGTCCTTCGCCACGTGGCCAATTGAGATCATCACCGCCGGCGAATACGAAGTCTCTCTCGACTACTGTTGCCCGCCGGCGAACATGGGGTCTGTCGTGCGCGTCGAAGCGGGAGCCGCGGCCGCGACCGGCGAGATCACGCAAGCCCACGACCCTCCGCCGCTTCCCAGCCCCGATCGATTCCGACGACCCGAGGTCTATGAGAAAACGTGGAAGCCGCTGTCTCTCGGCAACATTCGACTCGAACGCGGCCGAACGAATCTGACTCTGCGGGCCGACCGCATCGTCGGCGGAAAGATGCCCCAGATCATAGCCGTCGAAATCAAACCCGCAGACGGTTCGTGACGTCTATTCGGTCGCCAGAATGGCTTCGATGACGGCTAGGGGCGGACCGCCCTTCGTGATGAACTGCCGGGCACCGGCCAGCTTCATGGCGTCTTCGATCTCGCGGCTGTCGTGCATCGATAACCCGATGATACGAATCTCCGGTCGCTTCCGATGCAGCAGGCGGGTGGCGTCGATGCCGTTCAGCCGAGGCATCGTAACGTCCATCAACACCACATCGGGTTCGAGTCGTTCTGCGAGATCGACCGCTTCGAAGCCGTCGGAGGCTTCACCGACTACATCGATCTCGGGTCGGGTGGACAGCAAGCCGATCAGCCCGGCACGCACAATTCGGTGGTCGTCGACGATCAGGACTCGAACCGGCGATCGGAAGCCGCATCGCGGCATCGGTCCCGTGGCAGTTGAGGCGGTCTTACGGGAAATGGCGTTGAGGAGCGAAACATCGTCAGCAGAGTCCATCGTCAGCATAGGGGCCGCCTTCCATCCTGCGGAGCGGCGAAAAACACGCCGACCGTCTGAAGCACTTGCATTCTTTGCTTCAAACGGTCGGCGAACATCGGGGGGAATCTTGGCATCCCGTCGTCTTTTTGAAACTCCCGATCGTTCCTAGTGGTTCAACCGGGCTGGAGTGACGGGTAGAGGCGTTTGAGTTTGGTGCGGGCGTCGGCGGTGGCAACTGCCAGTCGACCTTGCAGTGGGCGGTGTTGCGAGCCTGTTCCCAGGCGGCGACTTCCGTTTCCAGCGTCGGCCGATCCGGGATGCGGCGGTCCAGACACTGGCGGGAGAGGACGCTCAGTTCGGTTTCGGCCATATTGAGCCAACTGCCGTGCTTGGGGGTGTCGTGGATCTCCAAACGCTCGATCAGACGACGGGCCTCCGCGGGAGCGAACGCCTCGTAGAAGGACGCCGGCTTGTGCGTGTTGAGATTGTCCATCACCAGCACGATCTTCTCCGCGGCCGGATAGCCGTCGACCAGTTCGCGAACCGCGACGGCGAAGTCGCACTTCGTGCGACGCTCGGTGACCTTCACATGCCGCCGGCCCGCCAGCGGCTCGAACCACAGGAACAGGTTCGCGGTGCCGTTGCGTTCGTACTCGTAGTCGACGCGCGCCGGCCGTCCCGGTGCGGCGGGCACCGGAGTCCGCGTCTCTTTGGTCAACTGCCTGCTCGTCTCGTCGAAGGTGACGACCGGCCGCCGCGGGTCGTAGGGCCGCTGGTAGACGTCGAGGACGCCCTCCATCGCGCAGACGAACTCGGCGTTGTGCGCGGGAGGCAAGACCCACTGCTCGCGGAGCCACGGCTCCTGGAGCCGCCGCTTGAGCACGTTTTTTTGAGGGTCGTGCGGACCGCCTCGCGGCCGATCGAGTCGATGATCTCCAGTTCCACGAGCCGGTCGGCCAGGAGTTGCATCGTCCAGGAGACGCGGCCGGCGGGCGGATCGGAGCAGGCCAGGGCGATCAGCTGCGCTTCCTGCGCGCCGTCCAGCTTGCGGTACTGCCGCCGCGGAGAGGGCTTGCGGAAGACCGCCGCTTCCAGCCCTTCGTCGACGCATCGCTGCCGCACGCGGTGCACGGTGGACAAGCTCACCAGCACGAGTTCGGAGATCTGCGGGTCGGTCCACGCCGGCCCCTCCGCGTCCGCTTTCAGCAGAATCAGGGCCCGTTGCCGCACGCCGGCCGCCACGCGGCCCCGCGCCGCCAACGCCGAGAGCTCGGCCCGCTCCTCGTCCGAAAGCCGCACCACGAATTTCGCTTCCATGCCCACAGTCGCTCTCCTGATACGTGACAGAGAGCGTGGTTTCCTCGATTCACAAGAACCTGTCAAGACAGATCGGGCGATACACTAGCTTCATTCAGCATTCAATCGTTTCAGACGGAGATTCCGAAACACGATCTCGTGACCGTGGCCCAAGAACCCTAAGTGCCCGGCCTGATTTTTGAGTCCGGGATGCTCCTTATGGTCGGGCGTTCCATCTTTGGAGGCTTCCTCAAGGTCGGCATCGATGATGACCTTGCCGTTGAGCGTCACCTTGACGTGACTGCCATCCAGCACGATCTCTTGCTGGTTCCAGTGACCGACCGGAGCGAGATAGCCGCGCTTTGCGGGAACGATGCCGTAGATCGATCCGTGAGCCTGATAAGGCTGGATCGTCGCGTACTGCTCCGACGTGTTGTCGAGAATCTGGCTTTCCATCCCGGCGTAGGCGGCGTCTCTGCCGAGCGGCGCCCGCAGGCCGACGCCGTTATTGCCGCCCTCGTCGAGCTTGAACTCGAATCGGAACACGAAATCGGTGAGTTCGGATTCGTAGAACAGGTTGCCGCCGGCACCGGGTTTCGACTTCAAGACGTTCGGCTCGGCGGCGTAGCCAGTCACGTCGCCGGTCCAGCCGGAGAGATCCTGCCCGTTGAAAATCGCTTCGAAGCCGACTTCATCCGCGGCGGGCATCTCTTCCCGCGTGTCTGTCGCAAGGTTGCGAACGTAGGCCTTTAGGTCGTGTGCGCCGCTTCCGTCAATCGCGCCCGATTCCGGCCCGTGCGCATACAGTGTGTCGATGACCGGTGTCGCGTTCAGCCAAGCCTGGATGTGGTCATCCTCGACACGCAGATAGAGATGATTCGATTCGTTCTTCTTGAAACCGCTCGCCTCGAGCGGCGTACTTGCGATCGTGTAAGGCTTGCTGGTCTCGGAGTCGGAATCGTTCTGCTTGCGATCCGACAATAGAATCCCGTGCTCCGGCGATACGGTCAGCACCAATGCAGAGCCATACTCTCCCCCGTTCGCGCGGAACAAGGCCTCTGCTGGCAGATCCCCTTCCAACTTGAAGGTCGCGTGCATGTCGAAGTTACGCAGGTCGTTCGTATCGGCCGCAGACGCTTCCTTCCATTCATCGCCATAGGGCGTGCCATCTTCGGCGAGATATCCTGCCTCCGGCGGCTTCCGAGGAATCTCCTTCAGGAAGACGTTGCGAAAGCGAATCTCACCGCCGTGCGTCTGCAACTGGATCGGGCCGACCGGGTAGAGTTGGTTCTCGCGGTCCCAGTAGTTTTCGAGCGGCTGTTCGTTCACGACGAGCTTGTCGTTGAAAAGCACCGTCACCGAATCCCCGACCAGCCGGATGCGGAAGGTATTCCATTCGCCGAACGGCTTGTCGGCGAGCACGAGCGGCGTGTTCGGCGTCTTCTGGTTGTTGAAGAGGCCGCCCGATCCTTTGTCGGCCTTCATCTCCTTCTTGCCGCCGGCCTCGGTGGTGTCCCAGATCTGCACTTGCGGAACGCCGCGGAGATAAATGCCGCTGTCGGCCTTGGCGACGGTCTTGTACTCGAGCAACAGCTCGAAATCGCCGTAATCTTTCGCCGTCGTCAGGTAAGGGCCATGTCCGTCGTTGACGAGTTCGCCGTTCTCGACGCTCCAGTGCTGCTCGACTTCGTCCCAGTTCTTTTCGAGCAGCCCGGTTCGCTCGTCCGGAGGCATCTCGCGCAGCTTCTTTGGATCGAGGCTGTGCCCGATCCAGCCGGCGAGATCCTGGCCGTTGAACAGGGCGACATAGCCCTCCGGCGGCTCGTTGAGCTTCGAAGAGTCCTGGGCCGCGGCAACGGCGGCAAACAGACAGAGGAAAGGCAGGACCGTGAGGCGGGTTCGCATTGGGGCAGGCTCCGCGGAGCGAAATCGGGAAGACCCATTGATTATGACGACTTGCCGAAGAGCGCCGCAAACGCAATCGAATCGAAACCGCGTCACCGCCGCCGAGGCCCGGCGGTTTCGATCGATCACCGCGTCAGCGCCCAGGCAACATCGGCTTCGCTCGGAGCACGAGTTGGATGCACACGCCCCAGGGATCGCGCAGCATCGCGATCTCGTCGCCCTTGGGCGTCGATTCCGGGCCGGAGACGAGAGACGCGCCGGCCGAGATCAGCCGCTTCACGTCCGCCGCGACATCTTTCGAGATCAATGCAAGATGCAACTGCCTCGGCTCTTGAGATGCGTATTGAGGCGTGGGAACGTCGGCAAAGGAATAGATCTCGAGCATCACGGCGTCGCCGTCATCGGCCAGGAAATGGCCATAAGGCGGCTCGACGCCCCGCATCTTGACCGTCAGGCCGAGATGTTCGACATACCATCGAGCCGTGGCCAGGGCGTCGGGAACCTGAAGGGCGACGTGTTCGACTTTCATTGTTCGCTGCTCGGGAAAGTGCATGTGCATCGAAGCCGAGGGGTCGCAACCCTTCCGCTTCATGGAATCGAAAGAAGTTCTCGTTTGACGCTCACACGTTCAACGGCTTTAGGATCGATTGTGATCCCAAGCCCTGGGTTCGCCAACGCCGGCGCTATTCCGCCGCGGCCGAACGTAAGATCTTGTTCCGTCAGCCGCTCGGCGACGAGATGTCGGTCGAAGCTGCCTTCTAGGTAACGAATGCCATCGACCGAGCAGGCGAAGTGCCGTCCCGCTGCCGACAGGATTCCCGTCTCGCCGACCATGCAGCCGAGCTGATAACCCAGCCCTGCGTCGCGAGCCTTCGCGGCCAGCAGCAGGCTATTGATGAAGCCGCCGCATTTCGATAGGCGGATATTGAACAGGTCGCAACGTTCGTCGCCGATCGCACGGTCGGCGTCGCCGAGACTGCACAACGACTCATCGAGCATGAGCGGCACATCGAGCTTCGGACGGATGACCGCAAGGCTCCCGACGTCGCTGTGCGGAACTGGCTGTTCGACTGACGTGATTCCGAAGGGCTGCAACGCCGCGACTTTGGCCTCGACTTCATCAGGACGCCAAGCCTCGTTGGCGTCGACGCGAACGTCCATATGGGCGCCTGCCCATCGCCGAATCCGTCGCAGCGATGCAGGTTCGTTCTGCCCTGTGACTCCGACCTTCACCTTGCATTGCTGGAAGCCATAGAGCCGATAGGCCAGTGCCGACGCCGCTTCCTTCCACGGCTTCACCGACATGACGGCGACACCGTAACGCACCTGTGAAGCCGATCGCCGAAACGCCTGCGCCTCCGGCACAAGTTCCGTGACACGGGAGAGCGGCACGCCTTCCGCGCGAGCGACGGCGTCGAGCACAGCAAGTTCGACGGCGCAACGCACTGAGTTTCCGAAGCAATCTCTCTGACCATGCGGTCGCTGAGGCATTCGTACGTCGCGGCAGCGATGGACAGCTTCGCTCAGGCCGGCGATCGTGCCGCCGAACTGCTTGAGGTCGAGCGCAGCGAGCGTCTCGAAACAACTTTCGATCGTCTCGCCGGTGACGTAGGGGCGTGGCAGCGCTTCACCCCACCCGATGCCGCCGTCCGCGAGCTGCGCCTCGACGAGCAGCGTGTCGTTCTCTCGCCGGGTATGCGATGCGTGTTTCACATCTCGCTTGAGCGGGATACGGGCGTGGATGGCCGTGAGCGAAAGGAGTCGCGGCATCGCCGTTTTACGCCAGCCCTTCCGCACGCAGCCATGCGAAGGTGCGGTCCATGCCTTGATCGAAGGTGATCGAGGGCGCGTAGCCCAGGCGGTTGCGGGCTTTGTCGATCGAGTAGTCGAGATTCAGCCCGAGGAACTTGACCGTCGCCATCGATGGCAGCGGGGCCTCTTTCTTGCCCAACGCACGATAGACGGCTTCCAGCACCTTGGCAGCGGCCTTCGCGACCGGCAGTGCCACCGACTTCGTCGGCTCCGGCAGACCCGCTCGGCGGGCGATGCCGGCGGCGAAATACCGCTTCGTCACCAGTTGATCGTCGGTGATGTTGAAGGCTTCACCGAGGACGTCATCGCGTCGAATCGCCAGCAGCACGGCCTCGACGACGTTGCCGACGTATGTGTTGTTGAGCAGTTGCCCGCCTGAGCCAAGATACTTGAAGGAGCCGTCTTTGAGACGCGACAGAATTCGCGGCAGGATCGTTCGATCGCGCGGCCCGTAAATGAAACCGGGGCGAAGCACGACGGCAGGCAACTGCGTCTGCCGAACGCGATCGAGCACGAGCTTTTCCGACTCGGCTTTGGTTCGCGTGTAGCCGTCGATGCCTGAGAGGCTTGGCGGGGTCGTCTCATCGGTGCCGTGATGGTCGCGCGCTTCGTACACGCCGAGACTGCTGATGTGTACGAAGCGCTTCAGCACGCCAGGACGCTGAACGGCGTCGAGCAATCCCGCCAGGCCTTCGACGTTGACCTTCCGATAGTCCTCGACCGGCCCCCAGTCGCCGACCTTCGCGGCGCAATGGATCACGACCGTCACGCCCTCCGCGGCACTGGCAAGCGACGCGGAGTCGGTGAGATCTCCGGGGACAATCTCGACTCCCCAGGATCTCAAAAGCGACGTGTCGGCGTTTGAACGAACGATCGCTCTCGTCTGGACGTTGAGTTGCCGCAGTCGCTCGGCGACATGGCTGCCGACAAGCCCCGTCGCACCAGTGACGAGGACGAGATCATGCTCCGTGAGTTCCATCGGGCGCTCTCCTGGCTGAGAACGCCTTTATAGAGCCATTCGAGTTGGCGCGGAAGGCTACAAGACATTTGCGACGATCACCGTGCGATCGTCGGTCGCGGCGGCGCCTTCTGAAAAGCCTTCGACGCTGGCCATGATGTTCGATACGATCTCTTGCGGATGTTCTCCGCAGCCGGACTCCAGCAAGTGGTCGAGCCGCTTCGCTCCGAACAGCTCACCGACGAGGTTCTGGGCCTCGGTGATGCCGTCGGTGTAAAAGACGATGCGGTCGCCCGGCTGGAGTTGCTCGGTCACGTTCGGATAGTTGACGTCCGGAAGCAGTCCAAGCGGGATGTTGCGCGCCCCGTCGAGTGCGAGCACATCCGTCCGGCCGCATCGTCGCAATCGCGGCGGATTATGTCCTGCCGACGAGTAATTGAGCGTGCGCTTCACCGGATCGTAGACGCCATAAAACGCGGTCACGAAGGCACCCAGTTCGCCGGTGTAGCGAGCGACGAGGTGCCGATTGACGAACTCCAGCATCTTGCCGGGATCGATCGAGCTGTCGGGATACAGGTGCGCGATGCTGTGCGTGATCGCCATCACGACGGCCGCGGGAGTGCCGTGCCCCGAGACGTCGGCGATCAAGATGCCCCAACCGCCGTTTCGCAACGGGAAGAAATCGTAGTAATCGCCGCCCGCCCGGTGCGACGTGCGGTACGCGGCCGCGAGATCGAGCGTGCCGATCTTGGGCATCTCCTTAGGCAGCAGCGACTGCTGAATATCGGCGACGACCTTCAGTTCACGATCGACGATCTCGTAGGCGTCGCGAAGCTGGCCAGTGAGCACGAGATTGTGCGTGGCCCGACCGAACAGGTTTGAAATCCAGACCGTATCCGGAAACCGCTCGCGGTCGAACGCGTCAGGCTCGGAGCGAGTGAGAATCACCATGTTCAGAGCGACGCCGCCGTCGAACATGGGAATCGCCATCAGCGACCGCTGACCGTCGAGATAGCGAGCCGCCGGATCGTCGGAATCGATGTGGAGATCGTCGATGATGACCGGTTCGTCGGCATAGATCAGATCGGCGAACAGCCCGCCTTCATGCAACGGCAAGCGATGCTTCTCTTGCCACGGGTTGATGTCTTCCTTCCACTCTGAAAACCGTGTGACGCGGTAACTTGGCTGCGACAGGTCTCGCCGCGACAGTGAAACGCGACGGTCGACTGGAAGGAGACTTTCCATCCGCCGTGCATAGGCGCGCACCATCTCCTGCGGATCGTCCTGCAGACTCATCTCGCGCATCGTCTTAATGACGCGATCGAGCCGATCCTGCCACGAAAGTGAGAAATCACTCGTGATGCGAAATGAGTCGTCGGTGGAGGTGTGCGGCGGGGCGAGGGAGGATAGCGCCTCTGCCATGTCGGGTGTCCTGTTGGGGAAGGTCTTACCACGATAGGCTCATGTCGCGGCTCGGTAAACGCACAAAGCCTGCGTCGTCTGGTCTCGTTCGACGGAAATGTTCCTGACGGAAGGCATTCGGCGCAATGTCCGAAGGTGGTGGTGAGCGACGTATTGACCACAGTCATACCGAGATTTCCGTGATTGTTCCGGTTGCTGCCGGCGAATCATATTGGCCGGCGTTGTTGCATGATCTTTCGGAACAATTGCCGGTAGGGACACAGGTGCTTCTGGCAGGAGTCGAACGAGAGCCTGATGCTTTCCAGGACACGGTGCGGGCGTTTCGGTTCGACGCGAAGTGGCTGCAAACGCGACCGGGCCGCGCGGCGCAAATGAACGACGCCGCTCGCATTGCCGACGCCGAAAGGCTTTGGTTCCTTCACTCCGACTCCAGACTTCCGCAGGCAGCGTGCGCTGCGCTTATAGCCGCGACCACGGAGCAGCCAGACGCATTGCACTACTTTTCGCTGCAATTCGTTGATGGTCCGAGGATGCTGCGGCTTAATGAGTTCGGCGTCATGCTCCGCTGCCGGCTTTTCGGTTTGCCGTTCGGCGATCAGGGTTTCTGTCTCGGTCGTGAATTGTTTTGGCGGCTGGGAGGATTCGACGAACGCTCCGCCTACGGCGAAGACCATCTCTTCGTCTGGGCGGCCCGCCGCCGGGGCATTCGACTTCACCCGGTCGCGAGCGTCGTGAAGACGTCCGGGAGGAAATACGCTGAACGGGGCTGGATGCGAACGACGCTGAGGCATCTTTGGCTCACGTTCCGTCAAGCTGTGCCCGAAGTCATTCGCCTCAAGTGGAGGCGAACAGCGTGACCAATCGCGGTGCGATCGCCGTTTTCGTGAAGACGCCGGGCCATTCCCCGGTCAAGACGCGACTCGCGGCGTCCGTCGGCGCCGAACGCGCGGAGGAACTTTACCGGCTGTGCCTCACCGCGACCGAGGCCGTCGTCGCCCGCGCCTGTCGCGTCGCAGCGGTGGACGGTTACTGGGCGGTTGCTGAATCGAACTGTCTTCACCTTCCGCGTTGGCGATCTCTCCCAGCGATTTCACAGGGAGTCGGCGGACTCGGTGATCGCCTCGATTTCGTCTACGGTTCGCTGCTCGAACGGCATCCTTTCGTGCTGCTGGTCGGCGCCGATGCCCCGCTGCTCTCCGCGGAAGCTGTTTTAGCGGCTGCAACGGCGATGACTGGAAACCATGCCTCGTTCGCGATCAGCCGTGCCTCCGACGGCGGCTATGTCATGTTCGCTGGACGGATGCCTTTGCCGCGTGAGGTTTGGACCAGCGTGCCATATAGCGCCTCAAACACTGCGGAGGAGTTCATCTCGCGGCTTAGGCGCTTCGGCGAAGTCATCGAGCTTGAGCCTTTCGACGACGTTGACGTGATCGTTGATCTGCGGCAGCTCATTGCCGCCGAAAATCGCGTGCTGCTCCCTGAGCAGAGGGCCGTGGTCGACTTCGCGAGGCGTCTCGTCGCAGACGTCTCCGGTGATGGTTGATTGTCGCGAGAGGCGAGTCCATTCTGGCGATAGAGAAACCGGCGCCTCGTTTCGGCTACGGCTACGTATCGTTTTTGCTCTTGGTGGGTCGCTTCTCTGACTGGCAGTTCTTTCTCATTTCCTTAGAAGGCGACCCGTGCCGCTGCATCACGGACCGAACACGACGGACGAGACCGAGAGCACTGAAACCATCGGCCGCAACGTGCGGTATGGCCTCGTGCTCTTCGCCGTCTATCTTCTGCTTTATGGAGCGTTCGTCGTCACGAACGCGTTCGCGCCGGAAGTCATGGAACGGACACCGATCGCGGGGGTGAACGTGGCGATCCTGTCGGGCTTTGCGTTGATCGTCGTCGCGTTCGTGCTGGCGCTCGTGTACGGCTGGCTGTGTCGGAACGACGCTCCCGCGCCCGAAAAACGCGAGGGCGGCCGCCCGTGATCTACGAACGCAACCTGCTCGCGATCCTGATTTTCGCGGCGATCGTGGGCGTCACGCTCGGCCTGAGCTTCTGGCTGGGCCGTAAGGCGAGATCCGCCAGCGGCTTCTTCGCGGCCGGAGGACACATCCACTGGTTCGTCAACGGCGTCGCCTTCGCGGGCGATTATCTATCAGCGGCGAGCTTTCTCGGCATCTGCGGGATGATCGCCTTCTACGGTTACGACGGCTTCCTCTACTCGATCGGCTATCTCGCCGGCTGGGTCGTGGCTCTGTTCGTGATCGCCGAGCCGCTTAAGCGGATGGGCAAATACACCTTCGCCGACGCCCTCGACAGCCGCTTCAACTCGCCGGCGATCAAGTTCTCGGCCGCCATCAGCACGCTCGCCGTCAGCGTCTTTTATCTGATACCGCAGATGGTCGGCGCAGGTGTATTAGTCACGCCGTTGTTCGGGTTGCCGCATTGGATGGGCGTGGTGATGGTCGGCACGATCGTGATTCTGATCGTGGTCACGGCTGGCATGGTGAGTACGACCTACGTGCAGTTCTTGAAGGGCGGCCTGCTGGTCGTCTTCAGCACCGTGCTGGTCGGCCTGATTCTGAATCGCGGGTTCCGCGTTGATGCGGAGCCGCTGACTGCGCAGACCGTGACCGACCGTGACGGCGTGATCTTCGTGAACGGGTCACCTCGCGGAACTGGGGCAGGACACGCTGTCCTGCGTCCTGTCGGCAGCGTTTCGCGCCTCCCCGGCGATGTGCCGGATACAGGGCCGGTCGGCCCGCTCGAGTTTCTGCGCGTCTTGCAGCAGAGCGAAGTCGTACTCTGGAAGGGAGAGCCGTTCTCGGACGAAGAGGGCGGCACTGGCACGATCTATCGACCAGTTCCTACGGAAGGCAGTCAGGTTCTCCGTCCCGGAAATCTACCGGCGTTCGCCGGCCTTCGAAGCGGTGAAACGACGGACAAGCTCAACTTCCTCTCCCTCATGCTGGCCCTCTTCTGCGGCACGGCGAGCCTGCCGCACATTCTGATTCGCTATTACACCGTGAAGGATCAGGCGTCGGCGCGGAAGAGCACGATCGTGGGCATCGGCACGATCGGATTTTTCTATGTGCTCACGCTGTATCTAGGCCTCGGTGCGATGACGAGCGGCGCGCTCGACGTGACGAAAAGCGATATGGCGGCTCCGTTGCTTGCCAGGAGCTTCAGCGAAACGCTGTTCGCAGTAATCTCGGCGATCGCGTTCACGACGGTGTTGGGAACCGTCAGCGGCCTCATCATCGCCTCCAGTGGAGCGGTCGTGCATGACCTGATGAAGAGCGTCATGAAGTTCGAAATGAGCGATCACGGTGAAGTGCGCGCCGCAAGAGTCGCTTCGGTCGTCGTCGGTGCCGTGGCGATCCTGCTCGGGATTCTTTTCGCGAAAATGAGCGTGAACTACCTCGTCGGCTGGGCCTTCAGCGTTGCGGCATCGGCGAACTTGCCGTCGCTGGTGATGCTGCTGTTCTGGAAAGGCACGACGAAGCAGGGAATCACGGCCGCGATTCTCGTCGGCATGACGAGTTCGCTCGCCTGGATTCTGCTCAGCGGCGACACCTACAAAGGCGTCTACGGCATGAAGCCGGAAGACGCGATTGTGCCCTTCAGCCAGCCGGGCATCGTCACGATCCCGCTGGGATTCGCGACGTTGATTGTGGTGTCGTTGATGACCCGGCAAAAAACAGTCGTAGGCGAGCCGCGGGCGCAAGCCCGCCGGTAACGATGTTCGACAAGTGCTACTCGTAGAGCAGGTACGGCTCGACCCGCCGTCGCCATGACTCGCGATCCCAATCGTCGAGAGCCGCGGGATCAAACCTGTTGTCGAACGCGGTGGCGTCGATCGCTTCATGCAGCGTCGCCCGCCCGTCGATGATCTCGATCGGCTTCTTCACTGTTTCGTATTCGTAGGGCGGGTCGAGCCACCCGAACTCGCTCGGCCACAGCCTGCGGCACGCGGCGAGGATCGCGACCGTCGCGCGGTAGGGCCGGAAGGACGCGGCCTCGGTGACGTGAATCGCGACGCCACCGCAACTCTCGCCCTTCCACTTGTCGAACGTGGGGATGAAGCGAACGGCCCGGAAGACCACGCCGGGCAGTTTAGATTCCGCGAGAACGTCGATCAGCCGGTCGGCATCGACGAACGGCGCTCCGCACCATTCGAAAGGCGTGGTTGTGCCGCGCCCTTCGGAGAGGTTCGTGCCTTCCAGCATCACCTGCCCCGGATAAACCTGCACGCCTCCAATTCGCGGCACGTTCGGCGAGGGCAGCACCCAGGGACGGTCAAGATCGTTCCAAAGGTTCGAACGGTTCCAGCCGGACAGGGACACGACGTGCAGTTCCGCGCCGATCTTGTGCTCGGCGTTGATGAGCCGCAGCAACTCGCCCAGCGTCAGGCCGTGCCGCATGGGAATGCTCGCGAGTCCCACGAAGCTGCGGAACTCGGGGTCGAGCGGCGGGCCTTCCGCAACGATCCCACCGAGCGGATTCGGCCGATCGAGGACGATCACGGGAATCCCGGCTTCCGCACAGGCCTCGATGCAGTAGGTCGCCGTCCAGACGAACGTGTAGACCCGCGTTCCCACGTCCTGCAGGTCGATCACGAGGGCATCGAGGCCGTCGAGCATCTCGTCGGTCGGCTTGCGTCGGTCGGCGTAGAGGCTGAACACGGGAAGATCGAGCCGCGCATGGTGGGAATGCATAGATTCGACCATGTTCGCCTGCTGTTCACCCCACAGCCCATGCTGCGGCGAGAAGAGACGCACGAGCCGCCCAGGAAACGCCTCGTGGAGAACATCCCACGCGTACCGCAATTCACAATCCACCGATCCCATGTTCGCGAGCAAGCCGAAGCGAGCGCCTTCGAGAACCTTTGGTTGCTCGGAAACGCAGCGATCGAGTCCGAACGCAATCGGTGGAGGAGACGAAATCATGCGAAGGGAGTTCCGGCGAATTGGCTGATTAGGCGGGCTTCACGCGGCTCTAAAGGAACGCAAACTGCCATGCATGCCTTCATTCATCGTTCGGGCCAATGTACCGGAACCGTTCGACGTTGCGACCGTCCATCTCGACGGTTTCGAGGAACATCGCCTTCGGTCGAACCCACAAGCCGCGGTCGCCGTAATCCTGTCGGTACACGACCATTTCCTCTTCGGTCTCGCTATGTCGAGCGACGCCGAGAACGACATAGTCTTTGCCTTTGTAGTGGCGGTAACGTCCGGGAATCATCTCGATTCTCTCGTCGACAGTGACTTTATTTATACGACGAACCATTTGAAAATGACCGGCGCCGCTGCGTGCGACGCAAGCACGATCGTCAATCCGAGAGCGAATGCTCCGAGTCCCACGATCAACACTTCGATCGCGAACAGCGATGCGATTCTGGTGCGCGAGAGACCGAGTCGATGCATCGTTTGCACTTCCGGCCAGCGCAGCCTCACCGACAGAGTGACGACGGTCGCGCACAACAGAATCATGGCGCAGGTGGTCACTACCGCGTTCGCGTCGAAAAGCCGACGGACTCGTACGGCGACGCTCAGCAGGTCTCTCAGCACGCGGTCGGATTCCGCGACGGCCGTGCCTTCATCAGTCCTCAGGTAGCGCGAGATCAGTAGCAGCCGGTCATCCCGGCTATGTGGAATCGCGATGACCGCCGTCAGAGGGAATCGCTCCGGGCGTCCATGAAAATGGAAGCCCTCAACGTTCTCGTCGGTGACTTCGACATACCCGCTCGACGTCGACTCGCGATCTTCGTGTGCGTGCGTTTTGGAGCCGCCCGAGTGACCGTGACCAAGCCCGGCGATCAGCCAGGCCGTTTCCAGGCTGACGAAGGCCGTATCATCGTCGGCCGATCCCATCGCGGCGAGGACTCCCGTGATCCGCAGCCGGACCGGCGTGCCGCCCGATGCCCCGAACAGGTTCTCGGGATCCGTCGCCGCTTTCTCGCCGGCCTTCAGACCCAAACGCTCGGCGGCACGCGCGCCAAGCACGCAATCGCCGAGCCGGGAAATCGGATCACCAGCGTCGAGCCTCAGTCTTCGCAACTTGAAGTAGCCGCCGTCAGTGCCGACCACCGGAACGCCGCGAACGGTCGCCTTCACGCACAGCGGCACCGTCTCCGCGAGACCGTGGCTGTCGAACTCCTTTCGATCGGCGACTCTGATCTCGCCAGGGGGATCGCTGCGAAAAAACAAGGCATGCAACACGAGGTCGGAGCGACTGCCGGCCGCCCCGAACACCAGCGGAGCGGCGTCGGCGCGAGCCGTGAGTTCCTCTTCGAACGCGGCGACGACGGAGCGCACCGCGCCGGGCAGCCCGAAGGCGATCCCCAGGCTCACCGCGAGCAACACCGCAGTCAGCGGCCGGCGGCCGAGCGAGCGAAAGGCGTAGCGAACGAGCGCCCTCATGCCGGCGTTCCCACGTCGCGCAGGTCGATGACTCGATCGAACAGCGGCAACAAGGACTCATCGTGAGTGGCGGCGAGCAAGGTCGCCTCTCGCTCGGAAGCGGCGCTCACCAGCAGTTCCATGACGTGTTTCTTGTTGCCCGGGTCCAGATTGCCGGTCGGCTCATCGGCGAGCACGACCGGCGGTCGATGAGCCAAAGCCCGACACAGCGCCGCACGTTGCTGCTCGCCCCGGCTCAGCCGGTCGGCCCGACGGTCGAGATGATCGGTCATGCCGACCGCTGCCGCCAGTCGTCCCAACTCGGCCGCGGCTGCGTCCTGATCGCGACGCGGCATTCCGCCGGCGGCCGATGGGAAGAGACCATTCTCACGGACCGTGAGGTGACCAAACAGTTCGAAGTTCTGAAACACGAATCCGACGTTCCTCAGCCGGAAGCGGCGGCGGGCGGCGTCGGAAAGTTCGGAAACGACGGTCTCGCCGACGGCGATTTTGCCACGACTCGGCGTACGAACGCCTGCGATCAGATGGAGCAACGTCGTCTTGCCGGAACCACTTGGACCAATGATCGCCGCCTTCTCGCCGGTCTCGACGACGAGGAGCGGAATCGTCAGGCGAAAGCCAGACTGCGGATAGCCGAACTCGATGCCTTCGCAGCGGATCACGAGGCGTCCTTCCCGACGCCCGATGCCGTCTCTTGCGAAGTCTCTAACGACTCATCTTCGAGCATTCGAACGTCTCTGAGATCGATCTCGGTGATGACCCAACGCCCTTCTCTCGGATCAATCGCGAATACGGCATCGTACCGAAAGCGGCGGTCATGGACGTGCCCCCAGTGCTCGAGACGCGCCGTCACGTCCCACGTCATTTGATAGTCGAACCCGCCGGTTTCCGCCCGTTCGCCGGCTCTGGAACCGGAAAGAACCTCGACATCCTGTACCGCGAGCGTCCCTCCCTCGTCCTCGCCGAAACGGACGTATTCGATGAGCTGAAGGGCCAGAGATCGCAGCACGTCGCCGTCCGCCGCCGCGGCAAGCGCTTCCACGACTTCTTCGTCGGTGGCGGCGTCGGCCGCGCGATACAGGTTCGCATGCAGCGTGCGAACGATCGCGTCGGTCTCCGACGCCGGCAGTTCAGGAGTCGACGCGAGCGGCCTCGCGAACGTGACTTGAACGTGCTTCCGACCCGTAATCGCCAACACGCAGCAACCGACCGCGATGCCGACCGCCAAAGGTGGACGACGGCGCAGCAGGAAGGCGAACACGGCTCCAATGGCTGCGATGAGGATCGAGAATCCCGGCAGAGTCAGCGTTGGGCTGGCCGGGACGCGAGCGACGGGAACGGGTTCCGGCTTCGGTTCGGGAGGCCGGTTCCAGACGAACGTGTCCTTTCGTTTCGCGGCCGAGAATTCCGGTCGCAGAACCTCATCCCCGACAAAGCAGAAGGCGTCGACCCGCCAGGCCTCTCGATTGAACGCATCCCAGACGAGTTTGACCTCATTCGCCGGACGTTCGAGAGGGTACGTCAGGATTAGGCCGATGCGACAGTTGACCGCGCTCACCGTTCGCCGCGGCACGGCTTTGGCGAGGTTCCGATCATCGAGCGTGAAGAACTCCACTCGCACATCGCTTGGCCTCGATGCGGTTCCGTCGATCGTGACCGGATTCTGTTCGACGAAAAACTCGCCGATCTTCGGCTTCGCGACCTGCTGTTCGTCGTGCGTCAGGAAGTCGGGATCGGCACGGTCGACGGTGATGAAACTTTCGACGAGGGGAAACGGGATCAGCAGTTCGTGCCGGACCTCTCGCTTGGCGATGTAGAGGAACGAGCGAATGGTGTTCAGCGACGTCGCCCCCAGGGCATCATCTCGCTGTTCCTTCATCCACGATTCACGCACGGCGTCGCTCGTCGCCGGGAGAGCGGTCTCTCCTTCCCACTCGAAGCGAATCGTGCGGACCTGATTCGGCTTGAGAGTCGCCACGGCCTCGTCGTCGCGTCCCGCTTGCTTGATGCGGAAATCAACGAGGGCAGGAAAGCCCGCTGATGAATCAACGAGCCGCTGTGAAAACGTGAGGAACTCCGGCGGCTCACTCAGCGGGAATTCGAGTCGGTAGATCAGCGAGTGCCCCATCAGCTCGCCGGGCAGAATGTCTTCGGGAAACTCGTCGCCCGTGACGGAGATAACTTCGCCTTTGAGGCGGCGACCGGCGGCATCAAACACCGGCAGCCGTTCGAGGAGCAGAGCTCCATGCTTGCCCGCAGCCTCGCGCAAACCTTCCTTCCCGACCGCTCCGGCGTCATTTTCTTTGACTCCGTGGAAGAAATAGAGGTCTTCAGCGAAGACTTCGATATCGACCGTGACCTTGTCGCGTTCGACGAAGGCCGACTCGGTGACGACGGAGATCGGGTGCGCGACGGCGACCTGTGCCGACATGCCGAGCCAGGCGACCGCGAGCAGGACGACAACGTGCAGAGAGTTTCGTCGGGCGTCCGGCAGAAGACCGGTGGCGGGCAAGAAAGGGCAGCGGCGCATCCGGAGGATTATAGTCAATCCGCCGCGGTTCGCATGCGGCTGAAGAACGCAATCGCCCAAGACGTGGTGTGCCGCAAAGCCTGAAGTGGCTTCGAGCGTTGCCGCTTTCGCTTCAGGAACTTCGGCGGCCGCACGTTTTCGAGCAGATCGAGATAATCTTCGCACTCACGAAACGACCCGGCGAAGAGCACGCGGTCGTCTTCGATCACGCGGCAATTGCGTTCGAAGTGCTCGAGGCGGTACATGCGTTACACCATGCCGACTAGGCGTCTTCTCAAGGGATCAATCGTTCGTCAGCGAGCACCTTCCGTGAAGTGGGCCATCCGTGCGTCAGTCTAATCCTGTCTCTCCCCATTCCAACTTCGGTCATACCCCGAAGAAATCTTGATGAAGAGCCACTTGTTGCACCTAAGTATATACCCTACGTCACAAAATGGGGAACTATGGAGCCGATTTTAAAAGCTCACAAAGTAGATCCTTGGCCGAAGGTTCGGATTCGGAAAGCCTGAAAAACGGGGCGGTCAGAAGAATGCTCGCCCCACCTCGCCGGCCGAAAAGTGTACAAAAGGACACTTGTCGCTTCGTTTGGCCCGCCTCCGTCACCGGTTCTTCGTCACCGATTTGATGAACTCCACTTCCTTGGGCCGATAGGGCGAACCGTCTTCGCGGAAGATGTCGTGGAACCATTCTTCCGGCTCGGCGTCATAGGGCTTCTGCCACGAATCCCAAGGATAGATCGTGTTGCTCTTGCCGGCGACGAAGCCCCAGCAATACGCGCCGACGCCTTCTTCCTTCATGTAGCCGAGGTGCGGATCGAACGTGCTGCCGCGTGGCCGGGCCATATACTCGGTGCAGAGGATCGGCCGGTCGTAGCGTCGCAGGTTCTCGACGCATTTCTTCATGCCGGGCAGCGGATCGTACGTGTGAAACGAGATGATGTCGGACTCTTCGAGCTGAACGCGTTCCGTCGGCGACAGCTTGGCGGGGTCGGCCCAGTTGCCGATCCAGACGCCCGAAGTCGTCGGCTGGCTCGGCTCAGATTCCCGCGCCCAGGCGAATGATTGTTTCAGTAGCGGCAGCGTGCGCTCGACCTTGTCCGCCGGCTCCTGGTTGAGCTTGTTCTTGCCGTAGCTGTTGCCGTTCGTGTTGTCGGGTTCGTTCCACAGATCCCAGACCTGAACTCGATCGTCATCTTTGAAGTGTGTCACGACACCACGGACATACTCTTCGAGCAGTTTGTGGCGAGACGGATCGAGCAGGTCGTCGGCCCCGGGGCTCTGCACCCAGCCGGAGTTGTGCAAGCCCTTCTGCGGCTCGCGTTGTTTGCCGAGTTTGGGGTGCGGATCCCAGACGCTGTCGAACAGCACGAGCATCACGCCGATGTCATGTTTGTCGGCGATGGCAAGGAATTGATCGATCCGTTTCAGAAACCCTTCGCGATCCTGCTCCCACAGCTTGTGGTGCAGGAACACGCGCATGCTCGTGAAGCCCAGCTCCTGCGCCCAGCCGAGCTCTCGATCGATCGCTTTTGGATCGAAGCTTTCGGCCTGCCACATTTCCAACTGATTGATGGCGTACGCGGGCGTGTAGTTCGCTCCGACGAGCCAGGGAGTCGCCTCGTCCCACTTCCGGGCTTGTTCCGGACTCCAGCGTTCCCGCGCCGCGGCGTCGGACGAGGCGAGAAACGCCGTGACGGCGATGATTGAGGACGCGACGACTCGAGCGTGTTTCATCGGTCTTCCTGCGAAATTGATGTAAGGCCTTGGGTGCTGTCGGAAGAAAGGCGGGCTATATGGCATCCTGCGTTGTGCGACGACCTTTCATACCCGCCACCTGAAAACGAGGTTGCCCGTGTAGGTGAGCATTTGACAGTTGCGCGATACCATCCTTGTAAGCGATTGCTGCGACCGCATCGCTGCAAGTGAGTGTTACGCACATTTCGGGAGGAATCCAGCGATGAAGGCCTCGGGATCGGCGATCTGGCAGGGCGGCATCAAGGACGGCAAGGGAGCGATCTCCACGCAAAGCGGCGCTCTCAAGGAATATCCCTACGGCTTCTCGAGCCGCTTCGAGGGCAAGCCGGGAACGAATCCCGAGGAGCTCATCGGCGCGGCACACGCCGGTTGCTTCACGATGGCGCTGTCTTTGATTCTCGGCGAAGCGCAGCTCACGGCCGAACGCATGGAGACCAAGGCCGACGTCACTTTGGACAAGGTCGAGGATGGCTTCGCGATCACCGCGGTCCATCTGACGCTGAAAGCCAAGGTGCCGGGAGCGACTCGCGAGAAATTCGAAGAGCTTGCCGCGAAGGCGAAGTCGGGCTGCCCTGTTTCAAAGCTGTTGAACGCAAAGATCACGCTCGATGCGACGCTTGAGTAGATCGTCCCCCCCGACAGACTACGAGGGAAGTTCCGTTTCGGATTGCGATCTTTATGACTGCTGATGCCGATATCGAAGAGACCTCGCTCGACGAGACGATCGTCGAGCGAGTCGCCGCCGTGCTGGAAGACGCGGAGCGGGCGATTCGCCCGATCGAGGTCGATCCGTACCGCGCGAGGTTGTTCGAGACCTTCGTCACGGCGGAGGGTGCCGGATTTCTCGCCGACGACGCCGAGTTCGATCTGAAGGCCGACGGCCTTTGCCGTCGTCTCGGCGAACGCTGGGGTCTGGCCGATGCCAGTCGCGAATCGGCGGAGAAGCAGCAGAAGCTCGCTCCGGAGCACGTCGCCAAGATGCGGCTTTTATGGAGCCTGCTGCGAATGTGGATGGAATGGACCTACGCCTGGGAGCGTTGGCCCGAATTCCACGAGAGTTGATCGAGCGCTCGCGGAGGCTGGGTCTGAAA
>JACCRE010000074.1 GCA_013813775.1 Planctomycetaceae bacterium
CCCCCTTGGGGGCGAGCCGAACGACCCGTCACGCACTGTGCGTGACACGCCGCCGTCGCGTGAGGTGGACGTCCGCCGCCGGGGGATGCCGCTCTCGAGCACAAGCGCTCTTGCCGACAAAGGCCCCGGGTTTGGTCATCTGCTCTCGACGCCATGGACCGACGCAAGGCCGGGCACCACGTCGAAACGAACTTGCTCGGGCACGCATGATCGGCGGTACTGCAGATTCGCCGCTCAAAACCCGAACCAGCATCCAACCTCTCTCAGGTAGCGGAGGCTGGGAAGAGCAATCGGAGTTGTTTTCGCTCCGATTGTTGTTTTGTATGGAAATGCGGATTTCGTGTGGCCGGGGCTGGACCGAAGGGAAGCCCCGGCATTCGTGCATCAGCGGCTAAGCCACCTGCCAGACACGCGACGGCGTCGTCAGAGCAAGAAACTTCTCGCCACTTGGGCATCAGCCGGCGTTCATCGAAGCCACCGCTCCAAAAGAAACCCGTGCCTGCCGCACATTCGTTTCCGCCGCGCTATCCCGTTGGTTCGGAACCGCCGGAACGATCGTTCCCGCCGGAACGAACGGACCCGGATGATCCCGAGCGGTCCGCCGAATGACGCTCCGGGCGTATGTTCCGCCCCGTCGCTGCACGATAACTCGGAAGGACGAGTTCGGCGGCCTGTTGCTCGCGGTGCGCCAAGGGCCTTACCATGCATGTGTCGCAAGGAGGCCGCCCCGCGGTCGCGCCGTTTCGCTCCGCGGAAGAGTCGCACGCCGAATTCCCGTCGCCTCGAATCGCCACCCGCAGCATGCGCAACTTCCGACCGACTTTCTTCTCCGGCGTGATGCTCACGGCGAGCCTGGGGTTCACCACGGCCTTCGCGGTGCCCGGCGTCGCTCAGGACGCCGCACCGGCCCAGCCGCAGGCCGATCCGTTCGCCGTCGCCGACGAAGATCTGTTCTTGCTGCGCGAACCGGAAACCGCCGAAGAGTTCTTCAAAGCGGCGTTGCAGGCCCAGCGGCTCGGCCGACCGAACCTGGCGCGGCTCTATCTGCAACGCTTCCTCGATCTCAATCCCGACGAAGCGACGTTGCTGAAGCTGCGCGACGACTTCGGGCCCGGAGCCTTCGCGCGGCTCGCGAATCAGAAAGAACTTCAACCGCTTTCGACGCAGCTCGCCGAGCGCACGAACGATGTCTTTCGGGAACGCGGTGCGAGCCCCGAGCGAGTCGCGGCGTTGCTCGACGCTCTCGACGGTCAGCCGGAAGAGGCGTTTCCGGCCCGTCAGGCCCTCGTCAACGCCGGCGAGACGGTGGTGCCGCAAATCATCGCCCGCTTGCGCAGCGAGCGCGACGATTACACGCGTCGTCAGTTGCTCGACATCCTCGTTTCGATGGGCGAGCCGATTCTGCCCGCGCTCCATGCGACGCTGGAAGGGCCAGACGACGTTCTGCGCGTGCAGATGATCGCAGCGATCGGCCGCATCGGTTCGTCGCGATCGGTGCCCTACCTGTACTTCCCCGCCTACGGACCGGAACAACCCGTCGCCGTCCGCACCGCGGCACGAGATGCTCTCGCCGACGTCGCCCGGCTGTCGCGGCTCTCGGCCGAGCGCGTGCGACCCGCGGACGCCGCGGCGCAGTTGCGAGAAGAGGCGATCAACGCCGTCGAGCGATCTGTTCCCGCCCGCGATGCCGCGAACGAGCCGACCGATGGCGTTCGCGTCTGGACTTGGGACGAAACCCAGGGCACCGTGCGTTCGGTTGTGCTGACGCCGCGCGAGGCCGCCCTGTTTCAGGGAACGCGGTTCGCCCGGCAGACGTTTCTGCTCGGACCCGATCGTCCAGACGCTCAAGCGTTGTACTTCGCGTTCCTGCTCGGCCTGGAAGCCGCCCGAGCCGGCACGGCCGAACCGCCGTCCGGCCCCGGCACGTCCTTCGAGCTGGCGGTCACGGCGGGGCCGAAAACCGCCTCGGAAACGTTGCGTCTGGCGTTGCGACATGACATGCCGAGGGCCGCCGTCGGCGCTCTTGCAGTCCTCGCGAAAACGGGTGCGCCCGCGCTGCTCTTCAGCGGCGAAACGTCGCTCACCGAGGCTTTGAACTATCCCGACCCGCGCGTGCAGCTTGCCGCCGCGGTGACGGTGCTGCGTCTCAACCCTGATCGCCCGATTCGCGATGCGGGTCGCGTCGTCGAGATTCTCGCCCGCGCTCTCGCGAGCGATGAAACGCCGACCGCCGTCATCATTGAGCCGAACGTCCAACGGGGATCGACGATCGCGGGCTTCACGCGCGAGATGGGCTATGAAGCCGTGCTCGCGCCGACGGGGCAGTCGGGCTTCACCGCCGCTGCGGAACGGGCGATTCCGACGTTCATTCTCGTGAACCTGAACGTGTCGCGCTGGCCGTTGTCGCAGACGATCGCGAACCTGCGCGCCGACACGCGCACGCGCCGCGTGCCGATCATCGTCTACGGACCGCCGGAAGGCGACTGGAGCGTCTCGACGACCCGCTCGGTGAATTCGACGTACTTCCGCGGCCCCCGCGTCGACGATCCGCGATCGGCCGTGGCCGCTTCTCTCGCCGATACCCCGGGCACTGCCTACATCGTGCAGACGACGACGACGGGCGCGTTCGCGGCTCAATTGCGACCTGCCCTCGCCGCATTGACCACCGATCCGCTTTCGCCCGCCGAGCGACTGGAACAGCGCGCCGTTGCGGCCTATTGGCTCGCGCAGATCGCCGACACCCATCGGACGAATCTCTTCCCGCTGGAGCCTGCCGCCCCGGCAATGACCGATGCCCTGGCCGACCCCGATCTCGCCCCGAACGCGCTCATCGGACTGTCGGCTGTGCCGACGTCGGCGGCTCAGCGGGCGATCGCGGAAGTGGTTCTCATGCCGAATGCGAACGAAGGCCTGCGGGTCTCGGCGGCCGGCGTGCTCGCCGACCATGTCCGTCGGAATGGGCTTACACTTTCCGCCAAGACCGTGGCCGACCTCAACGGCCTCTGGTCCACGACGCCAAGTGCCGCGCTGCGGACTGCTCTCTCGACCTGGGGCGGCAGTCTGAGGCCGGGTGCCGCATCGGTGCGACTGCAACTCGAGGCGGTGCCGCAACCCGTGCTGCCTGCTTCGACGCCCTGACGTTTTCCGAGCTGCGATCGTCCGGGAGCGCCTCCAGAACATCGGCAGCCGCTCCGGAATCGTCACGGCGCTGTTGGCACTTCGCGTGGAGGAGCGAGAGCATTGCCATCAGTGATGCACGCTTATCGGGCACGGATGTTGACGGCGCAGGCATCAATCCGGTTTTTTCCACCGCCAAGTTCAGGAAGGGCTTATTTTGCCGCGATTGAGTTCTCTTGGACCCGCAATCTGCTTATGATCCTGGCGTTGCCGGCCTGAATCGGCCGCCATCATCGCCATTGGATCGAGAGCAGACACATGCTGGCGGTTCCCGGTGAACCACCTCTGTTCGAGGGGATGATCGGCACAAGCCCGCAAATGCGGGCGGTGTACGAACTCACGCGCCGCGTTGCCGCCAGCTCGGCGACCGTTCTGCTCACGGGCGAAACCGGAACCGGGAAGGAGCTCATCGCGCGGGCCGTGCATGTGCTCAGCCCGCGGAGCACCGGGCCTTTCATTCGCGTGAACTGCGGAGCGCTCGCCGAAAGCCTGCTCGAAAGCGAGCTGTTCGGCCACGTCAAAGGCGCGTTCACGAGCGCGAACGAGAACCGCACCGGCCGCTTCGAAGCCGCGCACGGCGGCACGGTCTTCCTCGACGAGATCAACAGCGTCAGCCACAAGCTGCAGGTGAAGCTGCTGCGCGTGCTGCAAGAGCACGAGTTCGAGCGGGTGGGCGACACCCGCACGATTCAGGTCGATTGCCGCATCGTCGCCGCGACGAATCGCGACCTGCTCGACGAGATCGAAGAGGGCCGCTTCCGCGAAGACCTTTATTATCGCCTGAACGTCATCCCGATCGATCTGCCGCCGCTGCGCGAGCGGACGGATGACATCCCCGCCCTCGTCTCTCATTTCGCGGTGACCTACGCGCAGGAGAACCGCCGGCCGGTGCCGAAGATCGACCCGGCCGTCTTCGAGAAGCTCAAGGCCTACCGCTGGCCGGGCAACGTGCGGGAACTTCAGAACTACGTCGAACGCGCGATCGTGCTGTGCACCGGCGATCGCATCACGGTCGATCTGCTGCCGCCGCATGTGCGGGGCGAACAAGTGCAGCGCGTCGGCCGCGCCCGCAGCCGCGACCTCGAAGGCCTGTGCGAAGAGTTCGTGTCCCGCGGCGTCTCAGAAGCCGGCCCGTCGTCCGAAAACCTGCACGACCGCGTCGTCTCGCTCGTCGAAAAGGAACTCATCGCCCAGGTTCTGCGCTCCTGCCAGGGCGTGCAAACCAAAGCCGCCACAAGACTCGGCATTAATAGAAACACGCTGCACAAGAAGATTGATGATTATCAGTTGGATGGGGTGAGCTAAAAGGGCGTGCGTCAATGAGCATCGGTACGCAGCAGGGACGCCACAGGCAATGATTGCTGCCTGACTGCCGATATAATACGCGGCCGTCCGCGCTTGCACCGTTCCGTTCGCCGATTCTGTCAGGTGCCTTTCAGGACATTGGAGAGCGCAGCACCCAATTCGTCGATTGAATAGGACGCGGTGTTTAGCGCCACCTTGTCCGCCAAAGTCGGGCTGTAAGCAAGAACTTCATCCTTGGATATTTTGTGCCACAGCGGGAGGATTACTTTGCCTCCGGCGATTTCCTTCGCAACCAGTCCGTCCAATTCATACTGCGGCCATTGCTTCGCGAAGAATGACGGCGAAAGCACGACGATACCGAATTGTGATGAAGCCAAGCCTTTGTCGATAGACCGCCGCAGACTATCGCCGACTCTTAGCTGGAATTCGTCATACCAAATAGTGTGCCCCAAGCGTTGCAAGATGTCTGCCAAGGGGCGGACAAGATCGTCCTTATCTTCGGTAGCATGCGAAATAAAAGCCGCGTAGGTCATCGTTGCGTCGCCACTGCGTTCTACTGTACTTGGGAGAAGTCCGCTCCGAAGCCGACCTAGCAGCATTCGATCACGTCCACGGCTCTGGCTGGTAAGTGCCTCAAGAGATCGCTTCTGCTCCCTCTGCTGCTCCGTGAACAATTTCTGCTGCGCCTTGTGAAGTTGTTCCGTCCGATTGGCAATGTCCTTTGAGGCACTAGCTTTCCTGTCTTGTATGCGGGCGGTATCGTCTTGAAGTCGCTGTATTTCGCGCTGCTTACTTTCGAGGCTCGAAACGCTAGTGGACCTGGTGATGCTCTTTGAAACCGAGGCAATCTTACCGGACTTTAACGCCTCGTCCTTCGCAAGATCTGCGAGCTTTCGGTTCAGCGATTGAAGGTCTCGTTGTATCCGGGCAATTTCGCTTTGAGCAGAAGTTATGGACATGCGATCGCAGTTCGCCAAGTGTTCAAGTGCCGGAGTGCGATAGAAGTTTACCGCAGTAGCGGATTCTATATTGTCCCGTTGATTCCGCCCTCGTCTCCGTAATCGCTTCCGTCGGCCCCGCCGGCTCGGCACGTAACGGAGGACCGGGGTCGAGCTTGAGTTCCTTGCCCTCCAGCACCGTCTGCACCCATGTGCGGAACTGGCCGTCGAGCATGTAGCGGTAGAAGTCGCGGCCGGGGCAGGAGGTTTGGCCGGGGGCGACGTCGCGGTGCGTGCGGACGCGGTCGATCTCGATCTTGTGCTCCTGCATCAGCCAGGCGGTGAGTCGCACGACCGATTCGAGCTGCGCCTGGCTCGGCCGCTGGCGGTTGAAGTCGCCCATCATCTCGACGCCGATGTGCCCGGCGAGCGGGTACTTCGTGTTCGACTCGGGCTCGTACTCGATGGGCCGGCCTTCGAAGATGCGGCCGTCCGGGGCGATCAGAAAGTGATACGGCAGATCGGGCCAATAGGTGTCGCGCGGCGGCTTCTCGATCTGGGGCCGCTTCTTGCCCCACGCCTGCATGTCGCGGATGAACTGCTCGGGCGGCTTGCTGTTCGTCCACAGCACTCCCGCATGATGGACCGTGATCCAACGCGGCGTGTGCCGGCGGCTCTCGGGAATGGGATCGGGCGTCGAACCCCATTCCTCGCGAGAGACAACGTTACCCGGCTTCGGGACAGAGACCGCGGGCGATTCGGCACCCTGAGCGATCGAAGCGACGAGGATGGCGACGGAGAACAAGCGAAGGGCGGTCATGGGGCCGATTATACGCCGCCGGCCCGTGATCCTCACGAAAGTTCGTCGTCAGAGGTGTAGCCCGACCGCGAGCGTGCTTGCTACCTCAGTCGATCGTAGCCTTCGTGCGAACCGATCCAGAACCAGACGAGGCCTTCAGGGCGGTCCTTGGCGACGGCGCGGTAATTCCGGCCGATCCGAGCTGACCAGAATCGTCCGATTTTCTTGAGGCGAAGTGATGGGTGCCGAGGATCGGCCTTGAGCAACTCGAAGTTCTTGTCGGCCACGTCCCGAATCTCGTCCGGGAGTTGCCGGTAGTGGAACCAGAACTCGGGCGAGGCGAAATGTTTCAAAGGGGCGTGCAGCGGCCGGCTTCGAAATCGTCGTCCGCGCGATCCGCCGCATCATCGAAGCGGCCCGCGCGAATCTCCGTCTCAATCTGACGGTCCCACTTCTCGGCGAGATATTCCTCGAACCACTCCGAGAAACGGGAGAGCTCGTCCTTCGAGAGACGCGTCACGGCGGATTCGAGTTCCTCGATGCTCATGAATGCAGATTAAGAGCTTAAGGCTCGCAGGGCAATCGGCGTTTCAGGTAGCCGGCGGGTCCGTCACTCCCCCGTCAGGTTCTTCGCGAGCCGTTTCAGCGACTCGCATTCGATCTGGCGGACGCGTTCGCGCGTCAGGCCGAGGATTTCGCCGATCTCTTTGAGGGTCTTCGGCTCGGCGTCGTCGAGGCCGAAGCGGAGGCGCAGGATCGTCGCCTCACGCGGCTCCATCTCTTCGAGCATGCGGTAAACGTGCGTTAGGTTGTCGGTGTCGAGCAGGTCGTCTTCCGGGGCGCGCACGCGGTCGTCGGCGATCATTTCGCCGAGGCTCCAGCCGCCGTCGGCCTGCTCGGTCTGCGGGGTCGAGTTGTAAAGCTCGATGGCCTTCTTGACGATCCGCAGCTTCTTTTTGGGCAGTTCGAGGAACTTGGCGACCTCGTCGGAGGTCGGCGTGCGGTTGAGCTCGTCTTGGAGCTTCGCGGTCGCCTTGCGCCACTTCGAGAGCAGCTCGACCATGTAGGCGGGAATGCGGATCGTTTTAGCGCTGTTGACGAGCGCCCGCTTGATCGACTGCTTGATCCAATAGCTCGCGTAGGTCGAGAAGCGCGTGTTCATGTCGGGGTCGAAGCCCTCGACGGCGCGCAGCAGCCCGAGATTTCCCTCTTCGATCAAATCCTGAAGCGGCAGGCCTTTGTTGGCATAGCTCCGCGAGATGTTGACGACCAGCCGCAGGTTCGCGCGCACCATGCGATCGCGGGCGGCGGTGTCGCCTTCGGCGATGGCCCGGGCGAGTTCTTTCTCCTCGCGAGCGTTGAGGAGTGCCGTCTCGTTGATCTCGCGGAGGTACGTCTCCAACGGGCTTTGAGCGGCCTGGGAAGGCCGGCGGGTCATCATGCGGGTCATATGATCGGCGGCGTAGCGAAGGTGTCGGATGGGCCGCCGCATCCGGGGCGGCCCCGCGGGCCGGGGCTGTGATCGCAGGTCGCTCCGGTCCGTGGAGCCGTGTTCTCTGGGTATCGGTCGGGCGCGAACCCCGTCTCAAACCGCGCGGGCGTGCTTGACCCGAAGCGACCGATCGCGCGCTGGCCAATAGCGATCCTGCGGAACGTGCGGGATGAAACCTGCTCGAGGCGGCGTTGGGTGGCACGCCCAGACCAACGGGATGGGCGTGGGCGTCAGATGTCTCGCCACGCCCTTCCTACGTCAGGGCGTGCCACTCGCCCGAACCGCAGGGTTCCTCTTTCCCGCAACGACGAGATTCTTTATCTAATACGGCCGGCATGTTTTTCGCCCGCGCGTTCTTCCGCGACGGGCCGACTCGCAACGGATGCGATAGTTATGCGACCGAACTCCTCCGTTCGTCCGTACCGCCGATCGAACGCGGGCATTTCGCCGGCGGCCGAACTGCTCGAAGCCCGCATCCTGCTCGCGGCACCGGTCGCGAAGGACGACGCCGTCGCCACCGATGAAAACACGGTGTTGACCGGAAACGTGCTCGCCGACAACGGCTTCGGCGCCGACAGCGATGCCGACGCCGATCCGATCACCGTCGCGGTCGTGAACGGCAACGCCGGGGCCGTGGGAACGATGATCACGCTCGCCTCGGGAGCGAAACTCACCGTCAATGCGAATGGATCGTTCACCTACGATCCGTCGGGAGCCTTCAGCGAACTCGCGTTGGGCGAGTCGGCGATGGACACCTTCACCTATCGCATCACCGACGGCACGAACAGCTCGAACGTCGCCACGGTCACGGTGACGATCGCCGGCGCGAACTCTCCGCCGGTCGTGACAGGGGAGACGCTGCAAGGCTCGAAGAACGCGGTGATCTTCGGCAATGTGCTGGCGAACGATTCCGACCCCGACGGCGACACGCTGGCGGTTTCCGCCGTCAACGGGAACCCGGCGTCGGTCGGAACGACGATCACGCTCGCCTCCGGCTCGACGGTGCGGGTCTTGGCGAACGGGTCGTTTGAATATGCCGCCGGGGGCAAGCTCAAGCGGCTTGAGGCCGGCGAGTCGGCGTTCGACAGTTTCACGTATGCCGTTTCCGACGGAAACGGCGGTACCGGCAGCGCGACGGTCACGATTCGCGTCAACGGCGAAGGCTTCGAGGACATCGTCGGTTACCACCAGGGCACCTGGCAGATCGGCAAATCGACGGGAAGCGCCTTCGCGACCTCGGTCACACAATCCGCAAACATCGCCTGGGACGCGATCGCCTACGGCGATTTCAACGCCGACGGCCGGACCGACGTCGTCGGTTTCATCGACGGAAGCTGGCGTGTCGGCCTGTCGAACGGCAGCGGGTTCGTCTTCTCACAATGGGCGGGTTGGTCGAATCTCGCGTGGACGAACATCGCCGTCGGCGATCTCAACGGCGACGGCCGCGACGACATCATGGCCCGCATCAATGGGTCGTGGTGGGCGGCGCTGTCCACGGGGACTTCGTTCGCGACGCCGAGCCGTTGGGCCGCCTGGGCCAACACCGATTGGCAACAGGTCACGCTCACCGATCTCAACAGCGACGGCAAGGCCGACCTGCTGGCTTACCTTGGCGGATCGTGGTGGGCGGCGCTCTCGAACGGTTCGTCCTTCGGGACCGCGTCGCGTTGGACGAAGTGGTCGAACGTCGTCTGGGATGCTCTCGGAACCTTCGACTTCGATGACGACGGCCGGACCGACATCTACGGCATGATCGCCGGCGCGTGGTACGTCGGTCGCTCGAACGGGACGACGTTCAGCACATCGCTGCGCGTCCAGTGGACGAACACGGCGTGGAGGGACATCCGCTCGGGCGACTTCAACGGCGACGGCAAAGACGATCTCGTGGCCCGGGCAGCGGGTTCCTGGTGGGTGTCGTTCTCCGGAAATGGCGCAGGCGGCAGCGGAGGTCCGACCGTCTCCTGGGCGAACTGGAGCAACGTCAACTGGGTGGACGTGCGAGTCGGCGACTTCAACGGCGACGGGCAAGACGACATCGCCGGCCGCTACCTCGGTGCCTGGTGGGTCGCTCAGTCGCAGGGTTTCAGTTCAGCGACAAGCCGCTGGACGACCTGGAGCGACCTCGCCTGGCAAGCCGTCGCCGTCTCGGACTTCGACGGCTTCGTTCCGCAGACTCAATTTTCGCCGAACGCCGCTCTCTGGGCGCAACTGTCGGACGACGCCGAGTTCGCCGCGACACTGCTGGCGATCTGAGCATCAGCAACGAGCAAGACTCTATCGTGCCGCATGCCTCCGCCGCAGGCGTAGGCATGTTGCGCGAACACATGCTTACGGCCGTTCGGCCGAAAGCACTCCACCCTCCGCCACCCACGATTTTCGATGAGTTGGTCGACTACGGAGTCCGGTGATACTCCGGAAACAGCGATTGCGGTTCGGCGGTGCCGCTGCCGGATTGTCCGTCGCGGCGACGGTAGGTGATGCGCCACTCGCTTCTGACGACTCCCGTCGGCCGTGCCGGTGGGTCGCCGATCCGAACGCCGACTGACGGTGCTGGCGGTTGTGCATAGCCGCGCATGGACTGCGGCGTGCCCGGCAGGCTCTCGACCTGCTGCTGGAAGGCCGGCTCGTTCCAATAGGCGGCGGCCCCGGGGCTGTAACCGCCGACCCGTTGCGTCATGAGGGCGTCGCCGGGCATGTGCGGCGTCGGGTTCGGCAGGGGCGCGACAACCGCCTCCTCGCCCTCGCAGATTACGTCGTAGCCTTCCGGAAAATGCGACTGCATCAAGGCGAACGCCCGCTCACGATTCTCGGGCGTGTCTTTAGACATCGCGATCACGCCCATGTCGGAAGACCGCACGACGTACCGCGCTTCCGGCCGGCTCTTGCAGCCGAACAGGGCGCAAACGACGACAAACGCCGCGACAGGACGTGAGGACATGCGCATGGACGTGGCCGGAGAGGAGAGATCGAAGGATAGTTCAGGCCCCCGAATGCCAACAAGAGGATATGAGCCGCCTTCAGGTTCCTCTTGACCCCCTTGCCGAAACCTGTTGTCGTCCGCCGGACCTTCAGACAGCCCGCGGACGGACTCGCATGCGTATTTTCTTCTCGGTCGGAGAACCCAGCGGCGATCAGCACGCTGCGCATCTCATCGAAGAGCTGCGAAGGCGGGTTCCGGCGTTGGAAGCGATCGGTCTCGGCGGTCCGTTGATGGAAAACGCCGGCTGCCGGTTGCTGTACCGGATGACCGATCTCGCCGTGATGGGCCTGACGGGCGTGTTGCCGATGCTATTCACGTTTTGGCGATTGTTTCGCGAGGCGAAGCAGACGTTGGCCGAAACGCGTCCCGATGCCGTCGTGCTGGTGGACTTTCCCGGCTTCAACTGGCACGTCGCCCGGGCCGCCAAGCGGCTGGGCATCCCCGTGTTCTATTACATGCCTCCCCAGCTCTGGGCGTGGGCGCCGTGGCGGATCAAGAAGGTGCGGAAGTACGTCGATCATGTCCTTTCGGGCCTGACGTTCGAACGAGACTGGTATGCGTCGCGAGGCATCGACGTGGCCTACGTCGGTCATCCGTTCTTCGACGAAGTCGCCGATCATCCGCTCGATGCGAAGTTCCTCGCGGAACGACGAGAAAGTGGCGCTCCGGACGCTCGACCGATTCGCAACGTCGCCGTTCTGCCCGGTTCGAGGCATCTAGAGGTGACGCGGAACGGTCCCGCACTCGTGCAGGTCATGCGGAATCTGTCGGAGCGACATCCCGACGTCGTTTTCCGCGCCGCCTGTTATAAGGAGCTTCATCGGACGCTTCTCAGACGCATGTGCGACGAGGCAGGCGTCGATCTGCCGATCGAGTTCTGCGTGGGGAAGACGCCCGAAATCGTCGAGCTTGCCGACTGCTGCCTGATGGTCAGCGGCTCGGTGAGCCTCGAGTTGCTGGCCCGCCGCACGCCCGCCGTCGTGATCTACAAGGGCGGGCCGCTGCTTTCGACGCTTGCGAAATGGCTGCTGACGTGCAAGTTCATCACGCTGCCGAACCTGCTCGCCGACCGGCTCATCATGCCCGAGCACTACTACTCGAGTGACGACGCCCCGATCGTCGCCGAGATCACACGGCAACTCGACGGCTGGCTGAGCGATCCCGCCGCGCTCGCCGCGAAACGCCGCGAGATGGAAGAGCTCGCTTCGCGAACCGCGACGACCGGCGCCACCTCACGGGCCGCGGAAGCCATCCTCTCGCGGCTGAGCGTTCGCGAAGCCAGCCGCATCGCGGCATAATCGGGCCGTCGTATCGGCATGACTCAATTCCGTTGAAGATTCAAGTTGGAATTGGGGCGTCGAGAAGGTGTGCCACTGGCTCCGCCAGTGTCGCCGTCTGGTCACTCGCACTGGCGG
>JACCRE010000085.1 GCA_013813775.1 Planctomycetaceae bacterium
CATCGCACGGGAGAGGCGAAACGCGAGAAATCGCAGGGAAAGCGTGCATCGTCAACGACTTCGGACGATGCACGAACACACGCCGGGGCTGTGGCGAAATTGGCAGACGCGCGGGATTTAGGATCCCACGAGCAGCCGGCCGAACCCATAGAAAACGCTGGCGAGACTGTCGGCTCGTCTCCCGACGCGACGGCGCTTGTTCCTGGCTTGTCTTTTTCTGACCCGGACCTCGCACGGGTCGCCGCGGCTTGGCCGTCGCTGCCAAAAGCGATCCGCCGCGCGATTCTCGCCATGATCGGCTGACGGAAGCCGGTACTGGGATTGCCGGCTCGCGGTTAGAATGTCATCATCATGTCATGGCCGATGTCACGCTCACCGACGACGCGATCGAAGGGTTCGATCGCCTGCCGGTCCGGATCAAGGCCCGTGTCGCGACGGTGTTCGACAGGCTGGCGAAGTGGCCTGAGATCAGCGGAGCGAAACCGCTGCGGGGTGAACTCGCCGGCTGCTATCGGGTTCGCACCGGAGACTACCGGGTTCAGTTCCGCGTCGAGGGTGATCTGGTGATCGTCGAACGGATCGGCCACCGCGACGGGTTTTATGAGGATTGAACGGTGATCGGTTTGCAACGCATCGAAGTCGAGGGCAAGCGATTCGTCTTGCTGGCGGAATCCGAGTATGAACGGCTGTGCCGAGAATCGGGAGAGACGGCGGACGCCGCCGACGACTTGCCGCCTCTGCCTTCTCCGGACGACAACGGCCGCATGCCGGCGGTCGCGTATGCGCGGGCGTCAATTGCCCGCGACCTGATCCGCGCCCGCCGCGGGGCCGGCCTGAGTCAACGCCAGCTCGCTGAATCGTCAGGCGTCCGTCAGGAGACTATCAGCCGTCTTGAGTCGGGGAAGCATTCCGCTTCGCCGCGAACGGTCGATCGGTTGACGACGGCGATCGACGCCGCCCGTAAATCGCGGAAGCGAAAGGGCGTGATCCGAGACCGTCGCCGCCGCGTATGATGCGTTCAACGCGGCTAGGCTGATCCCCGAAAAGCCGGACATCAACCCGCCGGTCTGCCGCGTTAGAATCGAATCTCGACGGGGATAGGCTCGCTACCGAAGACCGGCCCGCCCGGCTGGCTTCCCCGTCTGTTCTCTCTCGGGCGTCGCTAAGGGCAGCGACGATGACCGACGACTTCGATGCTGTAGCGGAACGCATCTCCGAAGAAATTGGGTATCGCCGTGGCACTTGGAAAATGGAATCGGCCCTGGCCGGCACCGCCCCGCATCTGCCGACGATCTCAGTGGGCGAGATCCTTGTCTTGTCCGACGGCGATGTGAGGGCGGCGAGACGTGCCATAGCCCTGCTCGAAGAGGCCGGGCACTTGAGGCATGTCGCGGGCGGCTGGTGGTTAATTCCCACAAGCGACTTTGAAGATCCGTTCGTTCGAGTGAATACACTCTGGCCGCAAAAGTTCGACACCTACCGCAAATGTCAGCGCGCTCTGGAGAAGGTGCCGAACGCCCCTGGCGGGATTCGTCGCGAATCTAGGGGCCAGCGTTTGATGGTTCATGCCGCAGACTGGGCGAACTACTGGGCGGCGCGTGACCGCGAGCGGTTCGACGCTCTCGACGAGGCCGATCTTGCGGCCCGAAAGACTGACATTCGACAGGGGAAGTAGCCGGACGCTACTGACCGTCCTACTGACCGCAGAAAAAAATCTCGCGTTGATCTTCTCAGCATTGTTTCGCGCACTGCGGCACTTCTACTAACCGAACTACACACGCCATCGCTGCCGTCGGCACTCTACCGGCATGAGCAGCAAGTCGAACCCCGCCCGCAAGCCCCTTGGTCGAGACCTCCTGCGTGCCCTGGATCACGCGATCCTCGCGGGCCGCGCAGCCGAGCGAGCACGGATCGCACTTGAGCAGGCGATTCCTGCCCTGAGCAATCCGCTTCTCAACCCCGATTCACGCCGTCGATCGGCCCCCAAGTCGAAGGGGGGCCGCCCGTGACGCCGACGCTCACCGTCGCCGACCTCGACGCGATCGCCGACCGCATCCGTGCCGAGCTACTGCCCGCGCTGCTCGCTGAACTGCGGCCCGCACCGCAGCGACCGCGGCTGTCGCGCGGCGAACTCGCCGACTTGCTCGGAGTGAGCGTCAAGACGATCCGTCAGCGTGAGTTGGCCGGCTTGATTCCGAAGCCGGCCCGTTGCGGCCGCAGCGTGAGTTGGAGCCGGAACGAGATCGACGCCTGGCTCGCGAGCGGAGCACCGCGGCGGTCCGCGTGGGAGCGGGCCAGAGACCGCACGGAGGCTCGACTATGAACGCACTAGGGAAACCAATCGTCGGGGTCGGCCAGCTCGTTCGTGTTCGCTGGCGTCGCGGACGGTCGAGACCGTTTGAACTTTTGCTGTCGGTCGAGAACGCGCACGTCGGGTGCCAGCTTTTCGAGTTCGATTGTACGGCGACAGAATTGCTCTCGCGCGGGCGGCTGCAAAGGGCGATCGCTCGCCGGTCGCACTCGCAGGTCGCGCTCCCCAATTGGAAGAGCGACCTGCATGCCCGCTATCTCTCGCGGCGGGAGGTGCAGTTTTGATCGCTCGCCAACAGGTCGATTCGCCTCCACGGCTACTTGCCGAACATCATCGCGAGCTAATCACGCGACCGCGTGGCATCAGCGACGACGCGGCTCGTCGACACGGTCTCTACACCGAAACGAACTATGTCGCGCTCGCGGCAATCCTTCGGTGGAGGAAGCGATACCCGCCGAAGATGGGACCGGCGGTCGTCATCAGGTATCCCGATCTTGAAGGGAACCTGAACGGCTTCGCCATGGTGCGGCCGGACAATCCCAGTCAGCGCGCCGGGAAGCCCGTCAAGTACGAATCGCCGAAGGGCGAACCGCCGCGAATCTACTTGACTCGCGGCGTCGCCGAAGCCATCGAGACGGGCGGCGAACTGACGATCACGGAAGGCGCGCTGAAGGCGATCGCGGCGACCGAAAACGGCTTCCCGACGATCGGCCTGTCGGGCGTCTACGGTTTCTGCCGGAAGGGCGTGGCCGACCTGCCGCCGGACCTTGAGGCGATCCGCTGGAAAGGACGCAAGGTCTATATCGCGTTCGACTCCGATCGCGAGACGAATAAGAACGTCCGCGACGCCGAAGCGCGGCTCGCTGCGATCCTCACAAGGCGCGGAGCGATCGTGCGAATTGCCGTGCTGCCCCCGGCCGCCGACGGAAGCAAGCAAGGGCTCGACGACTTTCTCGTCAACGTCGGCGCGGCGGCGTTCCGCAAGCTGCTGGACCACGCCGAAGAGCCCGACCCGGAACCGGCCGTCAACGCAAAGCTACCGGCGAAGAGCATCGATTCGATGCCGGAAGCACGACGACTGCTCGATGCGCACGGTCGAGACAAGTCGCGCCGTCTTACGCTGCGGCATCACCACGAATCGTTCTATCAACACACGGGACGGCGCTACGAAGAAAGAAGCGACGACGACATTCGCGCCGCTGTCGTGCCGTGGTGCGATCAGAGCTATTTCGGTTTGACGACCGGGGCCATCGGCAACGTGATCGCCTGCCTCAAAGCAGAATGTCATGTCCCGTCTTCGATGGAACTGCCGCACTGGCTCGGCAAGGGCGAATCAAAGCCGAATCTAATCGCGGTGCAGAACGGTTTACTCGACATCGATACGGCCGTCGCCGGTGATCCCGGCGCGCTTCGCCCTCACTCTCCGGAGTGGTTTTCGACCGTCTGTCTACCTTACGCCTACGATCGCGCAGAGACGTGTCCGAAGTGGCAGGCGGTGTTGAGGCGGAACCTGTCTGGCGACAACGAGCGGATCGACGTGTTTCAAGAGTTCGTCGGCTACTGCCTCACGCGATCGACTGACGAACAAAAGTTCCTGATGCTGCTCGGGGACGGTGCGGTGGGGAAGTCGTCGGCGCTCGCGGGCTTGATCGGAGTTCTCGGATTCGAGAATATTTCGTCCGTCCCTCTTGAGCGGTTCGGCGACCGCTTCGCCCTGTTCCAAACTCTCGGCAAGCTGGCGAACATCGCGGCCGAGATCGGTGAGACGGACAAAGTGGCCGAAGGCTTCTTGAAGGCGCTGACGAGCGGCGATCCGTTCGAGTTCGAGCGTAAGCACCGCGACCCAGTCACGGCATTGCCGACGGCGCGGCTGATCTTTTCATCGAACAACTTTCCCAGATTCAACGATCGCACGGGCGGTCTCTGGCGACGGCTAATCTTGCTGCCGTTCGACGAAGTGATTCCGCCAGCGGAGCGAATCAAAGGACTCGATAAAGCCGCGTACTGGCACGCCGCTGGCGAACTGCCCGGGATGTTGAACTGGGCGATCGAAGGTCTGCGGCGGCTTCGCGAGCAAGGAGGCTTCACCGAATCAACCGTCGTCACACAGGCGGTTGCGGAATACCGCCACGAATCGAATCCAGCGGCCGCGTTCCTCAAGGAGCATTACCGCGAGCACGTTCACGGCCAAGAGACGACCGACTCCGTTTTCGGGCGGTATCTGGAGTGGTGCGCCGCAACGAATCATCGCGCTTTGTCGAACAACGTGTTCGCGAAAGAGGTTCGCCGAGCCTTCCCGAAAGCCGAAGCAACTCGGGTGCGTTGCGATGGTCGGATCACGCCTATCTGGGCTGGCATTGCGGCCGGCGGGGACTTCGACGGCGACTTCTGATTGTGCGCGGTGTGCGCGGTGTGCGCGGCTTCTCTATTTCTTTTTCAACGCGAGGGGGAACGAAACGAATCATGTCAGACATATGCATACATGCGTATTGGAAAAGAATAGGGGAGAACCGCGCACAGCGCGCACAGCCGACGCTGACCGCTGCGGGATCGGTGATCCCGCGCACTGACCCGGAAATGACGCTGAAAGACGAAACGAGCCGACGCGCCTTGCCGCTGGCTTGCCCCTGACACCACCCGCCGGCCCGCCCGGCACCTCCAAAGGACGATGAAATGGCGACATCCACCGGACGTGAAATCGAAGGCCCGGGCATTGGCGAATTGAAGGAATTGTGCGAGTTCTTCTTGAACACCGCGACCGGCCTGAATCTGCCGGAAGGCACTGACGCTTCGAATCTCGTCGAACGTCTCGCGATGCTGCGGGAGGTCGTCGAGCAATCCGAATCGGACGGCAGTTCTCAAGAAGAACTCGCAGCATCCGCGGCGATCCCCATGTCCAACGGTCTCAACCGTGGGCGACCGACAAAGCGGAAGCCGACGCCTTTGGAAATCGCGAGAAACACGCAAAGGATTCTGCGGCGGACGGGCGGTCGCAAACGCTGACCGATCGTCGACGCTCACTCCAAGACACCCGCCGCGGCTTCGATCGTCGGCACTCACCGAGGCAAAGACAATGGCTGAACTTCCCTCGAGCTCGATTCAAGGCCCAGGCGTCGACACGCTCATTGAGCAGGTCGGAGATCTCCTGCGCGGCAAGTTCGGTTTCGGCTTGCCGAGCTGGACCGACGGCACGAATCTCGTCGATCACCTCGCCGTCATCATGTCGGCGACGAGCATCACGGGCACGCAAGAGCCGGCCGACGATGGCGACATGCCGACTGAAGCGGCGATGAGCAACCCGCTTCGCAGGAACGCTCGACGCCATTCCCGCCGGCACGGGCGACCGACACAGGCCGACATCGACGCGAACAACCGCCGGATTCTCGGGCGGCGCTGATCACCCACAGAAACGACCGCGCTTTCGCTTTTGACATCCGACTGAAAGGCAACACCGATGATTCTCGAACCGTTCCAACCCGACGCCGAAGCGCCGGCACCGCTTCGCGAAACTGCGGCCGCACTCGCCGAACGATGCGCACAGCATCGCGAGAACCAAGAGGCGTTCATCGGCGAGAAAAACGCCGTGGCGGCGCTCGCTGAAACCGACCCGGCGGCGATCTTCGCGGGCGACCACATGCGGCAACTCAACGGCCGCGAAGTCGAGTTGCTTCACGAGCGCAAGCTACTCGTGGTCGCCCTGGGGGCAAACGCGGGTGACGTCGATGCCGCACACGACGGGCTGCGGCGGAAGGCACTCGCCGAACTCGAAAAGCTGCGCCACGACCTCGCTGCGGAGATCCGCGGGCATGGCTTCGAAAGTGATCTTCAATCGACCGCGATGATTGATCGGCTCGTCAGCGTGCATCCGGATGTACGGCAACTTCACACGCGAGCGTACCACGACTTCGCCGGCAACGGCGGTCATCAGTATCGCGAATCGTGTCGCGCCGAAATCACGCGGATCGACGCACAACTCGACGGGCTGCGGCGACTCGCTTTGCAGTCGGTCACTACGGCTGTTCCGCCGGAACCGACTCCACCACCGAGGCCGACGGCCGGATTCGAACGGCGCGAGTTCACGACACTGGCGCACGCGAGCCCGTTCGCGCCGCCGATGCCCACGATCGGCCAGAACAATCTTCCCGTCGCAGACTTTGGCGCACACACGGGCCGCCCGTTGACCGTGTCGTGATCACCGGCGGGCGTCGGTCGCGGTCGAGACCACCGCGGTTCGATGCTCGACGGCAGCCGGCGGGCGGGCCGAAACCACCTGCCCGCCGGCACTTTTCGAAACACCATCATCAAGGAACCGACGACGTGGATATCACTGCGGACTCTGAACAGTCCCCCGCCCGCCCGGCGAACGAACTGTACAGCCCTGAGAAGATCATCGAGTCGCTGCGGGAGTCGCGCGGCATGGTCTACGCCGCGGCTCGTCGGCTCGGGTGTTCGTACAACACTATTCGCCGCTATGTCGAGCGGTATCCCGAAGTTGCCGAAGTGCTCGAAGAGGAACGCGGCCGGACGGGCGATCAAGCTGAATCGAAGCTCGTCGAAGCCATCGGCCGCGGCGACGCATGGGCCGTCAAGTATTACCTGTCGACCCAGTGCAAGGATCGTGGCTACGTCGAGAGAATCGAACAGCACGTCAGCGGAAGCCTGGACGGTCTGAGTGAGGAACAACTCGCCGAACGCGAGCGGCGGCTGGGCCTGCCCGTCGGTCCGATCGACGCTTCAGACTTGGAATCGTGAAACCGACTCACGCGAGACGAAAACGCAACAGAACGCAGCGCCTAAAGGAAAACTCGTATCGCACCCTCGCACGCGGGCGCGAGTGGATTCGAGGTGACGTGATGGCGAAGCCGTACAGGTCGCCCCATCGCACCTCGCACGCGGGCGCGAGTGGATTCTCCGTCTCGGTAGCGGATTTTGTGATTGACCCAGATCGCACCTCGCACGCGGGCGCGAGTGGATTCGCGAACGACCCTTATGCAGACGCGTTTGGCGACATCGCACCTCGCACGCGGGCGCGAGTGGATTCGAGTCAGCACGGCAGGACCGTCCTGCTCGATCGTATCGCACCTCGCACGCGGGCGCGAGTGGATTCCGGATCTCTGCAAGCGGCTCCGCTGGGGCAAGACATCGCACCTCGCACGCGGGCGCGAGTGGATTCACGGACTTTCATCGACTAATTCGCTGGCTGCCGCATCGCACCTCGCACGCGGGCGCGAGTGGATTCCGCTATTCCGGAGCCGGAGCTCGATGACTAGAACATCGCACCTCGCACGCGGGCGCGAGTGGATTCAGCCGCGTGGCGTCGTCCTCTGTCCCGCCGGCGCATCGCACCTCGCACGCGGGCGCGAGTGGATTCTGACGAGAGCGCCGCCCGCGCCGTCGTCGATCATCGCACCTCGCACGCGGGCGCGAGTGGATTCCTAGCTCGTTCCGACCAAGAGGATCAGAAGAGAGGATCGCACCTCGCACGCGGGCGCGAGTGGATTCCCCGAGGCGGAGAAGCGATCGTTCGAGTACTCGAATCGCACCTCGCACGCGGGCGCGAGTGGATTCCTTGCGAACGATCGAAGATCGCCCGCCGACCGTCATCATCGCACCTCGCACGCGGGCGCGAGTGGATTCCAGCATGCAAACGGCCTCCTGCCGGAAACATTTCTCATCGCACCTCGCACGCGGGCGCGAGTGGATTCTACGTTGCCTGGTCGCTGTTCCAGGGACAGTCGGATCGCACCTCGCACGCGGGCGCGAGTGGATTCCTGGCCGCCTGGAAGCACCGGCCGCAGGTCATCGAATCGCACCTCGCACGCGGGCGCGAGTGGATTCATCAATCACCTCGAAGAGGCGATGCTGGCCCACATCGCACCTCGCACGCGGGCGCGAGTGGATTCGCGGTTGAGAGTCGAGCATCCTTGGACTCCGAATCGCACCTCGCACGCGGGCGCGAGTGGATTCTGCGATCCGAACTCGGCGTTCAGCTCCCGAAGCTCATCGCACCTCGCACGCGGGCGCGAGTGGATTCTTCGGCAGCTAGGCCCCGTAGTCCGACTCAACTCATCGCACCTCGCACGCGGGCGCGAGTGGATTCTCGACCAATGCCACGCCAGTACCGCCAGCCGCAATCATCGCACCTCGCACGCGGGCGCGAGTGGATTCCTGGCGACCCTCGTCGCTGTGACCGATCGGGTCATATCGCACCTCGCACGCGGGCGCGAGTGGATTCGATTATCGTTTTGGAATCATCGCCGCCGGCGGCGTATCGCACCTCGCACGCGGGCGCGAGTGGATTCTTCATGGACCACCCTTCGGCCACCCGGTCGAGATCGCACCTCGCACGCGGGCGCGAGTGGATTCGCGCTTCTTCGCGGCTCCGAGACTGATTGCCATGCCATCGCACCTCGCACGCGGGCGCGAGTGGATTCGAGAAATGTTTCCGGCAGGAGGCCGTTTGCATGCTATCGCACCTCGCACGCGGGCGCGAGTGGATTCCATGCAGCGACGCATGGCCGGTGTTCGCCGGATCATCGCACCTCGCACGCGGGCGCGAGTGGATTCGCTCGTCGATGCCGAGCAGGAGCTCGAGGAGAAATCGCACCTCGCACGCGGGCGCGAGTGGATTCCGCTGCAAGCGCCTCAATCAATGGGTCGAGCAGGCATCGCACCTCGCACGCGGGCGCGAGTGGATTCACCACGCTGGGCGGGCTGTCCGATCTGGCTGCAATCGCACCTCGCACGCGGGCGCGAGTGGATTCCTTGCGGAGTTCGATCACGCCGCACGCCGTCGGAAACATCGCACCTCGCACGCGGGCGCGAGTGGATTCTTTCCGCGAGTTGTCCTCGACGACGCCCGGCTCGTATCGCACCTCGCACGCGGGCGCGAGTGGATTCGCCCGGACCCTTGGCGTTGAACACTTCACGGTCATATCGCACCTCGCACGCGGGCGCGAGTGGATTCGTCGTTTTGTTGACCGTCACCGAACGCACGAAACATCGCACCTCGCACGCGGGCGCGAGTGGATTCGGCAGACGCACGGTCCGGATCTGCGAAAGCTCGTATCGCACCTCGCACGCGGGCGCGAGTGGATTCTTCAATGCGAGCGAGATAAAGACGCACGGTCTGTGATCGCACCTCGCACGCGGGCGCGAGTGGATTCCTCGACTGAACTTCAGCGTGCGTTGCTTCTCGGCATCGCACCTCGCACGCGGGCGCGAGTGGATTCAGCGCCACGTCGGGATCGCCTTCGACCGGCTGAGATCGCACCTCGCACGCGGGCGCGAGTGGATTCCGGCGAGGCACTCGCGCAGGATGCGGACGTGTATCGCACCTCGCACGCGGGCGCGAGTGGATTCAGCCGGCGATCCCGAGTCGGGCCGGAGGCAG
>JACCRE010000095.1 GCA_013813775.1 Planctomycetaceae bacterium
GGATAGGAGAACCACTAATAACGCTCCCCTCTCCCCAGCGGAGAGGGGAACACAGGATTCGCGGGCGACAGTAGACGGATGACGGCTTTGTCAGAGCTTGGAAGGTCCAAAAGCCCCTAAGAAGCGAGAGCCGTCAGAACTCACTCACGACTTCGCCGCCGGCCCGCGTGCCGAGCGAGCGGAACACGATCAGGTCGATGTTCTCGCTGATGAACTTCGCGTGGCCGTCGCCCAGAATGAAGTGAGCTCCGCCGGTGTGCTTGCTGCTGAAGTCTTCGGCGTGCAGGCCGCCGTTTACGGTGTGATCGGTCGAGCCGAGAACCCGCGCGAAGGCCTCTTCGCCTTCGGGAATCACTCCCGACCACGTCGAATAGAACTCTTCGACGTTCGGATTCACGTGAGTGGCGCGTTCGCCGACCATGATCGTGTTGCTGGTGCCGTCGGTGATGTGGCCGATCGTGATCCGGCTGTTGTGAAAGAACACACCGTCGCCGGCGCACTGCTGACCGGGGCCGAGTTCCTCGCAAACGTGGAGGTCGCGACCATCGCCGGGATCGGGCAGCGGCCCCACGTACTGAAAGCCGAACAGCCCGACATAATTCGCGACGCCCAGCGTCGCGATCGGGGCTCCGCCACCTTCCGGCTCGATCTCCCAAGTGTTTTCATGCGGGTCGGAGGGGCACTCGAACACGGGAATCTTCGTCGCCAGCAGGCTCTTGTTGGTGGGCGGGCCGACGACGTCGTCCACGATCGACAGCGGGAACCTGAACTGCTGATAGAGATTGTTCTGCTCGACGTAGGGCAGCACCATCGTGCCCCAGCCGAATCCGTTCATGCCCTCGACATCATGCGCCCCGGTCACCTGGTCCGCGCCGATCCAGCCCGGCGGGAAGGCGAGGTGCGTGTCGTGATAATTGTGCAGCGCCAGCCCGATTTGCTTGAGGTTGTTCAGGCACTGGCTGCGGCGGGCCGCCTCGCGGGCCTGTTGAACCGCCGGCAACAGCAACGCGATCAACACGGCGATGATCGCGATGACGACCAGCAGCTCGATGAGTGTAAAGCCAAGGCGACGGCGCACGCCGTCGGGCGGAAAGCATGAAGTGCGCATGGAGAATCAACGGCCTCGAAGCCAGTGGAATGAAAACGATGAAACGCGAAGGCGTCGCACTGAAACGAGCAGTCCGCAACGACTCACGCCGTCGATCGGCGGAGGACGGGCGGAATGATCGTGCCGGCGAACCGGGCGTGCTGACCGCGAGACCTCATTGCGCAAAGCAGCGAGTTCTCAGCGGACCGCAAGAGCGCATATGTGAGCGCACGCTCGCACATGCAGGCAGTCATCGTTCAAACCAGCGGAGGACCGCGGCTGTGCCGCGCCGGGGCGACACGTGCGTCGTACAGAGGGGCGATCGGCTCCGCGGCGGCAACGGCCGGCTCGATCGCCGCTTCGAGAACCACCGCGACCACGGGCAGCGGCGGTTTCGCGAGATTGTCGCAAACGACGCAATGATGCGCGCCGTCTTCCGGCTCCGCAGGCGATTCTTCAGCACCCTGCTGCGTGTTTGACGGGCCGTGATCGTGCCCGCATTGGCACGTCGTGCAGGCACCTGCATGATCGGCGGCGACATGCGAATGATCGTGGCCGGCGTGCGAGTGCAACGCCGCGGCGAGCCAGCCCGCCAACAAATAGGCGAGGGCGAAGGGAGCGCCGAGTTTGCGAACAAGCGGCCGCGTCACAGCACGCACTCAGAGATATCGAAAGGCATCTCGCACGCCAGCGGCGAGCACACCTGTGATTCTAAGCACTCGGCAACTCCTGAGGAAAGTCTTTTGTCATTTTTTCACAAATCACTCAGGACGCATGCGCAGGTCGCATCGCGATCCTCAGCGTGAACTCGATGCTCATCATGAAGACTGCGAAGATCCCACGGATGACCATCAAAGATGGGAAGTAAGGATGAACCACGGAAGGCGCGGAATGAACGGAAAGGGACAACGCCTTCATCCGGATTAGCGCGTCGGTCGATGACGACTTTGGACCAAACCCTTTCGTGTAATTCGTGTCACTCGTGGTTCCCTCTTCCGTCTGTTCCGCGTCTTCCGTGGTCCTCATTGAATGACTCCGTCCACCTTAAACACCCTCGACCGCCTACCGCGTTCGGAGCGATCTCCGAACCACGGAAGACGGTCGGTCTCGTGAGAATGGAAGAATGGAGAATGGGAGGAGGTAGAAGATCAGTTCTTCTTCCCTCCTTCCGTTCTCCCGTCCTTCACTTCTCAGCGTCAGTGGTACGCTTTTTTGCGGATGTGCTTGTCGAACTGTGACCCGAGCCAGCCGCGCAGCCGCGCGTCGCTTTCGTCCTGGTTGTCGTCGAAGTCCGACAGCTCGAACGTCTTTCGCTCGACCTTGCCGCCGACGTCGACGTAGGCGATGAAGCGACGATTCGTCGTGGGGAAGAGTTCGACGCTCACGTCCACGGGTCGCGATCCACCTTCCACGGTGCCGGGCACTTCGAACTGGCCCGCTGATTTGACGCCCGTGCCGCTGGGACGCGTTTGTGTCTTGGGAGGACTGCCCACCCATTTGCCCGACTGGCCGAGTTCGTCGGCGACTTCGGTCATGGCGGGGGTCAGCACCCGCTCGTCGATCGCGTGGAAGATTTCCTGCCACTGGGCAGAGTCTTCTTCGTGCTTTTTCGCCTGCTCGGCGATTTCCGCCTGCCGGTCTTCGGAAAGTTCGTCCACATTCAGTGTATACGTCTTCGCCATTACGTCTCCGGTAACGGGTGAGGGAGAAAATCCATCGGCACCGCTGGCGCACGACCCTCGGTGCATTCATTCTAGACGCTTCATACGATTCGTCGAATGTCGGATGCGCGACCGCGACCGTTTTGAGCCTTCCGAGGCGTCAAATCGTGCGACACGAAGCAACACATCCTCTGCGTTAGTCGTGGCTGTCGCTGCGCTTCCGTTGATCGCAAATGCGCGGGAGAAGAATTTTCGGCCGGCGGCTTCGCAATTCGAGCCGCGACCGTCAGGGAGCGTATCCAAGGCGTCCGAAGGCGCTCCTTGACGGTCTCGGCTCGGAAAACACCTTCCGATGCCGTTGAAAGGCGTGTTCGTTTGCCTTCGGAAGCGCATCGTGGCAGTGTGACAGGCCCGGTTGCTGTTCCGCCGTCTTCCGCTGTGAGGTGACCGATGACATTTCGACTCAGAATCGCTCTCTCGATCACCGTCCTGCTCAGCGTCTCTCGGCCGACGCTCGCCAAGGACTTTCCGAAATTCGAGCGCATCGAGATCGACCCTCACGCGGGCGAGATCGTGTACGCGGTCACGCACGCCGACGTCGATGGGGACGGAAAGGACGACATCGTCGCCGTCACCGAGAACGCGGTCTACTGGTACGCCGCCCCCGATTGGAAGAAGCACACGATCATCAAAGACCAGACGGTTCGCGACAACGTGTGCATCGCGGCCCACGACATCGACGGCGACGACAAGGTCGATTTCGCGTTAGGAGCCGGCTGGCCGCAGGCGGGCGGCACGATCCAGTGGCTGAGCCGCAAAGACTCGCTCGACGAGCCGTGGAACGTCCACTTCATCGGCGAAATCCCCTGGACGCACCGCATGCGCTGGGGCGACGTCCTCGGCACCGGCACCCCGCAACTCACGGTCTCGCCGCTCAACAAGACCGAAGGCGACGGCGTGAAGCTGACAGCCTTCGAGATCCCCGCCGATCCGAAGAAAGACCGCTGGAAGGCAACGGTGATCGCCGACAGCCTCAATCGTGTCCACAATCATTGGCACCCCGCGCTGGTTGAGGGCGGTATCGTTGTGACGTTCACGGCGAGCCAAGAGGGCCTGCATATGCTGTCGCCGATTCCGCGAAGCCTGTTCGACAAGTACAGGCTGAGTTCCGGCGCCTCGGGCGAGAAGGAAACCCAGCAAGGGACGGGCGAAATCAAGGGCGGTGATGTCCTCTTTGGGGAACGCCCAGTTCGCTTTCTCTACGCCGCGATTGAGCCCATGCACGGCAATAACGTCGTGGCGTATCTCACAGTAGGAGGCGGGCCGGAAGTGCGGCGCCACGTTCTCGACGACACGCTCAGCCGCGGCCATGCGATTGGGATCGCCGATTTCGACGGCGACCGATATCCCGAAATCGTCGCCGGCCACAGCGACCCCGCCAGCGGCGAGATCCAAGGCCCCGGCGTCTACGTCTATCAGGCCGATGACGACACTGGCGAGAAGTGGACGAAGCACGTCATCGACGACGGCGGAGTCGCCGTGGAAGACGCCTTCGCCGTCGATCTGACCGGCGACGAAAAACCCGACATCGTCGCCGGCGGCCGGAACACGCATAACGTCGTGTTGTACGTCAATCAAGGGCCGTAGTGCCTTGTCATGGCTTGATTTCCGGGTGCCACTGGCTCCGCCAGTGCCGATCTCGGCGGCGATCCCCGAGAAACACTGGCAAAACCAGTGGCACCGCATCGATTACCCTGTGATAACGCCGTCATGCCGATCAATAAAGGTGCGCGATCACGTCCCTCGGCGACGTTAGTCATTCGGGCCTTCGTATCTCACTTCTGAAATCACGAGGTGCCGCATGTCCGCCAGAAGTCACCGCCGCGAGGGGTTCACGTGGATCGAACTCGTCATCGTGCTGTTCGTGATCGCGGTGTTGGTCGCTCTCGTGCTGCCCGCCGTACAGTCAGACCGTCGCCGACCAAGCCGTTTCCAATGCCTCAACAACATGCGGTATGTGGGGCTGGCGACGCTGAATTATGCTTCGTCGAACTCCGGCATTCTGCCGTTCGTCGAGGACGAGTCGAAGAATTGGCCCGTGTCCCTGATGCGGTTCCTCGACCAGCCCGCGCTGGCTCGCGACATCGAAACCGCCGACTGGTCAGACGAAAAGGCACCTTACCTTCAAGTCTTTGCGTGCCCTGACGATACCGACAGCTGGCAGGCGCCTGGCGGCCTGAGCTACGTCGTCAACGGCGGCTACGGCTTCTTCCCGGTCGATCAACAATCCGGCGAGACCGTCGAGAGAGGCCGTCATTCGTTGGCTCAGGGCTGGGACGGCGACGGCGAGGTTTCTGAACAGGACCGGGAGATCACACAAGCGACCGGCGTCTTCTGGCGACCCGACGACGTTCTGTCGCCGCTGACGCTCGACGAGATCGGCGTCGGCGACGGCACGGGCAATACGCTGATGCTGTCCGAGAACCTGCACGCCGGGCCGTGGACGACTCACGACATTCGCGGACTGGCGTTCGTCGTCGATCGGAACCGTCTGAAATTCGACGAGAGCGCAGGAGCGCTGGCCGTGGCGGAAGCCGACCTCGGTCCCTTCGCGATCAACGGCGGAAAGGAGTCGAACGGACTCGTTCCGGCTCCGTCATCGAATCATCAAGGCTCGGTGAATGTCATCTGGGCCGACGGACGAGGAACGACTCTGTCGGAAGACATTGACCCCCTGGTCTACGTGCGGCTGTTGACGCCGGGCGGTTCGCTCTACGGCGAGCAGCCGGTGGATGACCCGATGTATTGATGCCGGCCACCCTGCGCTTCACGGCACTCGCACGCCGAACTCCCCCAGCATCCGCACCACGGCGATCAGCGGCAGGCCGGTGATCGCTGTGAAGTCTTGCGTCTCGATACGGTCGAACATCGCGATGCCGGCGGATTCGATCTTATACGCTCCGGCACAGTCGAGCGGCGTGTCGAGGGCGACGTAGCGTTCCAACGCATCGCGTGACAGGGAACGCATCGTGAGCCGGGTGCGGTCGGTGTGCAGGTGACGCACGCCGTCCGATAATCGCAGCACGCAGACCGCGGTGACGAGTTCATGCGTGCGGCCGGCGAGGCGTTCAAGTTGTTCGACGGCCTTCCGCGCCGTGCCGGGCTTGCCGAGAACCTCGCCGTCGATCGTGGCGAGCTGATCGGATGCGATCACGATCGCGTTCGGGAATCGCTCGGCGATGGCTTCGGCTTTGGCGGAGGCGAGTCGCTCGGCCAGTCGAACGGGATCGCTCTCCGCGTGCTTGACCGCGTCCTCATCGACACCGGGAGCCTCGCTGCGAAACGTCACCCCGAGCCGTTCGAGCAACGCCCGGCGATAAGGTGATGTGCTGGCGAGGATGAGTTCGGAAGCCAAAGGCGTGACTCCCGATCAGCCGAACAACGGCAGCGGCTTGCCTTCGCAGATCGGCAGCGGACGGCCGTCGAGATCCTGAATCATCGCGTCGGGAGCGATGCCGAGCGAGCGGAAGATCGTCGCATGCACGTCGGCGGGGCTGGTCGGATTCGAGGCCGGGGCTGAGCCGATTCGATCCGACTTGCCGTAGACCTGCCCACCGCGAATGCCGCCCCCCGCGAAGGCGACGCTGTAACAGTTCGGGAAGTGGTCGCGGCCCGCGCCGCCGCCGATCTGCGGCGTGCGGCCGAACTCGGTCATGATCACGACGAGCGTGCTGTCGAGCCGACCGCGCTCGGCGAGATCGGCGATGAGCGCCCCCGCCGCCTGATCGAGCGGCGGCAGCATCTGGTTCTTCAAACGATTGAAGTTGTCGACGTGAGTATCGAAGTGTGCGCCGACGCTGCCGTTGAGGTCGCCCGCGGCGCAATTGACGGTGACGAGCGGCACCCCGGCTTCGGTGAGCCGCCGCGCGAGCAGAACGCTGCGTCCGCAGATGTGATTTCCGTAGCGTGCTCGCGAGGCCGGCGGCTCACGATCGAGGTCGAACGCGGCTTTGGCGTCGGCCGCCGTCAGCAGATCGAGCGCCTGATCGCGGCTGGCGGCCTGACGGTCGGCCTCCGCGTTCAGCGGATCGCCGCAGCGTTCAAGAGATGCAAGCAGACTTCGCCGATCCCTGAGCCGCGGCGGTTCAATGCCTGCAGCCGGTTTGAGGTCGATCACGCCTGCATTCGGCGAAAGACCCGCATAGGCCACGCCATCGGGCGGCTGCGCGATGACGGGATCGTAGGCTGCGCCCAGAAAGCCGCCGTCCTGTCCGTTGGCCAGCCCGTGGTCGGCGATCGGATAAGGAATCGTCACCGTTCCCGGCAGAATCGATCGTCGATGTCCGTCGGTAACTTTCGAGATCATCGCCCCGAGGCTCGGCCAATCGCGACGAGAAGGCGGACGCAGCGCCGACGCGTTGTAAGGTCGCCCGGTCAGGTTCCAGGTCGCCGCGAAGCGATGCGCCGCCATCGTGTGGCAGACGCCGTTCACGACGGCGAGCTTGTCGGCGTGCCGAGCGAGATGCGGCAGGTGCTCGCAGAGAGACATACCGGGCACAGCGGTGCTGATGGGCCGGAACTCGCCCCGGACATCCGGCACGTCAGGCTTCATGTCGAACGTGTCGACGTGGCTCAGCCCGCCCCAGCAGAAGAGCACAATCACCGACTTCGTATTGTCGAATGAATCGGCCGCACTCGCCTGGGCACTCAGGTTGAACCAGTCCGCGAGCGACAGACCGCCGAAAAGGCCGAGTCCGGCTCGCAGGCAGGTCCGCCGAGATGTCTGAACGTCGCTGAAATTCCGCATGTCCAAGCTTACGTCAGGAACGGGACGCAACCGGGACCGATTGTCGTGATTCAGCCATTTGCCACAACCCCGAACGACGTTACGGCGAGCGGCGGTCCGCTTATCGCTTCCGCACAAGCCTCTGCCGGCGGCACGGGAATGTCCGGGGCATTTCTCAGGAAAATCTTGCAATCAAAAACCCTTCGGGTATGGTCTTCCGTTCACAGTCGTCAACGGCATGTGACGGCTCAAGACATTCCCAAAGTGAGATACCTCGGATGTTTCGGCTTTCTGCATCGACACTCCTGTCTATAAGCCGTCTCCGAGGTTGCGTCCGCGAGGACGAAGACCGCAGCCGTCGGCGTCCCCGGCCGCCGCGATCGTCGGCCGCTTGAAGAGCGGACCTTGCTCTCGGGCTATCCGGTCCAGACCAGCGAGGATACGGCGGCGGAACTGCATGACATGCTGGTCGCCGGCTTCAACCGCGCCGATTCCAATCTTGTGGGCAACGTGGTGACTGGCATCACGCAGATGATCCCGGACATGAATGCCGCGATTCGCGAAACGAATCCTCCGCAGGGTCTCCCGGCGTGGAGGCCGCAGTCGATCATCGACGGGTTCGACGCGACGGTCCGCGCCGCCGAATCCGAGGTCTACGGACTGGAGGGCATCTTCACGCCGTCGCTCAGCGGCTTCACAACGCCGTTCGCTTACAAGACGAACGGCGGCTGGAGCACCATGGGGCCTCCATTTATGCAGGGATACCGCTTCTACGGCATGGAGTATTTGCCCGACGGCTACTAGGCGGCGAGTTACGAGTTCGTCCAGGAGATGGACGGCCGCCTGCGCGCGAACTTTGGGTACGCGTATCCCTCCTACCCCGGCGGCGGCACCACGCCGATGCGGACATGGGGAGCCAGCAAGGCCCCCGACGGCATCCTGAACGCCCAGTACAACGAAACGCTCGTCGTCAAGGATCCGGTCACGAACGAGGTAATCTCGACGCGAAAGTTGTCATTCAACTGGACGAAGCCCGCCGCGACCCCCCAACCCGAGACCTTCACCGCGACGTACGAGTACGACACGCCGAAGAAGTACATCAAGTCGGTCTTCAACGTCGGCAACGGCACGTCGACTGGGAACGTGGTGCTGGAATACGCTGATGAGAAAATGGGCTCTCCGCCACTTCTGCGGACGGGAATTGAAGGGCCGCAAGCTGTGGTGGTGTCGGTATGCTGCTGTGCTGGTGTCGGCCGGGAGGATCGTGACCGAAGGAGCGAGCGATGCCACGCGACC
>JACCRE010000096.1 GCA_013813775.1 Planctomycetaceae bacterium
GGCTCTGCCAGTGCCGATCGATCCACGAATGCACTGGCAGAGCCAGTGGCACCCCAAGCGGACCCTCGGCCTCGGCAGTTCCCGTGTCACTGCCGCGGAGACCTTGAAATGCGAATGCTCACGCTGCCGTCCCGCGACGGCCCGAGTCGGCGCGGCTTCACGCTCATCGAATTGCTGGTCGTGATCGCCGTCATCGCCGTTTTGATCGCGTTGCTGTTGCCTGCCGTTCAGTTCGCCCGGGAAGCGGCGCGACGGGCGGCATGCCTCAGCAACATGCGGCAGATCGCGATCGGTCTGCACAACTACGAATCGACGCACGGCTGCTTTCCGATCGGTTGCCAGGAATGCCGGCCGCCGAGCTTCCCTCCGCCTACCGGCTTCAAGTTCAAGCGGACCTCGTGGAACGCGAGCCTGTTGCCGTTCCTCGAACAGCAGCCCGTCTACGACCGCTACCGGTTCGACGAGCCGTTTGACGTCGCGGTGAACCGAGACGCTGCGGGATCTGTTCTGCCGATTTTCTTGTGCCCCAGCACCGCTACGACGAAGCGCACCGGCCCGACCACCGGGGACGAGAACGGAAACGCCGTCTGGGACAAAGGAGACGATCTCGCCTTCACCGACTACGGCGGTCTATACGGCGTGAGCTTCAACACGCCGCAGATTCTGCCCGAACACGAGGGCGTGATGCTCTACGACCGCGTCGTGCGAGTGCGAGACATCCCCGACGGCCTCTCGAACACCGCTGCGATCGGCGAGTGCACCGGCCGCGACGGGAGCGCTCAGTCGGAATGGGCCAACGGCCACAACGTCTTCGACCAACGGTTCAACAACGGCATCAATCGCTCGCAGAACAACGAACTGTGGAGCGACCACCCGCAGGGCTGCAACCTCGCCTTCGCCGATGGCCACGGAAAGCTCGTCAGCGAGTCCATCGATCAAAACGTGCTGAACGCCATGCTGACGCGCTCCGGCGGCGAGATCGTCGCCAACGGTCCATAGTCGTTCGTCTCGTCCGGGCTTCTTTCCAAGCGAACGTCGCCTACTTCCCTAAAAGCAACAATCACTTCTGCGGAAGATTCCTATGCCACGCCCGTTTCTGTACGCCGCATGCCTTGTCGCGGCGTCGTTGGCGATTCCTTCGCCCTTGCGCGCCGACATCGTCGAGACGCTCGACGACATCCCGACCTGGGTCGGCAGCGGCTCGAATCGAGCGGGGTTCGTGATCGATTGGGGCGACGGACGCGCTCCCGTCGCCTGGGGCTATCGCTGGGACGGCTCCTCGAACGCCGAGAATCTCGTGCGAGCCGTCGATACGGCCGATGTGCGCCTCGTCGGCGTCCTCAGTGAGTTCCCCGGCTTCGGGGCTTTCGTCGATTCCTTCGGCTATGATCGCGACGGCGACGGATTCAGCACGACCGACGCGGACGACTCGTTCGGACAAAGCGATTTCGTCGATTTCTGGGAGTTCTTCACGGCGCCGACGAGTCCCTACGATGGAAGTTCGGCGTGGACGAGCAGCGACGAAGGCATGAGCGGCACGATGCTCGCTGACGGAAACTGGGTCGGCTTCCGTTTCGACGCATTTTTTCCCGGACCGGTCCCCGGACCGGTGCCGGCATCGGTGCCTGAGCCTTCGGTGATGCTCCTTCTGGGTGGAACTTTGCTTGGTGCGGGCGTCGTCGGTCGCATCCGGCGAGCGTCGCGGGCAAAATGACGGATCGATTCATAAGGCCGATTCGAGAGGATGCGATGACAGACTTTTCCCGTTCGACGCTCCGGCCGCGCGTGCCGGTGCTGTGGGCCTTTTTCGCGTATGCCTTCGCAGCGCGCGTGCTGCCTTATGTGTTGCACGAAACTGCGGGCGCACCGCTGCGCAACGCCGTCGCGGCTTACCCGTGGAACTTTTCTCCGCTGTTCGCGCTCGCGATCTTCGGCGGAGCCGCGTTCAGTTGGCGATTCGCGGCGCTCGCGCCGCTGGCGACGTTCGTCATCGGCGACTTGCTCATTGCGGCCGTTGCGGGCGGCGAATGGGGCTTCTACCGCGACCAAGCCTTTACGTATCTCGGATTTCTCGTGATCGTTGCTTGTGGTGTATCGTTGCGAACTCGCCGCGACGCCGCCCGTATCGCCCTCGCCGGCTTGGGCGGCTCGACCGCGTTCTTCATCGTGTCGAACTTCGGCGTCTGGATCACCGGCGGCGGGCGCTCGCATCCGTTGACGCCTTCCGGCTTGCTGATGTGCTTCGTCGACGCCATCCCCTTCTTCGCGCCGACGGTCTTGAGCATGGCCATCTTTCTCCCGCTGCTCTTCAGCCCGCTGGCAGTGCGCTCGGAAGTGAAGGCACTTGAGGAAACCGCGGCATGACGCGACCGATCATTGCGGCGATTTTGCTGGCGTTCACGGCATCGACGTGCGTTGCCGCCGAGGTCGTCACGCTGATCGGCGACGGAACGGCGGCTTCAACCGGAGACGGCGGACCCGCTGCAAGGGCGACTGTCTCGGGTCCGTTCGGCGTGACGCTCGGCCCCGATGGTGCGCTCTACGTCTGCGAAACGACGGGCCATCGCATCCGACGCATCGATCTCGATACCGATCGCGTTTCCACGGTCGCCGGCACGGGCGAAAGCGGCTACGCAGGTGACGGCGGTCCCGCGACGTCGGCGAAGCTCAATGAGCCCTACGAACTGCGGTTCGACTCGGCAGGCAACATGGTCTTTGTTGAGATGAAGAACCATGTCGTGCGACGCGTCAATCGAAGTACGGGAGCCATCTCGACCGTCGCTGGCACCGGCATCGCGGGCTTCTCCGGCGACGGCGGACCCGCCATTGACGCAACGTTGCGGCAACCGCATTCGATCTGCTTCGACGCCGAAGATAGTCTCTACATTTGCGACATCGGCAACCATCGCATTCGAAAAGTCGATCCCCGCACCGGCGTAATTTCAACGTTCGCCGGCAACGGCGAACGCAAACCGACGACCGACGGCGGGTCGCTCGCCACGACGCCGCTCGACGGCCCCCGCACGCTGGCTTTCGATGGACAGAACAGCCTGTTTCTCGCCCTTCGCGAAGGCAACGCCGTCTATCAGATCGACCTGACGGCAAACACTCTCCACCACGTCGCTGGCACCGGAAAATCAGGCTATCGCGGGGATAACGGCGATGCTCGAACGGCCGAGCTTTCAGGCCCCAAAGGCATCGCCGTGACGCCTGCAATGATCTATCTCGCCGACACCGAAAGCCACACGATTCGCGCGATCGACCGTAAGTCGAACATCATCCGCACCCTCGTCGGAGACGGGAAAGCGGGCGACGGCCCCGACGGCGACCCCGCTCATTGCCGACTCGACCGGCCGCACGGCGTCGAAGCCACGGCCGACGGCGTCATCTACATCGGCGACAGCAGCAACAATCGCGTGCGGGTGCTGCGTGCCACGCCCTGACGCGATTTCACGAACCTTGGTTGTCGGAATCGCGTCCAGTCAGTAGATTTAGAGTCGCACCAGCCCAGGTGGCGGAATTGGCAGACGCGCTAGGTTCAGGTCCTAGTGTCCTTTACCGGACGTGAAGGTTCGAGTCCTTTCCTGGGCATTCGAGGCAAGTCACGGGGCGGACGGCACATCCGCCCCGCAACGAATTATAAATATAATGGGCTCTCCGCCACTTCTGCGGACGGGAATTGAAGGGCCGCAAGCTGTGGTGGTGTCGGTATGCTGCTGTGCTGGTGTCGGCCGGGAGGATCGTGACCGAAGGAGCGAGCGATGCCACGCGACC
>JACCRE010000106.1 GCA_013813775.1 Planctomycetaceae bacterium
CGTCTTGGATCAGGAACGGACTCTTGCCCGCTCTCTCTGGAGGCGGCGCCATCAAGCCCTCGCCCAAGCTTGTCACTACAGGACCCGCGGTAGCCCCAAGAGGGAAATACAACTGTAATACTAGGCAGCCACGAAGCTACGCGAAGAACCCGATTTGTTTTTGACGCCCGCGAGGTACTGCACCCTCACTTGGCCGCTTGGTTGGAGTGATTCAGATCCACTCGGTTCCCAGTCGATGGGAACATCGTCGCGTTCGACACGAGTGGTGTCGTTGTCACGGAAGGAATAGCGGACGGCGATGACCGGCGTCTTACGGCCTCATCGCCCCGAAGGCGTCGTCTCAAAGGATTCGATGATGGTCGCGTCGGCAACAGAGCCGAACAGCGTGTATCTCATCTCTTCAACGGCGAACCAGCCGAAGACGAGGAAGACCCCGACACCTGCCAAGAGCCGCTTGAACTTCTTGATCTCATCGTCGTCGTCCATGGGTATTCTTAGCGTGGCAATCGAATCGTCCGATTCGCTTGTATAGAGTGTTTGGCGGCCCACGAGAAGCGAATTGCAGATTATGCCGTTCACGGCTGGAAGGGGCGTGCGTTTCGCGCTACATTCGCGATACCGCCACACCCTTCGATAGAGCAATCAATGCCGACCCGCGACGAACTTCTCGCCGATCTCCGCTGGAAAAAGTTCCCTGTGCTCGATGACGGCTTCGTGTGCCTCGTCGATGTGATGGGCGACGATTCGGCCGTCGTGCAGGCGGCGCGAGTGAGTTACGGCGTGGGCACGCAACGGGTCAGCGATGATCGCACGCTGATCCGCTACCTCATGCGGCATCGTCACAGCACGCCGTTCGAGATGGCTGAGGTGAAACTGCTCGTCCGCGTGCCGATGGACACGTGGCGGCAATGGATCCGGCACCGCACGGCGAACGTGAACGAGTACAGCACGCGCTATTCAATCGCGATCGATGCGACGCAAGCCACGGCACCTGACGAATGGCGTGCGCAGGCAGCGACGAATCGGCAGGGATCTGCGGAGGCACTCCCGGTCGAGATCGGTGAGAAGCTCACCGAGGCCGAAGGGGCGTTGCAGCGAGAATCACGCCGGGTCTACGAAGAGCGTCTCGCCGCGGGCGTGGCCCGCGAGCAGGCCAGGAAAGACTTGCCGCTGAGCACCTACACCGAGGCCTACTGGAAGGTCGATCTGCACAACCTGCTGCATTTTCTCGCTCTGCGGATGGACTCGCACGCCCAAAAAGAGATTCGGGACTACTCGACAGCGATCGGCGAGCAAATCGTGAAGCCGCTGTTCCCCGTCGTCTGGGAAGCCTTTGAAGACTACCGCATGGGCTCGATGTCGCTCACGCGACTTGATGTGGGCGTAGTATCGCGACTGGCCGGCTCTGGCTCCGCTCCGCCTTACACAGAAGAGGCATTTCTCGCCGCTCAGGACATGACGTGGCGAGAATTGTCGCGTAGCCGCGAGCGGGATGAATGCCGGGCGAAGCTCGTGCGATTGGGGCTGATGACGTTGTAACTCCATAATTCGGAGTGATGCAGCACCCGCCGGTTGAGACAGTTTGGGTGCTACAATAGAACTTGCGACTTGGCCCTTCACTCGAATGGCGACACATCAGAACAAGCATATTCGAGACGCCCTTGCAATCGCTGAACAAGCGGGTTGGACAATCAGAAAGTCGGGGCCCCGCGCTCACGCCTGGGGTGTGATACATTGTTCGTTCGGGCACCGTGCTTGTTGGATGGCCGTGTATTCCACACCGAAGAATCCTGAGAAGCACGCCCGCGACATTCGTCGCACTGTCGAACGCTGCCCGGGATCATAGGCCGGAGAGAGCCTCATGCGAGCAGATTTTGAGTTTTCCTTGATTGTGCCCGCCAGCTCGATGACCGTAGACGAGATTCTGGACACTGCCGACGCCCTAGGCGTCGTCGGTTGCACCGACGCTTCCGTTCGTGGTCACAATGAAGGAATGGAACTGCTCTTCGAAAGAAGCGGGGATTCACTCCAGATAGCCATCGCTTCGGCGATTTCCGACGTGGAGCGCGCGGGGTTCGCGGTGGCGCGTGTGGAGATGGCGCGGGATGCGGCTCTCCAAGCGGGATGAAAGCAGGCGAAGGTTCGGACGGCGAGCGTCGTCCCACTTGCTCGACCGTCAAACGTCATATCATGCCGGATCGGCGAGCGTGGTATCGGTAATCGCCTCCGCCTCCGATCGATTGAACTGGACTCGCATCAGCAGTCGGACTATCGCTTCAGCATCTCTACCGCGGAACGCAATGTCCCAAGCGTCGAGCTAGTCCGGCAACGAAGAGCCGCTCGTTCGTCGTCATCCCGGTGTAGTCGACGGGCGGGTCAAGCATCCCCGTAAGTTATCGCCGAGCCGAAAGTTTTCCAGTCGGTACAGTCGATCGACAACCGCTCCGCAGTTGCCGAATCGGAACGGATCGGCTAGATTTTAGGTTCCAATGCCCCGTTCCGCGTTCGTGTCGGAGGGTGTACCTATGGCGATATCTTCGTTCGGTTTGACACCGGTCAAGGAGAGTTGAGTGGTCCGGCTTCGGTTGCGTGAGAACGAGTCGATCAACGATGCGGTGCGCCGGTTCCGGAAGCTCGTCGAGCATGCCGGGATCAAGAAGGAAATGCGTCGCCGGGAATACTACGAAAAGCCGAGCGACTCTCGCCGCCGTGCCCGTCGCCGTGCCGAACGCCGTTCGAAGATGAGCCGTCAGGTCGTGTGATTCGACCTCGAGGCGAAAATGAGCCGGATCAACAAAAAAGCCCACCCCAACGGGGTGGGCTTCGATGTTTAAGCTCAACACACGAGGAGGCTTTATTCTTCTTCATCGCGAACGACGACGGCCTTTGGCGGTTCGTCGTCGGTGTCGATGACATCTTCGCGCACGATCTTTGCCCCGGCGTCACCCAGCGGAACTTTCACGGGCTGAATGAAGAACAGCTTCTTCGCGCTCTTCTCGCGAAGAGCTGCGAGTTTGTCTTCGGCGGCCTGCCGTTCGACGTAGGGGAAGCGAGCTTCCTCTTTCATGTTGCCGTTGTAGACGGCCCACATCAGCATCCGTCGCGGGGCAATTTTTTCTTTCGTCCGCTTGGCGGGCTTTTTGGCGGGCGTCTTGGCCTTGGCTCTCGCCTTTTTCGGCTTCGCCTCGCCCTCGGCGTCCTGCGGTTCGCGAGCCTCGGCGGCTTCGTTCATTCGCCGCAAATCAAGACGGCTTGCTGTTTTACGTGCCATGTTTCTCTCTCCGGGCAGCTTGCCCCGGGGTTCAGGTTCAAGACGGCATCATACCGCAGCCGAACTTGAGACGCGACCGATCCGCCGGCACGCCAGGAAGAGACTTTTCGTTTGGTGTGCCGGAAACAACCGGAATAACTGGTCCGGACGGAACATTCCGACCGATCTAGACAGCGGAGAAGTGCCCCCCAGGCCGCGCACGGAGGCGGCTGCCGGCGGGAGACCCGTCCTCCGGGACACCGAACCGCCTTCGGGACAGCAAAAGACAAAAGGAGTCGTCTGGGATGCGTAGGTATCGCAAATGGGTCGTGACGCTGGGGCTCGTCGCCGCCGCCCCCAACGTCAGCCTCGCCGGGCCGTTCGACTTCTTTCGGCCGAAGCCCGGAGTGTCGGCGGATGGTGCGTACAACCAGCAGGTCGCCGAGCAAGTCGCGGCGAAACTGCGGGCGGCCCGCCTCAAAGGGGCCGACATTGAAATCCTGTATGAAGAAGGCACCCTGACCCTCAAGGGCCAGGTCGCCGACGCCGGAACCAAAGCACTGGCCACCCAGCTCGCTTCGGGTGCCGACGGTGTGCGGAACGTCAACAACTTGATGACGACCGCTGCCGCCGGACCGATCCAGCAGGTCGGGGCACAGGCGCCGGCGGATCCGACGGGAGCCAATCCGTTCGCACGGAGCGGCATTCAGTCGGCAGCGTTCGAAGCTTCGGCCGGACAACCTTCGGGAATCCAGCAGGTGGGTGCGGCCCAGGCGGCTGCGGCTCAACGACAGCGAACGGCGAGCGCGGCTCCGACGGCACCGGCGATGCGTCGCCCGGCTCCGACGGCTGCCCCGGCTCGTCCGGCCGCTCCGGCTGGGATCTCGAACCAGCAGTCGGCCGAGCAGGTCGCCGCGGCCCTCGGTCGCGCCGGTCTGAGCGGTTATGACATCGAAGTGCGTTGCGAGAACGGCATTTGCACCCTGGCTGGCACGGTCACGTCGCCAGCTCATCGCGATGCCGCCATCAAAGCCGCTTCGACGGTGCAATCGGTCGCGAAGATCAACCCGCAGTTGCGAGTTGCTTCGGCCGGACCGATCATGCCGGCGAACTACCAGGATGGCGGAGAAGCCGGGATGCCTCCCGGCTATCCGATGCCTCCGGGTTATCCGGGCGTCGCCCCGGGATATCCGGCCGGCGTGGCTCCGCCACCGCCGGGCTGGGCCCAGCCGGGTGCCGGAGCAGTCGGCCCTGTCTATGACCAGCCGAACGTCCCGCAGTATGCCTGGCCGAATTACGCGGCCGCTCCGAACTACGCGGCGGTCACATATCCTCGGCAGTACAGTGCGAGCGCCTGGCCGTACATCGGCCCGTTCTATCCGTACCCGCAGGTTCCGCTAGGCTGGCGTGAAGTGTCCCTCGAGTGGGACGACGGCCACTGGTTCCTCGACTTCAACGACCGCACCGACAAGTGGTGGTGGTTCATGAATCCGAAGAACTGGTAAGCAGCACTTGTTCGTGAAGAAGAAAGAAGCCCACAGGCGATCCTGTGGGCTTCTTCTATAGGCGTCGTGGGAGACTCGAAGTTCGACACCGACGCCCGCCGGCCGCGCCCGGCGGGACCGCGACAAGCAGCGCGCCGATCGCGCGTCACACATTGCCGCCAAGCGATATTCGGCGTCGTTGGCACCCATTGCACTCGGCAGGCAGCCGCTTGCCACTCGTTTTTCGCGCTGTTGCAACACGGATCATCGGCGAGAGCCGGAAAATCCGGAAAATCTTCGCAAGTCATCACTACGGATAGATCGATAGAACCAGTACCGCGGGCAGGCATTCCGGTCGAGCGACGCCCGGCCGAACAGCCACGCGATCTTGACGAAGCCGGCCCCGGCCGCGACCGCCAACTGATGCGGTCGGTCGGACCCACAGCAAGGAATGAACGGGAATGGCCACGACGCACACCCAGACGAACGCCGCTCGACGCAATGGCCCTCTCAAGGGTCTGCGGCGGACCGGCCTGCTCGCCGCGGTCGCCGCGGTCGCCCTCTCTACGAGCGGGTGCACTCTGGTCGGGGGCTTCTTGGAAGTCGCCTGGATCAGCGCCGCCTTTTGGGGAACGACCCCGCTGATCCCAGTCTCGCCCTGGTTCAGCCAGGAGATCGAAGACACGATGTGGGAAGAAGAACGCTACGGTCGCGTGCCGATTCTCGACCCGGTCGAAGGAGAGTTCGCGCCGATCTACTGCCTCGACCCGCCCAGTCCCGACGAAGTCATGCGGGCGTTGCCCGACGAGATCGGCGGCGGCGTGCCGTTCCTGGCCGAGACGTCGTACAACAACGTCCGCATGGTCGTCGAGCCGATTGTCGATGACGTGAGCGAATGCAAGTTCTATCCGCTCGTCGGACCGGCCCGCATGCACAAGTGCCACTACAAGTGCACGGTCTACTACGACAAGATTCAGCGATCGGGCTGGCCGGTGCCGTTTGAGTTCCTCGACGCCACCGAAGAAGTGGTCTACATCGACCACGACCATCTCATCCGCTGTGCCGGCGGCCCTAGCCACGGTCCCGCCACCGGACCGAGCGTCGGCCCGTAGTCTCGACTGCGTCAAAAAGTTCGAAAGCCCGCGGGTTCGATCCCGCGGGCTTTTTTGTTTTAGGCTCGCCGGAGAACGTTTCCCAGCGCTCCGCCCGAGGTTGGGCGCAGTCGGCACTCCACCCATTGCACGAGTGAGGCAGCCGATCGATACTTCGCCGATGGCGGAGAACACCCAGAAGATCGCAAGACGGGCACGCAAGCAGAACGGCGTGCATTACACGCCGCCAGAACTCGCAGCATTTCTGGCGACCGAGACGGTCAAGGCTCTGACGAGGACCGACGCTCCAATTTGCGTGCTCGACCCGGCGTGCGGTGATGGAGTCTTGTTATGGGCGATCGCCGCAGCGCTCGAGCCCAGGCGAAGAGCGCGGACAACGCTTGTCGGTTACGAAACCGACGAGCGAGCGATCTCGCTTGCCGAGCGGTCGCTTTCCGGCTGCGGCGTCGCAAACGTCTCACTGCGACTCCAGGACTTCCTGGACAGAGACTTCGACGAGCCGTATGACGCGGTCATCGCGAACCCGCCGTATGTGCGAACGCAGGTGCTCGGTGCTGATCGTGCGCAGGTTCTCGCAGAACGGTTCGGTCTGACGGGCCGCGTCGATCTTTCGTATGCGTTCATCCGTTCTATTTCGAACGCTCTGCGCCCTGGCGGGGTCGTCGGACTTTTGACGTCAAATCGATTTCTGACGGTCCGCGCCGGCGCAATGACTCGGTCGTTGTTGCGCACTGAGTTTGAGACGAGAGCGCTTTACGACCTCGGCGACACAAAGCTCTTTTCGGCCGCTGTGTTGCCCGCGATCACGATCGCGGTCCGGCGACCGGAAGGTCGCGGTCTCGCGTCCCACCCACCGAAGGCGATGAGAAAAGATCAGACGCTCGTTCCGACGACGTTCACTCGTGTTTATTCGTGTACAAGCGGCGATGCCGTCGCTGCGCAAGAATCGAACCTGCTCGAGACTCTGTCGGATTGCTCTCTAAGCGGCATTATTCGAGCGTCCGAAGGACACTTTCGGATCGAGCGCGGAGTTCTTGCGGACACGGCGAAGCCGGACGACGTCTGGCGGCTTAAACAGCCTAAGTCCGAAAGGTGGTTGTCCCGCGTTCGTGCAGCGCAGGCGATGATGTTCGGCGACGTGGCGACGATCCGCGTCGGCATCAAGACGACCGCCGACGCGGTGTTCGTTCGCAGTGACTGGCATGAACTGCCCGAAGCGATCCGGCCGGAAGAAGAGCTGCTTCGACCATTGATCACGCACCGGGAAGCGACACGCTGGTCGATCACGCCGACTCGGAATCAGCGACGGGTCCTCTACCCGCACCTGTCACGCGGCGGACGACGCGTCCCAATCGAACTTGAGGATTTTCCGCGAACGGCGGCGTATCTGAGATCGCACGAGGCGCGTTTGCGTGGCCGTCGCTACGTGACCGATGCCGGTCGGCGCTGGTACGAGATCTGGGTCGCTCACGATCCCGCAGCGTGGGCGCAACCGAAGATCGCCTTTCCCGACATCGCCGAGTCGCCGCGGTTCAGCCTCGATCGCAGCGGAGCCGTGGTGCAGGGGGATTGCTACTGGATCACGCTCAAGCCGGGCGTCGACGCCCGATGGCTGCCGCTGATGCTCGCCGTCGCGAACTCATCGCTGGCAACGAAGTTCTACGACATTCTGTTTCACAACAAGCTCTATGCGGGCCGGCGGCGTTACATGACTCAGTACGTCGAGCAGTTTCCGCTGCCGCGCTTGGAGGCGTTCGCTTCGCGGACCATTGTGGCTCGTTCCGAAGAACTCTGCGCAACGAACCCCGGTCGTAACGTCCTTGAAAGGGAGATTGAAGCCGTCGTCGAAAAAGCGTTCGGCCTGGACGATTGAGGGCTGATGCCGCGCTTCTTCAATGCCACCTGGAACGGTCGAAATGTGTGGTGGAACCGAAAGCGATTTGCTTTGGGCCTGCCGGTGCTGCTGATTTGGTTCGCGGTCGGCGTGCCGTTGGTTTATGGGCCAGTCTTCTATTGCGCTCAACGACGCTGGGTGACGCTTCCGACCCTCAACGCGATTTACGGGCCGGTTCGCGGCTGGATCCCGGATTTCGCTGAGCCGTATTATGAAGCGTATCTTCATTGGTGGACAGACCTCGGCATGCGGCACGACTCGGCAATGCGGCTGCGGCGGGATCACCCGGAACACGTTCGATGAATTCGGCTGGCGTTCTCGTGTACCGCTGGAGACCGCCCGCTTGTCGGTTCGCTTCGACCCGCGATACGATAATCGTGCGGGTTTTCATGGTTTGAGCAGCGAGGCGTGTCGTGACGCGACGGATCGGACTTGGAATGCGGTTCCGATGGGCGATTTGCGCCACGGCGATGTTGTGTGTGCTTCCCGCATTGGGGATCGCCGCGCCCGAAGACGACTACAACCTCGCCGTCGGTCTCTACAAAAAGGAACGCTGGGACGAAGCCGCGACCGGCTTCCGATCCTTCCTGAAGGCGAATCCCGACAACGCACGAGCACCGTTCGCGCGGCTCTATCTGGGCCTGTCGCTCGTCAATCAGGGCGACTATGCGCCGGCTCGCGATGTGCTTCGCGAATTCGTGAAGTTGCACCCCAACGACAAGAACCTGCCCGATGCGATGTACCGCATCGGCGAGACGAGTTACTCACTTGAAGACTACAAGCAGGCGGAAACCGCTTTCGTCGCTTTCGTCGATCGTTTCCCCGATCACGAACTCGCCGAGTGGGCGCTGCCGTATCTTGCGGATGCAGAATTGCGGCTCGACAAGCCGGCCGAGGCCGCGAAGCACTTCCGCGCGGCGATCGAGAAATATCCAAACGGTAAGCTGGTGACGGAGGCCAAGTTCGGCCTCGCGAGGGCCTCCGAATCGCTTAAGCAATCTGATGAAGCCGCTAACTTATATCGCGAACTGGCGGCGGGCAGCAGCCCTCGCGCCGCGGCGTCGCAGCTTCGCGTGGCGACACTGCTGTACGACGCCGAGAAGTACGCCGAGGCGGCGAACGAGTTCCAGACGCTGACCGACCGCTTTCCAAACAGCCCGCTCGTGCCGACGGCACAGTTGAACGCCGGGTTTGCCCTGTATCGGTCGGGCGAGTTCGAAAGGGCAGCGGGGCAACTTGAAGCGGCAGCGAAGGACAAATCTCAGGTCGCCGTGGCGAACCACTGGATTGGTATGGCCCGCAAGGCGAGCGGCGATGACGCCGGTGCGATCCAGGCGTTTCAACATGTCGTCGAGGCACACCCGGAGGCACCGATCGCGAAGGACAGTCTGTTCCAGTGGGCCGACGCCGCTCTGCGGTCAGGGAACTACGCGGATGCCCTGCGACTGTTCGAGCAGGTGGCGAGCGACGATCCGAAAGGGCCACGCGCCGCGGATGCCGTTTATTTCGCGGGAGAGGCCGCACTCTTGGCGGGCAAACTCGATCAGGCGACGGCGTTCGTCGACCGATTTAAGCGAGATTTTGGTCTCACCGCTTATCGAATGCACAACCGGCTGCTCGCCGGACGTGTGTTCGAAGCGCAGGCCGCTCAGGCTGTCGAGGCAGAACGAGACGCACTCGAGAAGAAGGCGCTCGCGGAGTACGCCGGAGTGCTGAATGACACGGAAGTGATTTCAACGAAGGCGAAGGCTCGTTTTCAGATCGCTCGATTGCGCGAGCGTCGCGGGGAGCTGGTCGAAGCCCTCGACGCGATGCGACCGCTGCTCGAAGACGTCGAGCAAAACGGCAAGGAATCTCCGTATCTCAATGTGCTCATCATCGCTGCGCGGGCGCATCTGTCTCAGGATGAACTGGAGTTGGCGATCAACGCCGCGACGAAGTATCTCGACCTCGCTCCGCAGGGCGATCAACTCGATGCCGCACTTGCGGTGCGCTCGGTCGCCTTACTTGCCGCGGGTCGCCCGACGGAAAGCGTCACTGATTGGGAGACGCTGCGGACGACCGCACCGAACGGCAATCTGCTGATTCCGACGACACGCGATCTTGCGGAACGCGCCTACGGCAAACAGGATTGGGAGCGGGCCGCGGTGTTCTTCGCAGGTCTCGGCGAACTCGCGGCTGGTCAGCCGGAAGAGGGAGTCGGCCTGTCGGGCCTCGGTTGGTCGTTCCATAAGGTGGGCAAGTTCGCCGAGTCGGCGGCGACGTTCGATCGCCTGCTGTCGCGCTTCGGTGATGCCCCGCTGCTCGCGCCCGAAGCCGCTTATATGAAGGGCAAAGCCTTACAGGACGGCGGAGACCTTGCCGCGGCGGCCGACGCGTACCGCGACGCGTTTCAGCGGTTCGCCCCGAAAGAGCCGGCGTCCGCTGGAGACGAAGCGAAGCCTCCGGCACGCAACGCTTATCTTACCGGCCTGCAGCTCGCTCGTGTGCTGCGATTGCAAGGCAACATTCCCGATGCCGATGCGGCTTACACGGCTCTGACGGAGAAGTATCCGCAGCCGCTCAATCTCGACGAACTTCTCGACGAGTGGGCTTTGCTGCATTACGAAGCCGGTGACTACGCGAAGGCCGACGTGGTGTTTCGCCGCATTATCGATGAAACGCCGCAAAGTCCTCTCGTGGCCAATGCCCGCCTGTCGCTCGCGGAAAGCCAGTTGTTCGACGGCAAACTCGACGACGCCAAAGTCGCATTTCAATCGATCGCCGACGATGAAAAGGCCTCCGCGGCGGCCCGGCAGCGTGCCCAGTCACTGCTCGTGAGTCTCGCCGCCGAGCGGGCCGACTGGAAGACGACGGAATCGCTGGCTCGCGAATATCTCGACCGCTTTCCGAAGGGCCGCGAACGCCCGATCGTGCTGTATCAGCTTGGCGAAGCCTTACTTCAGCAGGGGCAGGCCGATCAAGCGGTCGAAACCCTCTCCCAAGTCGAGGCATTGGGAAGCGACGCAGCCGTGCGGTCGGAATCGTGGTTCCCTCGCATCTCGATCCTGCTCGCCGAAGCCGCGTTCCAGAAGAAGGATTATCCCACTGCGATCTCGCGGTTGGAAAAGGTGGTGAATTCCGATCCGAAGCCCGAATACGCCTACCTCGCCGACGAGCTGCTGGGGCGGATCTACAAGAATCAGGCGAAGTTCGACCAATCTCGGGAAGCGTTGCAACGGGTGCTCGACGATCCAAACGCCCGCCGCACGTCCACGGCGGCCCGGGCGCAGTACGAGATGGCGCAAACGTACTTCTTGCAGGAACGCTGGGAGGAAGCTCGCACGGCCGCGTTCAAGGTCTACACGCTTTACAAGTTTCCCGAGTGGCAAGCTCCCGCTCTTTTCATGGCGGCTCTGTCTGACGAAGCACTCGGCGAACGACAAAAGGCCGTCGCCGCCTTCGCCGACGTCGTCAAGGAATTTCCGAACACGCAGTACGCCGAGCAGGCTCGCGACAAACTAGCGAAGCTTGGCGGAAAGAGCGGCTGAACCGAGCGCGTCCCTCTCTCACGCATCGGAGAAAGCTTGCGGTTTCGCGGTCTGCGAAATCGCAAGCGTTCCGCACCGGCCTTGCCCTCTCGGAACATCACTCATTCTGCTAGAATGCCGCCGCCGCGGACCCTATCAAATGCCGCGATGGAGTTTCACTTGATTCCACACTGTCGCCTTGCAGCCGCGGCCTTGCTGGTCGTGCTGTTCACGCCGCTGGCCGTGTCGGCTCAGGACGTGGAATCGGCGGACGATCCATTTCCGGCGGTCGTCGCGGAAGAGCGAGCCGCCGCACCGGAAGAGGGCATGACGCCGGCGAGCCTCTTCCGTGAGAATCCCGCCGCGGTGTTCTGGAGCGTGTTGCCGTTCCTCATTGCCAGCCTGATCGCGATCTGGTTCGGCGTCGAACGCACGGTCGTGCTGCGACGAGGAAGGGTGATCCCGAAGCCCTTCGTCGAGCGATTTCTGAATCTGCTGCGGGCTGGCCAGCTCGATCCGCATTCGGCGCTCGAACTGTGCGAGCAAAACGGCAGCCCCGTCGCGAACATTTTCGCCTACGGCGTGCGGAAGTGGGGCAAACCGAGCGTCGAGGTCGAGCAAGCGATCATCGACGGCGGCGAACGGCAGGTCGCTCAACTGCGAAAGCATTTACGAATCATCAACGGCGTCGCCACGATCACTCCCCTGATCGGTCTGCTGGGCACCGTGCTCGGCATGATGATCGCGTTCTTCGATCTCGCCGGCAGCGGCGGCGGGAATCGCGCGCAGGAACTGGCCGTGGGCATCGTGACCGCCCTGTCGACGACCGCCATCGGCCTCGCGATCGCGATCCCCTGCCTGATCCTTTACATGTACCTCGCCGGAAGAATCGACGGGCTGGTGATGGAGATGGACGAACTCGCCCAACAGGTCGTCAACCTGATCAGCGCGGAAGGTCTCGCCTCCAATCCGCCGGTCCGCCCAAGCCCGCGATCGCGCATCAAGGCCGCCGAAACGATATAAACACCGCTCTATAGGGTGAGTTCGGCGCGGCCCCGTGTTCCAGGCGACAACGAATCTCCCTGATGAAGATCACCGTCAACGACGAGTCTCGCGACGTCACCAAAGGCACAACCCTCGCCGCGCTTCTTGCGGAACTAGGCCGCAAGGCGAAATTCTGTGCCGTCGAACGGAATCACGAACTTGTTCCTCGATCCGAGCACGCCGACTGCGTTCTTGCTGAAGGTGATCGTCTCGAAATCGTGACGCTCGTCGGCGGCGGTTGAACAGACTAGTATTACAGTTGTATTTCTGCAAACCGTCTGGTTATTCTTGAGCGCATCCCCAGGAGGTCGGGATGGATGCACAGGTGACGGAGCGGGATGTTGTGCGGTGGTCTCGGGAACTGGACCGCGTGG
>JACCRE010000107.1 GCA_013813775.1 Planctomycetaceae bacterium
CCACGCGGTCCAGTTCCCGAGACCACCGCACAACATCCCGCTCCGTCACCTGTGCATCCATCCCGACCTCCTGGGGATGCGCTCAAGAATAACCAGACGGTTTGCAGAAATACAACTGTAATACTAGCCGCGTCCGAGATAAGTCTGGCGGACAGGCAAGACGATGGCTTCGAGCATGTTGACGTGCGCTGGAAGCGCGGCCATGGTGCGAATCGTTTCCGCAAGTTCGGCGCACGTCATCATCGGCTCCTGATCGGAGGCCGCGTCGCTGGCGGCTCGCCGTTCAGTCAGCACGTTGCCGGGATGGATGCAGCTCACGGAGATCCCAAACTCGCGGCCTTCGAGCGCTGCGGCTTTCGTCAGGCCGACGAGTCCGTGCTTGGTCGTCGTGTACGGCAGCGAGTGCATCCGCGGCATCTGGGCTGAAATGCTGCCGACGTTGATGATTCGCCCTCCGCGTTGCGGCTTCATAATCCTCATCGCTTCACGTGTGCACAGAAACGGCCCCGTGAGGTTGACCGCGAGCACATGCTGCCACGTTTCGAGTTCGATGCCCTCGATCGGTCCGCCTTCGAACGTGCCGGCGTTGTTGACCACCAGATCGAGTGACCGCGACGACTCTCTCGCGATTGTAAACAGCGACACGACCCCGGCCTCGATCGTGATATCGGTCGGCACGACTTGAACGCTGGCCGCGAGGCGTTGCACTTCCGCCGCCGTTGCTTCGAGCCGGGCTCGCGTTCGACCGGCGAGGATGAGATGCATGTTTTCCTCCGCCAGCACGCGTGAGATCGCTTTACCGATGCCGGAGCCCGCGCCCGTGATGATCGCCGTCTTGTCTGAGAGTCGTGATGTCACGTTGTCATGTTCCTTGTGTGGTCTGGACGGCTCGTCGCAGCTCGGCGAACAGTTCCGCGAACTCGGCGGGCTTATAGTTCGCATTCAGGCCGCTGGGATTCGGCAGCACCCAGATCTTCGTTTCGCCGATGGGTTGCGACTGCGCCCCCAGTTTGACTTTTCGCTGTCCGAAGGCCGTTTGGTACGCTCCAATCCCAAGCACCGCGAGATTCGCAGGCTTGAAGCGGCGTAGCTTTCGTTCGAGGAGTTTGCCGCCCTCGCGCAGTTCGTTCGCATTCAATTCGGCGGCTGCGACACTGGCGCGCTGCACGAGATTCGTCACGCCGCAGCCGTATCGCAGCAGCTTCTGCTCTTCCGACGGAGCCAGAAGCCGCGGCGTGAAACCTGCGAGATGCAACGCCGGCCAGAATCGGTTGCCCGGCCGGGCGAAATGGTGCCCCGACCACGCCGTATACAACCCTGGATTTATGCCGCAAAATAAGACATCAAGGCCCGGTGCAATCACATCGGGAACGACGCGATCCTTGGCGGCAAGAAGTTCCTCCTTCGTCGGCATCGGATCGCAAAACTCTAACAATCACTCTGAAACCCATCGGCGATTTGCGCGATGGCATGAAATGTCGCTTTCTATACGCACTCAGGCCTTAATTTGCGCCCAGGACATTCTCGCCCGGAGTTCACCGACGGTTGATCGTTCGTCTTTTCCGGCATGGCTTCTATCATAGCCCGAACCGCACCTCTCGCGTCTCGCGTTCGATGCCGGTCGGCACGGTCAGCGGGTCGTAGAGTTCGGGGCGGCGGGCCATGAGCCAGCGCCGGCCGGAGGAGGTCGGCTGAACGCTCGCGTCAAGGTCGGCGACGACCATGTCGTCGGCCGGACGGTTCGTCTCGACCAGTATCTCGCCGTAGGGATCGAGAATCATCGCGCCGCCGGTGCGGACCTCATCGTCGTCGGTGCCGACGCCGTTGCTGAAGATGTAGAAGAGGCCGTTGTCGTGGGCGCGGGCGGGCAGCCACCGCATCAACCAGCCGCGGCCTTTCGGGCCACGGAGTTCAGCCTCAATCGCCGCCGGGTCTTCATGGCGACGGTCCCACAGAGCGGGATCGATCGGCCCCATCGCGCGTGGGCTGCGCGTGCGACAGCCGCCTGTCTGATGCGGTGCGAGCAGGACTTCCGCACCGGCGAGCGCGTTGATGCGAGGATTCTCGACGAGGTTGTTGTCGTAGCAGATCAAGACGCCGATCCGGCAGCCGTGAGGGTCGTCGAACACGGTGTAGCGATCACCGGCGGACAGGTGCTCGCTCACGAACACATGCAACTTGCGATGACAGGCCGTATTGCCGTCGGGCATGGCGACAACGTAGCTGTTGAAGAGGCGGCCGTCGTCGCCGCGTTCAATGAGACCCGCGCCGATCGTCATGCCGGTGCGTCGAGAGAGAGCGATGAGTTCTTGTGAGGTCGGTCCACCGGGAACTGATTCAGAGAGTGCTTCGATCGCGCTGCGCGAGAGCTTACGCACGTGCCAATAGCCGGTGACGCACATTTCCGGAAAGGCGATGAGATCCACACGCTGCGCCACCGCCCGTTCGACGAAGCTGCGGATCACGTCGAGGTTCGTCGCCTTGTCGCCGGGACGATGCTGAAACTGAACGGCGGCGGCGCGAAGGTTCTGCATGACGAAGGTCGAATCATGAAACAAGAAGGCCCCTTCCATGATAGGAAAGGGTCTGCCGTCGCTAAACCGCACAGTCGCGTCGTGCTCACTTCCCTGCGTGCACAAGAAACAGTTCGCTGTTCCACCAGAAGTGGACGGCGATGCTGGCCGCGTAGCCCAACGCGATGGCGGGGGTCCATACGAGATGTTTGCCGAAGGTGTAAAGGCCGCGCGATTGGCCCATGAGCGCCACACCGGCGGCGGAGCCGATCGAGAGCATGCTGCCGCCGACGCCCGCCGTGAGAGTAACGAGAAGCCACTGGCCTTCGCTCATCGCGGGATCCATTTCGAGCACCGCCATCATCACGGGGATGTTGTCCACGATGGCGGACAGCACGCCGATAGCGATGTTCGCAGGCGTCTCGCCCCAGCCTTCGTAGAAGGTCGTCGCGGCGAGTTGCAGGTAGCCGATGTAGCCCAAGCCGCCGACGCATAACGTCACGCCGAAGAAGAACAACAGCGTGTCCCACTCGGCTCGGGCGACGAGGCTGAAGCTGTCGAACGGAGCGATGTCTTCGGCGTCGCGATCGGTGATTGACGGGTCGTCATCCTCACCGTTTCCGTTCCCGTTACCGTGCCCATTGGCATGGCCGTGATTGGCCACGTATCCGTACCGGCGGCTCGTGACGGTCAGGTAGTACGAATAGAGCTTCAGATATGCCAGACCGGTCATCATGCCCAGCACGGGCGGCAGGTGCAGAAAGTTGTGCATGCACACCACCGTCGTGATGGTGCAGCCGAACAGAAACATCACCCCGATCGCCCCACGTCGAAAGCGAGCGCGTCCCTCAAGCGCCGGCGGTCGCCCTTTCGGCACCGCGAAGTGCATGCATATGGCGGGAATGATGAAGTTCACGAGCGACGGCACGAACAGGGCGAAGAAATCGAAAAAGGGCAGTTTTCCGTCCTGCCAGACCATCAACGTAGTGATGTCGCCGAACGGGCTGAAGGCTCCGCCTGCGTTCGAGGCGACCACCAGATTGACGCAACCGATCGCGACGAATTTCGGGCTTTCTCGCCCGACTGCCGCGAGCGCCGCGCAGGTCACGAGGGCGGTGGTCATGTTGTCGAGGATCGGCGAGAGAAAGAATGCGATCCAACCGGTCGCCCAAAACAGCGACCGATATCCCATGCCGCTGCTGACAAGCCGGTCGCGCAGCACGTCGAAGACCCGCCGCTCGTCCATCGCGTTGACGTAAGTCATGGCGACGAGCAGGAACAGGAACAGTTCGGCGTATTCCATCAGATAGTGCCGCACCGCCTCACCGATCTGCTCTCGCGCCGCCATTAATTCGTCCGTACCGCTGGCTCCCTGAGAGGGTCCGAACGCCCCACCTTCCCGGCCCTCGGTCCCGGTCGCCTCCGCCGTACCAGCGCTCGCTGTGGCATCGTCGCCCGCCGTGGCGTCGTCGCTCGCGGCGACGGCTTCGGCGGCTTCGCCATGCACCGGCACGTTCGTCGGAGGAAAAATCGCGATGAGCGTCCAGATCAAGCCAGCGGCGAGAATCACCGGCTTGCTCTTCCGCATGTGGGTGACTTCCTCGAGCACCACCAGCAGGTACGCGACCGCGAACAGCAGAGGCACGCCTACCGCGAGCACCGGCTGCGGCAATCCCGAGGCGACATCGGCGAACGCAGGCAGCGGAACCAATGAAACGAGCGACACCATCGAGGGGGACACAACTCTCTCCTGCGGCGGGGCGAGGACGCGTCACCGGGGTGGCATTTGCCAACGATGAGCGACCCCGAAATGCCGTGCATCGACGTGCGGTCGGCGTCGAGGCGTGCGGCGGAATGACTCGAAGCGAGCATAGCTCGTCATCGCTCGCGACACGGGCGACGCATCGAAGGGAACGGCGACCCAGCGGATCGCTGAACGGCGACGGCAGAACCAATCCCCGTCAAATGCCTTCCGCAGGCGTTCCCAAAGTTGCTTCCGGACGAGAAATCCCTCTTCAAACGTCGTCCGGTCCGTCGGTCAGCCGGTCGTGGGCGGCGAAACTATAGCGGAAATCGGCCGCGATAAGAAAGTCAGTGACACCGACGATTACCGATCGCTACCGACGGTAAATTCGGAGCGCACGGCCGCTTCGACGAATTTTTCACGATCAGATCGATGACGCTGACGGAGCGGCGCAAGTCAGGAAGCGTGCTAACGCGCCAATGTTCGAACCGCTTCCTGACGGGGCGCGGCGCTGAATGGATCGTTTCTCGTTCCAACGGTCGTCCGTGGGAGCGTCTTCGGCCTCGTTCAATGCCGAGCATTCCCACGCGGCGTGCGGGCATGCGGAGAAAGCTTCGGCTTCAGACCGGCCACTCGGAACGGCAGCTTTCGCAGTGGAAGCCGACGAGTGTTGCGGAACCGGGCACGTACTGTCCGCTGCCGTCGCGCAAGCCGTCGTTCAGTGTGACGGGATCAACGGCAGAATGGCCGCAGAAACGGCAAGAGCGATTGGCGTGCAGCGCCTTCGCCCGCGACAGCGGCGAGTCGGACGCCGCCTGACGATCCACGAACCAAGCCAGCGGCAGTACGTCGGGACGGTCATCCGCTGCGAAGCGAGAGAAGCGGCTCGACGTTTCGGGACCGCGATATACGCTGAGACGAGTCATCCGCGAGCCTCCTTGCCCTCGGTGAACAGTATGAGCGAACGTTCTTCGGCAGTGCCGGTCGTCCTACCGACTGACGTTGCCGAATCGCTGCAAATCCGCGAAGGTTCGACCTTCACGTCCGCCGGAGGAATCGCGTCATGCGTTGCGCCGAACGGAGAGGCCGTTCTAGCTTTCGTTCCGACCGCATGCAAGCCGCTCTCGCAAGAATGTCGTCACTGCCGTCAAAACAGGCAAACGGGGAGGCGGGGGGTCGCCCCGCCGGTTTGATCGGTCGGCAAAACGGCGTCGTGTCTTCTACATCCTCACTCATCGCTTCTGCGACATGACCCGTCGTCACGGACTTCAGCTTGCCGTTGGAATCATCGTCACGCTGGCGTGCTTCGCAGCGGCCCTGTGGGGCTTCGATCGCGATGATTATGTGGAGATCGCATCGAGTTTCCGCCGGGCGAATTATCTCACGCTGCCGGCGTTGCTGCTGTTGCTTACGGTGTTCTTCTGGTTGAAGGCCGTGCGCTGGGCGTTGCTGCTGGAGCCGGTGCGGCCGGAGAATCCGATCACGGCGCGGCAATCGACGCCGTCGCTCATGATCGGGTTCATGGGGAACAACGTTCTTCCAGCCCACTTGGGAGACTTGGTGCGCGTGGTGGTGCTCGGGCGGCAATTCGGGATCTCAAAGAGTGCTATTTTTTCGACCGTCGTGCTGGAGCGGGTTTTCGATGTGGCTGCGATTCTCGGCATCTTGGGCTGGGGCTTGGCCACGGCACCGGACGCGCCTCGCGAGGCCCGCCAAACCAGTTACGTACTCGCCGCAATGCTCGCCGTGGGTCTGATCGGCATCGTCGTCTACGCACTCAAGACCGTCTGGTTTGTTCGCACCACCGAATGGTGTCTCGATCGCACGCCGCTCGTGCCGGCGGGCCTCAAGCGCAAGGCGGCCGAGATGCTCGAATCGGGGGCGCTCGGCATGGCGGCCTTGCGGAACGCCCGGCTCGCCTTCTGGGTCACCGTGACCAGCATCGTGCAATGGGTTCTAAACGTGGTGATGATCCAGTTGTCGTTCCACGCCTTCGGCATCGATCAGCCGACCTCGGTCGCGGCGATCGTGATGGGCGTCGTCGCCTTCGGCGTGACGATCCCCAGCACGCCCGGCTTCTTCGGCGTGATCCAGGTGGCCTTCCGCATCGGCCTCGCCCCGTTCGGGGTGCCGCCCACCGACGCCGTCGCCTCGAGCGTCTACTATCAACTCGTCACGTGGGCGGCAGTCACCGCTGTCGGCCTCTACTACCTGCACAAGACGGGTATGAAGCTGACGCAGCTCGAACGCGTCGCTGAAGAATCGGAAGACGTGGCGCACACCGCTTCCGACCACTTTAGAGAGATCGTAAAAGGTGATTCGGAACTGAGAGAAGGTGGGTCTTCCGGAAACGCATGAGCGAGCCGCCAGGCTTGTGGCTCCTTTCGACGCTACAATCCCGGCCATGATCGACGACTCAGATCTGCTCTCGCATGTCCGACCTCCCGGCTGGACCAATCCCACCCCGCGAGGTCGCTACGATCTCGTCGTTCTCGGGGCCGGCACCGCGGGGCTCGTGACAGCGGCCGGTGCGGCGGGTCTTGGCGCGAAGGTCGCGCTCGTCGAGCGTGACCGCATGGGAGGCGACTGTCTCAACGTGGGCTGCGTTCCCAGCAAGGCTCTGCTCGCGGCGGCACGAGTCGCGGCGACGGCGCGAAGGGCCGGCGAGTTCGGTGTCTCGACGACCGGCGTGACCGTCAACTTCGCCGCGGTGATGGATCGCATGCGACGGCTGCGGGCGTCGCTCGCTCCGCATGACTCGGCGGAGCGTTTTCGCTCGCTCGGAATCGACGTCTTTCTCGGCGAAGCGCGCTTCGCCGGTCACGATTCCGTCAGCGTCGGCCGGCAGGCGTTGCGCTTCAAACGTGCCGCGATCTGCACCGGTGCCGGAGCGACCGTTCCGCCGATTCCAGGACTCGCCGAAGCCGGCTTTCTCACCAACGAAACCGTGTTCGACGTCAGGTCGCTCCCCCATCGGCTCGTCGTGCTCGGCGGAGGTCCGATCGGCTGTGAACTCGCGCAGGCCTTCGCTCGGTTCGGTTGCGAGGTGACGCTCGTCGAGAAGCACGACCGATTGCTGCCGAAGGAGGATCTCGATGCCGCCGCGATCGTGCGGCAATCGTTCGAACGCGACGGCGGGCGAGTGCTGCTCGAATCGTCGGTGTCGTCGGTCGAGAAGACGGACGGAGAGCCGACGGTTCGCATCGTGGGCAGCGGGCGTGGCGCTTCAGAGACGTCTTCGATCCCTGCGGACGCAATCCTCGTCGCTCTCGGCCGACAGCCGAATCTCGAATCGCTCGACCTCGGTGCCGCGAAGGTCGAGTTCGATCCTCGGGAAGGCGTGATCGTCGACGATCGGCTGCGTACGACGAACCGCCGGGTCTACGCCGCGGGCGACGTCTGCTCGCGGTTCAAGTTCACGCACGCGGCCGACGCGATGGCCCGCATCATCATTCAGAACGCGCTGTTCCTCGGCCGGAAGAAAGCCAGCGCCCTCACGATCCCCTGGTGCACCTACACGTCGCCCGAGCTAGCCCATGTCGGAATCACGCCGCAGCAAGCCGAAGAAGACGGTCTCGCGATCGACACGTTCACGCAGCCGTTCGCCTCCGTCGATCGCAACGTCCTCGACGGCGAGATCGAGGGCTTCGCCAGAGTTCATCTGAAACGCGGAACCGACACGATCGTCGGCGGCACGATCATCGGCGAACACGCCGGCGATCTCATCGGCCTGCTGAGCCATGCCATGACGCACGGCCAGGGCCTCAAGACCTTTTCGTCGACGATCTTCCCCTACCCCACGCGTGCCGAAGCGTTCCGCAAGCTCGGCGACGCCTACAACCGCACCCGACTGACGCCGACGGCGAAACGCGTGCTCGCGACGTGGCTCAAGTGGACATGACCGGCGAGCGGCGGCCTGACGTCCGCCGATACGGCTCACCATCCGGTGGGGCGAGTTCTGACCGTAAGGTGGCGGATAGGGCACGCTCGCCCCCCGCCCGTTCAATCCGCTGCAAGGCCTGCGGCGACTTGTCGCTGGCGATGTTGTCCATGTTCACCCTTCCATTACGGGTGATCGCGGCCGTATCGGATCAGACCGGAGCGGCAGCGAGATCCTCCTCTCCGTCCAACTCGACTGATAGATCGCGAGGATGATTTCGACGCTCTTGCGGCCTTGGCGACCATCGACAAGCGGTTCTCGGCCGGTGGCGATCGCCTCAATTAGGTCTTCGAATTGCAGACGGTGACCAAGATGTGAGATTGCTGAAGGGTCTCCCGCACCGCCGGAGGTCGCGCTGCTTTCGCCATACTTCGCGAGCAAGGCGTCGTCGTCGGCAACGGCCTCGGCGAACTGCCAGAGCTTGATCGAATCCTGCTCGACGATGGCCGAGCCTTTATCGCCGTGGATCTCGGTCCGTTTCAGCAGGCCGGGAAAGGCACTCGTCGTGGCGGCGATCGTGCCGATCGCCCCGTTGGCGAAACGGATCGCGGCGACGCCGGTGTCTTCGACCTCGATGCGTTCATGGGCGAGCGTATCGGTGATCGCGGCGACCTCGGCGACGTCGCCCATCAGCCAGTAGATGAGGTCGACGTTGTGGATGGCCTGGTTCATGTAGGCGCCGCCGCCGTCGAGCGCCCAAGTGCCGCGCCAACCGCCGCTGTCGTAGTACTGCTGGGTGCGCCACCATTTGACGTAGGTGTCGCCGAGCGTGAGCTTGCCGAAGCGTCCGCCGTCGATCGCAGCCTTCAAAGCCACGTTCGCGCCCGAGAACCGGCTGGGCATGATCGTCGCCAGCTTCACGCGGGCCCGATTGCAAGCGTCGATGATCGCATCGCAACGTTTGAGCGTGATTTCGAGCGGCTTCTCGACGACGACGTGCTTTCCCGCTTTCGCCGCGGCGATTGCAGGGTCCATGTGAGCGCCGCTGGGCGTGCAGATGTTGACGACATGCACCTCGGGGTCGGCGAGCATGTCTTCCATGCGGTGATACGGCTTGCAGCCGACCGACGCCGCGAACTTGTCGGCGCCTTCAGGGCGTTTGTCGAAACAAGCGACGAGCCGCGCCCCGGCGATCTCCGCGATCGCCTTCGCATGAAAGTTCGCAATCATTCCGCAGCCGACGACGGCAAAACCAGTGGGCATGGACTTCGACTCCCTTTGCGTATTACGGTTGTAATGACCGCGGATAAGCGTGGATGGACGCTGATTTACGCTGATAAATGCTGACGTACCACTCGCTTCCAGCGAAGGCGTGGGTATCGAAAGTTGATGAGCAGAGCGAGTTCGAGATTGGTAACGGCGAGACAACTGAGCATCTGCGCGAGATGCTCATCCGCCAAACTTGTCACGACCTTCACATCGACGATAACGCGATCGTTGACGACAAGATCGGGCACAAGCGTTCCGATGCAGACACCGTCGTAGAGTATCGGAAACTGTTTTTGCTGATCGATCGTATGCCCCTATTTCCGCAGTTCGATGATCAACGCCCGCTCGTAGACCTTCTCAGTCAATCCACAGCCAAGTCGGTTCAGCACATGCACCGCGCAGCCGATGACGCTTTCGCTCAGTTCTTGATGCAGAAGGGGCTGATTGTTGCCTGGCATCAGCGTTTATCTGCGTCCATCGGCGGCCTTTTCAAGCAAACCATCAACCAGGTCGCAAAGAGCTACATGAATCTCACGCGACACATCTTTTTTTTTCCGACTTTGATCAGCAAGCCATCGTCGATGATGATTTCTTCTTTGCGATCCACGACGCGACGCAACTCGTCGCCAACGTACACGGCCCCCTGCCCAATCAGCCGCATGGCTTCGCTCGTTGAACTACACAATTCCGTCTCCTTCAACAGGATTCCGGCTTGCATTTTGCCTTCGGTCAATTGGCTGCGGTGGAGAAAGGCTTCCGGAATGTCCGAAGGCAACGCCCCTTCGCCGATCTCGCTCTGCCACCGCGCCGCGGCAGTTTCGCCGCTGTCGGCCGAGTGATACTGGTCGATCACGGTCGTCGCGAGGTGGATTTTCGCCTCTTTCGGATGACCTGCAAGCAGAGCGTCGACTTGATCCAACGGTAAATCCGTGAGCAACTCGTAGTACATGCGCATCACCGCGTCGGGCAACTGCATGAACTTCTTCATCATCTCGAACGGCTCGTCGGCGATGCCGATATAGTTGTCGAGGCTTTTGCCCATGCGTCGGGTGCCGTCGGTGCCGACGAGGATCGGGGACATCACGCCGATTTGCGGCGGAAGTCCCGCGTCGCGCTGCAAATCGCGAGCGAGCATGAATGTGTAGAGCTGTTCGGTGCCGCCGAGCTCGACGTCGGCCTTGATCTGCACGCTGTCGTAGGCCTGCATGATCGGATACAGGCACTCGTGCAAAAAAATCGGCCGCTCCTCTTTGTATCGCTTCGCGAAGTCGTCGCGAGTGAGAAGTTGAGCGACGGTCACCTTCGAACACAGCTCGAGCAGCGCGGCGAACGACATCGGTCCGAACCAGTCGCCGTTTCGATGGATCTCGGCCTTCGAAAGATCGACGACCTTGCCCACCTGTGCGAGGTAGTCACGTGCGTTGCGCTCGACATCCTCTTCGGTGAGTCTCTTTTTGCGGGCTTCGTCACGTCCCGAAGGATCTCCCACCAATGCGGTGTAGTTGCCGATGATGATGACGGCCTGATGTCCAAGTTCCTGGAACTGTCGCATCTTCCGTAGCGGAACGGTGTGTCCCAAATGCACATCGATGCCCGTCGGGTCGATGCCGTATTTGACCCGCAGCGGCGTTTCGGTCTTCAGGCTTTGGGCGAGCCTCTCCGCGAGTTCTTGCTCGGGAACGATCTTTTCGATCCCACGACGAATGATCGCGACTTGTTCATCGACGGAAGGAAAGGGCATGGCAGAAGCGTAGGAATCAACGGGTGTTTACGATGAAGTGCGGAGACTAACAGGCCGGGAAATCGCTTGCCACCGCACCGAAGTGGTGGTTTTTTCACGTCACTGCGACGCCTTGGCCGCAGTGTTGCCGATCGGGGGATGGGGCGGGTATCGTCTCAGCGTTCAAATTCAGGAGCGGTGGCGTGCGGACGGTGCTCGACAAGATCGTCGCTCAAAAGCGAGAGGATATCGCTGCGGCCAGGAAGCGGCGAAGCGAGAACGAGCTCGAACTCGCTGCCGTAACCGCACCGCCAATTCGAGACTTTCTGGCAGCTCTCGAGAATACCTCCGACATTGGTCTGATCGCCGAAATCAAGAAAGCGTCGCCGTCCGCGGGCCTGATCCGGGAGGATTTTGATCCCGTTGAAATCGCCACGATCTACGAGACCCACGGCGCGACGTGCCTGAGCGTCCTGACCGACGAGCAGTTCTTTCAGGGGCACCTCGACTATTTGACGGCCGTTAGAAACGCGGTCGGTTTGCCGGTCTTACGGAAAGACTTCGTGCTCGATCACTATCAGGTGCTCGAAGCTCGTGCCGCCGGAGCCGACGCCGTGCTGTTGATTGCGGAATGCCTCGATGAGAAGGCTCTTCCTGATCTGTATCAACACATCGTCTCGTTGGGAATGACCGCGCTCGTCGAACTCTATGAGCCCGCGAATCTCGACCGCGTGCTCGCACTCGATCCGCCGCTGGTGGGGGTAAACAACCGCAACCTCAAGTCGTTCGTGACGGACCTCAAGCACACGATCCACCTGGCGACGAAGATGCCGAAGGACGTGTTGCTGGTAAGCGAAAGCGGAATCCGCACGAGAGCCGATGTCGTGCGGTTGCAGTCCGCGGGTTGCGGTGCGATTCTCGTCGGCGAAACGTTGATGCGTTCACCCGACATCGGGCGCATGGTCAGCGAACTGCTCGGCAAGTAGAGCGGGCTGTGCCCGACATCGAACCAAGTCACGGATTCGAACCGCGAAAACGCTCGTTGGTAGGAATAGCCACCTTACCGGAGACCATCTTGTCGCAGGATAAATACAACGGCGAGCGGGTTCTCGTGATCCCGACGATGCTCTTCCATGAGCTTGGACATTTCCAAGGCTTCAACGGCGACGTGCGGCCTTACCTGAGCGTGCTGCTGGAGGGCGATCATACGCTCTTTCTTCCGCGCTCAGATGCGGAAGACGATCCGAGCTACAAGCAACTCATTCCTTATTGCCTATTCCGCTGCAATGAAAAGATCCTGCATTACCGCCGCGGCAGCGGAATTGGCGAGGGACGACTGCTTGGCAAACGATCCGTCGGCATCGGCGGGCACATTTCAGAGGAAGACGCCGGCGGAAGCGACCACCCGTACCAGATTGGTATGCGGCGAGAAATTGCTGAAGAAATCGACGTCACTTCAGAGTTCCGCGAATCGATCCTGGGGCTGATCAACGATGACGCGACCGAGGTTGGTCGAGTTCATTTAGGCGTAGTGCATGTTTTCGACCTCGACGGCCCGAAAGTGTCTCCGCGAGAGGCGTCCATCCAGGATGTCGGATTTGCAAACCCTGCCGAACTCGCCACGCAGATGACGGAGTTCGAGTCGTGGTCGCAGATTTGCATCGAGCATCTCGTGGCGCGCGCCTCGACGTGATGCAGACGTCACTCGCGGTAAAGCGATGAAGCCCGGACCGATTGGTCCGGGCTTCATGTGTTTCCGAGGGGTCGTTCGGCGGCTTTATTCCATGCATTCTTCGTCGATGCGCAGCATCTCATCGGTGACGACCGGATGCCAAGCCTCGTCGCGCTCGCAGGCGGCGACGTAGTTCTTTCGGGCCCAGGTGCGCAGCCGCATCTCCTCAACAAGATCGACTTCGCCGTCCAGCAGAGCACTGTTTTGGACCGCCAGTGTAGAACTCATCCCTCGCGTCTCCGTCTCACGCCGAACAACCGGATTGACAAAGAACGGCACATTTGAGCCTGACCGGATGGACCGGTGGCCTTGGGCCGACACAACCTGTGGTAAAAGCTAGCAAGACCGACGCCGGAATCCCAGAAGATTTCGTCGACGGCAGTCATTTTTTTCAAAATGCCCGCCTAAGCCGAATCGACGCCACGGCATTGGTCGGCGATGAAAAAGTCGCCTTTCATCGGATGTGGAATCGCTGCTTGTTGCCATTCGGCTTGGAACTGGCCTTATGGAAGAGGTTGCACAAAAGCCGTCGCCCCGGCTGGTGGCGTCGGCCAGAGACGCCCGACCGGCGTGACGCGAACTTTCGCGGTCGCGGCACCCGGGCCCGCTGCGATGTCGGCATCACGCTCTGCATCCGAAATCACCTCGGCGACGACTCCTTCGAGAGGCTTGCGTGTCTTGATTCCTTCAAACGCAACGCGAACATGCCGTCCTGCCGCGAGTTCAGCCATATCGGCGACCGGGATCGTCAGGAGCACGTAGGGACGCTCGGCGTCGAATACCTCGACCAGCGTTTCGCCAGCCGATGCGAAGTCGCCGACATGACGACGGTATACGCCGACCCGCCCATAGGCCGGGCTCGCAATCTTGTATGAATCCGCAGCGTTTTCCAAAGCCGACAGTTCCGAAGTCACGGCCGCCAACTCGCCTTTGATCCCGCCGATGCGATGCGCACGTTCGATGGACTCTCGTAACGAGGACTGTAAACGGTCGAGTTCCGCCAGTCGATCTTCGCAAAGCGCGATCTGCGTGTTCAGCACCTCTTCATGATTCGCGACATCGGCCAACTCCAACCGCCGGAACGATCCTCGCGGCTGCGTGGAGGCAAGCATCACGGTCCCGGCCGCGTTGCCGGCAATCGAGTCGCCAGCGTCTTCACCGGTCTCCAGAGCCTTACGCCGCAGCTGAACGTCGAGCCGCGTGCGCAACAGGTCGGCGTAGCGCAGACGGGTTTCGAGACGTTCCTTCTCGACGCTGTCGTTTCGGATTGCAAGCTCCACTGCGGCCTTCGCCGTGGCCTCATCGAGGTCGCGTTGCAAACGGGCGCGATCATTCGCAAGTGTTTTCAGCTTCGCGGCGCTATTGCCGTTTTCGATCGTCATCAGCGGGTCGCCCGGTCTGACTTCCACACCATGCGGACTGTCGAGCGACGCGATTCGACCGGACGACTCAGCGCTGACCGATACGACTTCCTGGCGATAGACGCCGTGGTATGGCTCGCTCTTTGAGCGAGAGACGACCGCCGCTCCAGCGACACCCAACACGAAAGCGGAAGCCGGGATCAAGATGTACGCCGCCGACCTGCGTTTTCGGCCCCGTCGCTTGTTGGAGGTGTTATCGTGCATGGACATACCGTCAGAGTCTCGGGCGCAGCCTGCACTCCAATTTTCGGGTCGCAGCGGAGCCAAGATTGACAGTGTTTTCTCGGGAAGCGTTCTACGAGTCAGCTATCCCGGCAAGCGGCCGATCCGGCGACCGCGCTGATAGTTTCCGTCGGACCGGTACGATCGTAGTCTTGGAGATGGCCGATCCGTCGGCATGTGATCGCACCATGCATGTGCTCAGGAGGTTGTTATGGCCGGTCCGTCAGGACGTCGGGCTTTCCTGCAGAATTTCGCTCTTTCCGCAGGAGCATGCGTTCTTGGCGGCCGCTGGTCGGCCGCTGCGCCGGCATCCGTGGCCATTCCAATCATTGATACGCATCAGCACCTTTGGGATCTGAAGCGTTTCAACCTTCCGTGGCTTACGAACGCTTCGGATGCGATCAATCGTTCGTTCGAGATCAAGGATTTTCGGGCGGCGGCGAACGGCTGTAACGTCACCAAATCCATCTACATGGAAGTGGACGTGCATCCTGCCCAACAGGTCGAGGAGGCCAGGTTCGCCATCGGTCTCTGCGAAGATCCTGGTACCCAAGTCTCCGGTGCCGTGATCGGCGGTCAGCCTCACGACCCTGGCTTCGCCGAGTATCTCAAGCAGTTCGCCGGCGTGAGAGCGGTGAAGGGAGTGAGGATGGTCTTGCATTCGTCAGACCGGCCGCCGGGTCTTTGCCTGACACCACAGTTCGTCGATTCGATGAAACGACTCGCGAACGTGGGGTTCACGTTCGACCTCTGCATGCGATCCGACGAACTTCTGACGGGAGCCCAGCTCGCGGCGAAATGCCCGCAAACAACCTTTGTTCTCGACCATTGCGGAAACATCGGGCTTCCCGCGCGCGACGCCGCTGTGCGACACGTCTGGCGCGAAGGCATCAAAGCGGTCGCGGCACAACCGAACGTCGTTTGTAAGATTTCAGGCCTCATCGATAAGACCGGCACGACCGAGGGGTCTCCACAAGACTTGGCCGGCACGATCAACTTCTGTATCGATGCCTTCACCGAGGACCGCGTCGTGTTCGGCGGAGATTGGCCGGTCTGCTTGTTGGGCGGCAGCTACAAGCATTGGGTGGACACTCTCAAGCAGGTCGTACAGGACCGTTCAGAAGCATGCCGTAAAAAGCTGTTCCATGATAACGCGATCCGCGTGTATCGGCTTGCATAGCAACGCGAGGTTGCTCGGGAATTGCCCAGAGGCTCGACTGTTCTTAGTGCCAAGGCACCGTATCATGGAAGTCTCATGCGGAGAGATCGCTCACGTGCCTTTCGCTCCGTCGGAACGTTCCTGCCTGGCTTCGGAATGACTCGTTCATTCAAATCGGCCGATCTTCTGTTGCTGGTCGCGTTCGCGATGGGGCTTGCCGCCGTCGACGGTTTCAGTCGCCGCGGCGGGTCGAGTTGCCCGCAGTGCGAACTTGAACTGATGCAACGATCGGCTCATCGCGACAGCACAATTCCGCAGCCGCCGTCACTGTCACTGTCTGGCGATAAAGATGACGTCGTCAAAGATCAGTGACGATCGACGCGCTTGATGGCGCATCAGGTCGGCCGTTCAGCCGATCAGCACTGTGGGTAGGCCGAATACGATTGTCCCGCCGTGGGCGGTCATATCGCCTAGGCGAGCCGCCGGCATCTTGCCGATGAACGTCTTGAACGAACCGAGCGCGATCACATCCGGCGGACCGACGCACACGCACATGTCTCCCACGCGAGCGGCCGGTAGTTTGCCGATCAGCGTCGGGAGGCCCCCCGGTGGAAGAATCGGACCGCCGACGTGCGGCACGATGCCGGTCACCATCGGGCAAACGTGCATATCGGTGATGCGTGCGGCTGGCATTCCCATTGTCGGCTCCCGCGAAAGATGAAAGTTGAAGTTCAGCCAGCCTTGGAATGACCTTCGAGGCCGAACGCCAGAAATCGCTTCTGCATCTCTTCGGCCTTTTCGCCTCCTTCAGCGATCGCGGCGAGTGACAATGCACCGAAGAGCGCCTGCGGCATGAGATCGGGCGGCGGTGGAACGGTCGGCACGTTCGGCGGCGCCATGCTGCCACCGCTCCAGAACGCGGAAACCGCCGCCCACGAGGCGGCCGTGCCGTATTCCAGTGCTTCCGCAGCGGCTTGAGCGTTACGGCGATTCTGTTCCGACGGTTCGGCCGCCCAGCGTTCGGCGGCGGCGAGCGCGGCCACGTCGCCTTTCGACAGGTCGCCGGTCTCACGGACGCAGCGAACCACCCAGCGGACGGCAGCCTGCGGCGGCAAGGCCGCCGCGAGAACCTTCATCGCTTCGGTGATCAGCCCCTTCGTCGCGAGCGAGTCGATCACGCCGCTTGCCGTCTTCGCCTCGGCGGCGACAGGCTTCGCCGCCTCTTCCAACCGTACGCGACTCAAAAGATCGGCAACGGGTTCCAAACGCAGCCCGTGTTCATCGATTTTGATCAGAGGCTGTTCGGTCCTTGCTGCGGGCGGAGAAGCAGTGTGAGCATGCGGCTGTGAGGCGGTACGCTCGACTCCCCGCTGACCGGTGCCGGCCTGGCCCGGCTCGGCGATCGGTTCATCCTCTTCAATCGGCGGCAGTCCATAGGGCGAAGCGTTCTGACGACGCCCCCCCGGCTCTGAGATCGGCTCGTCTTCCTCGATCGGCGGGAGACCCGCGACAGCGACCGCCTTTCCAACGGCATGTGCGTGCGGCGGAGGGGACACGGGCGATTGATCATCGCGGATCGCCAGCATCTCGGGAGTCGTGCTATTACGTACCGACTCGTCCGATGCGAAGCGAACGGCGAATCGGCATACGCCTGCACGTAACTCATCGCCGTCGCGTACGATGCCTTCAGCGTCGACTCGTTCATTATTAACGAACGTGCCGTATCGGCTTTGATTCCGAACGACGCAACCAGAACCGTCGTAATACAAGTGAAAGTGGCATCGCGACAACGTGGGATCTTGCGGAACGACGAAATCGTTGCCGGCTTCACGGCCCACGCGCACCGTCTGCCCGGCAGCGACATTCGTTCGAGCCCCGACCGACGGCCCGTCTAACGCTTCAAGGACGACGTACATGGTTGCCTGTTGCGGTTCCGAACTATTGATAACCGGATCGAACGACTGAGGCTGACCGTTGCCCAACAGAAGAAGACGAGTTCGTCGCTGCCTCTGGCCTCGCATCGCCGGCCCTCGACTAATTGATCATCGCAATGCCGCCCTTGACCATCAGCATTGCCGAGCCGTCGACCTGAGTCATCAATCCCTTAACGCTCGTCTGTACGGTCCCTTCGACCTTGATCATCATGCCTTTGATCGTCACTCCCATCTGATCGATCTTGATGCTGCTCTGCCCGACCTTCAACTCAATCGCCTGCATCGCTTCGGTCGAGCTGGCGCCCAGGTCGAGCTTCGTCGTCTGATTGCCCATCTTGATCGCCAAGTCGTCGTTGCCCATCTTGAGCGTCGAAGTTCGGTTGCCCGTCGCGATTTCAAGCGTGTCGTTGCCGGTCTTGAGTGTGACGGTGCGGTCCTTGTAGATGCTCACGATCTGGCTGCCATCGCTGCACTGACCTTCCCCTTTCCCGATCGTGACTTCCTGACTGTTCCAGATACTCACTAACTGACTTCCGTCGGCGGCCTTCCCCCCGCCTTGGCCGATGGTCATTTCGTGATTATTCCACACGAAGACCAACTGGCTGCCGTCCTCGCATCCGTCGGAGCCGACTGTGTACGTCTGGTTGTTGTGGATGTCGGTCGTCTGGTCGCCCTTGTCCTTGTCGCTGAAGCCGATCTTCACCGTGTCGTTGTTTTCAACGACCCGGTTCATGTCGTGCTCGGCATGGACGTAGATTTCTTCTGAACCTTTCTTGTCTTCAAAGCGGATCTCGTTGAAGTGATTCTCATTGCCCTTGAGTGAGCTGCGGGTCTTGATGCCGCTGCGCGTTTTGTGATCCGGCAGGGTATAAGGGGGCATGTTGTCGAAGTTGTAGACGCTGCCCACGACGATCGGGGCGTCTGGGTCGCCTTCGAGGAAGGCGACCAGCACTTCGTGGCCGATGCGAGGCCAGAAATACGTGCCCCATTGAGTGCCCGCCGCGGACTGGCCGACTCGAATCCAGCAGGAGCTGTCCTCGTCTTTCTTCCCCTCACGGTCCCAATGGAACTGAACTCTGATTCGTCCATACTTATCGACTGAAATCTCCTCCTTCGGCTCTCCGACAACAACCGCCGTCTGGATTCCAACGATGACGGGCCGAGGCGTGACGCGCGGCGTTCGGAAGCGCACAGAGTGCGGGATCGCCGTGAAGCTATTAAAGTAGGAGACACCAGTTTCATTGTCCGAAAAGTAGTCGGGGGACTGGTGCGCCGTGTGATGGATTGACGTCAGGACGCAAGGCCCTTCGGCGTCCGGCTTTCCACTGCCAGTTGACCCGCCGACGATGCGCTGGATGCGAAATCCCGGCGTCAGGGCACGCGAGTAAGAATTCCCGCTGATCATGACGTGACCGGCTTCTTCTTCTTCGATGCGGATTCGGCCGATCCTGGACCCTTCCGGCTCCATCTCCCCGAGCCGCTGGTCCGGCTTGTTGAACGGCTGAGCGTGTTCGCCAGGGTAGTCATAAATCTCAAGTTTATGATTACCGCCGACATTGAAGCGCCCAACCTCCATGACTTCCAAGGCATTCTTCGGCGTCTGGAAGTTATAGTCCCGCAGCGAATACATCCCAGAGCGCACCGCCTTCTGGACCTGCCATGACGTGATGCAATCTTCGCGATCGCCCATGCCCGCCTCGGGAAGAAAGCGAACTTCGCCGTTCTTCAGACCCGGGCATGGCTTGCACGGCTTGTCGAGATCTGAGGCGTCGGCAAGCACGAGTACATGTTTGTCTTCGCTGTGCTCGAAGAAGTAGAAGATACCTTCCTCTTCCATGAGCCGAGACACGAAATTGAAGTCCGACTCGCGGTACTGGACGCAGTAATCTCGTTTCGTATGTTCACCCGTCAAGGCGAACCGGAAGTGCTCATTCGCTTGGAAGCCCGCCTTCTCGAACACGGTCTTTATGATGTCCGGGACTGTCTTGTTCTGGAAAACCCGACAATCGAATCGCCGCGTCAGCAGCCACAACCAAGGCACGATCTCAGCGTGGTAGTACTGGAATCGCGCGTCACGTCCGCCTTGACTGAAGCGGCTGATGATCCCCTGGAAATGCCTGTGGCTCTTATCCTGAAGCTCGACACTAATCGTCGCCGGGCGGCCGAGGAGCGCATCGGCGGAGACGGACCCCGCCTTATGAACCTGAGCGACGAGCTCCACATCGACGCTAAACAGGTGCGAAACGCTCTCCGATGCCGTGAACTGATGCACTAAGAGCGTGTTCGACGGTAGTGTCGTCTTGATCTGCAGGAGCCTGCCGTCCTGCTTCACTTCTTCGGTGGTCGCAGTGGTCATAGTATCTTCCGGACTGAAGGCGTTATGCGGTTGTCCGCAGGCGAAATCTCAATTGGACGAAGCTGTTTTGGAGCAAGGCGCTATTCCCGCGCGAGAGGCTTTTTACTTAACCGCTTCGAAGACGCCTCCGGAAAAGTTCTTGATGTCTCGAAATTTCATTCGCTTTAGAGCGGCTTCGATGATCGCACCATCCTGCCCAACGCCTTGAAACTTGATCACGATTCTCGCGTTCGGCTTCAGCACTCGGTGGGCATTCGGGATTACTTGATCCCAATCAAGAGTGTTCGGCGGCAGCCGGTTACTCACGATCTCGTCGACGGAATTGGCCTCGAAGAACTCACCTATCTTTTCGGCTTCTGTCTTCACCAGATTAGGAATGTCATTCCGCGGAGCGACGACGTTAGGATTAACATTAATTGCGTCGGCCACCTCTCCCGTCCCGCCGATATTCATCACCACCCGTTTCCCAGCCGCACGCAATTGCTTCACCAGAGACAAGGCCGTCTGCCGGAGTCCATCGGCGGCAGCCTGCTCAGACGCGGTCAACAGGCGACCGAGCAGTGCCTTTCCAACGCCAGTGTTTAAGAGCCGCTTGAGTGCCGCATTGCCGATTTTCTTGGCGACCACGCTCGCGCTCGCGGAGATCAGGACACCCACGCGACTGAGTACCGCTCGCGTTCCACCGCCGGCGATCGCGGCAGCCGACGCTCGCGAAAGCATCTTAATGTATGCTCCCACCCCCGCAGTCGCGAGGATCGCGACGAGATCATTCCCGATTGAGTCTTCAAGCGGGCTCTCTCCCGCAAGTTGTTCCGACAGGATTTGCCCCTCCACATCGAGTACGTACAGCCGAAAAAATCCGCCGGATTCTTGAAAGCGCGTGTAAGCGACGACAATTCCGGCCGAACTGAGGATTGGGGTCGCCGGTCCCGTCAGGACTCGCTCGTAGCTTTTGCCCGCGGAGTCCACTCCGAGGCTTTTAGATGACCCATACAGCACGAAGATGCGGCTGATCGCCAGTTCAAAAGAGGTCGCGATCTTCCTGTACTCGTCCCGCAGGCTGTCATCGACGACCAGCTGCAGGGGCCTCAACTCTGACTGATTCGTCGCGGGATCCGTGACGAGTTGCAACGCTTCAAAGTGCGCAAGCTCATGGGCTATCCGCAGCGCGTGCTGTTCCGGCGTCGGTCCGAACTGTTGCGGATGGTGCTGGGATGCGTAGCAGTTCGTCTGTGGGCGCGCCACGGCGCCCCACGCCTGAGCGATTTTGTCCACCGGTCGCGGCGCGGCCTGGCACGTGCCGTGGCAGCGTTTCTCGCCTTCGCCCGCCATTGAACCTGACCTTCTTTCAGAGCCCGCCTATTTGTCTGTCGATCATACCGATGTGCCGGATTCAGCGACTCGCAGGTCGAACCCCGGCTCATTCCGGCAGCAATGTTGATTCACCGGTCGGGTCGAATCCCTCCGGCAGATCGAAGTGGCAGTTGTCTGCCCACTTATCCTGGGCACCAGGCGTCAGGCCATTGATGATACGGGTTGGAAACGAATACGGAGTCGAAGAACCACCGTCGGAGACGTTCTTCCATTCCGGATGCCCATTCGCGGTGAACTTGGCTCGCTCGCGATCCCAGGCATGCCATTCCTTATCGCCGACACCACGAATGTCGCACATCGACACCGTGACGTGGGCCCGCGGCCGGAAACGCGTCCCGCGCGTCTTGACTCTGACAAGCACATTGCCTCGCAGGTAGAACAACTGGCGACCGCCGTTGAACTCACCCGGCCGTTCCGGTGATTCGCCGTCGTTGCGAACACGACGCAAGCCGCATCGAGTGCGAAGGGTATCGTCAAGCCGCATCAGCGAGGTGATCTTGATCTCGTTGTGCCCATCGGAAGACCGCCGGGGGTGCCCTGCCGCTTCCCAAGTGGGCCTTAAGACGCCGATAATCTCCGCCACCACCGGTTTCGCACTGGCCAATGCACTTGAGCCGCCGCGTTGCAGTGTTGTGGCCATAGCAAGGATCTCCAGGGGCGACCGGCGATGAGAGAGTGAGGGCCGTCGCAGCGACGGCCCTCACCATCTTCGGACAAACCTCCGGAGTGTTTCGCGAAACCTTGGAAGAATCAACAATTTAGCCTGCCGAGGCCGCGACCGCCCGCCCGTTGGCAGACGTCGAGACACCATCAATTGCGTAGGTGAAGTCACCCGCTTCGTCGGTGCCGACGGAGACTTCCGAGAACGGTTCGGCGATCGCCATCCGCGACAGAATCTCGCGCGACACCGACGGCAGCAGCGTTCCCGTCAGAATATGATCCACGTTACGCGCCCCGCTTTCGGCATCGCGGCAGCGGGCGAGGATCGCGTTAACGACGCTGTCCTCGTACTTCAACGTGGCCGCATGATTCTCGCGCAGTCTAGCCGCGATCTTGCTGAGGTTCAGCTCGATGATGTTACGCATCACGCTGTCGTCGAGCGCGAAATACGGCACGACGGTCATGCGGCCGAGGAACGCCGGAGCGAACACCTTCAGCAGTTCCGGCCGCAAAGCGTCGGCGAGCGCCTCTGGACCAGGACGAGTATCCGGATCTGCGCACAGCGACTGAATCACGCCGCTGCCGGCGTTGCTCGTGGCGAGAATGATCGTGTTCTTGAAATCGATCTCGCGGCCTTCGCCGTCCTCGAGCATGCCCTTGTCGAAAACTTGATAGAACAGCTCCATCACGTCCTGATGGGCTTTTTCGATCTCGTCGAGCAGCACGACGCTATACGGACGCCGCCGGACGGCTTCCGTCAACACGCCGCCTTCGCCGTAGCCCACATAGCCGGGCGGCGAGCCCTTGAGCCCGCTCACCGTGTGACTCTCCTGATACTCGGACATATTAATCGTGACCATGTTTCGCTCGCCGCCGTACAGGATCTCGGCGAGAGATAACGCGGTCTCGGTCTTGCCGACGCCGCTCGGTCCGACGAGCAGAAACACGCCGACGGGGCGACGCGGATCGACGAGGCTCGCACGAGCCGTTTGAATCCGCTTCGCGATCGCTTCGAGGGCGTGCGATTGGCCGACGACGCGAGCCTCGATGCGTTCCTTGAGCTCCGTCACCTTCTTGATCTCGTCGGTCAACATGCGGCCGACGGGAATGCCGGTCCAACCCGAGACGACCTCGGCGACCGACTGCGAATCGACGCAGGGCTGCATCAGCGGACGCTCGCCCTGAATCGAGCGAAGTTGCTCACCCAGTTCTTGCAGTTCCTTACGAAGCGTCGCTTGGGCGGCCGCCGGTTGACTATTGCCGGTTGCGGGCGTTTCACCTTCGGCCTTCGTCGCCGCGGGAGGCTTCGCATCGGCGAGCGGAGCGCCGTTGGACTCGGCCGTCTTGCCCGAAGATTCTTCGAGCATCTGCCGGATCTCGCGGATGCGCGCGACGAGATCCTTTTCTTTCGCCCATTGATCCTCGACCGCCGTCAGATGAGTTCGGGCCTCGGTGAGTTCCTCGTTGAGCGCGGCCAGACGCTCGGCGTGATTGCCGCCCGAGGCCGATTCGCGCCGCAGGATGTCGATCTTCGTTTCGAGCGACGAAATCCTGCGGCGCCCGTCCTCGACGATCGCCGGAGTGGCGCCGTTACCCAGTGCCACCCGCGCCGCCGAGGTGTCGAGCAGGCTCACCGCCTTGTCGGGCAGTTGCCGGCCGGCGATGTAGCGGTGCGAAAGCCGCACGGCGTCTTCAATGGCTTCGTTGAGAATCTTCAGGCCGTGATGCTTCTCGAGCGTCTTTGCGAGACCTTCGAGCATACGAATCGCCGTCGGCTCGTCCGGTTCTTCGACCTTCACGACCTGGAATCGCCGTGCGAGGGCCGCATCCTTCTCGAAGTACTTCTTGTATTCCGACCAAGTCGTCGCTGCGATCGTGCGCAGTTCGCCGCGCGCGAGTGCGGGCTTCAACAGGTTCGCCGCGTCGCCCTGCCCGGCCTGTCCCCCCGCGCCGATGAGGGTGTGCGCCTCGTCGATGAACATGATCACCGGCCGCGGCGACGCCTTCACTTCTTCGAGCACGGTCTTCAGCCGGTTCTCGAACTCACCTTTCACTCCCGCACCCGCCTGCAACAGGCCGAGGTCGAGCGTTCGCAGCACGACATTCTTCAACGGGGGCGGCACGTCGCCTTCCGCGATGCGCAACGCAAAGCCTTCGACGACGGCTGTCTTGCCGACGCCGGCCTCACCCGTGAGGATCGGGTTGTTTTGGCGACGACGCATCAAAATATCGATGAGCTGCCGAATCTCGAAGTCGCGGCCCAGCACCGGATCGATTTTGCCGGACTTGGCTTTGGCCGTCAGATCGATCGTGTACTGATCGAGCGAGGTCGTGCCGGCTGCGCGAGCAGGGCCCCCGCCGCTGGAGCCAATGTCTGCATCCGCTCCACCGGACGACGCCTCGTTCTCCGACGAGTCGCGGCAGATCGTGGGCAGATCTTTCTTGAGGCCGTCCACCGGAATCCGGGCGAACTCCGGGACGCCTTCAGAAACCAGGCGCAGTTCCCGATCGGCGAGCAGCGCGACGAGCAGGTGGCCGGAGCGTACCTTGGTGGCGCCGTACTCGATTGAGGCCGCGATCCACGCCGAGCGTACGAGATCCACAATCTGCGGCGACAGGGCCGGCGGCCGGCTGTTGCCGGTCTTCAGGCGATCGATCGCGCGCGTCAGGCTCGCTTCGACGCGACTGCGATCGATCTCGTATTGCCGCAGCACCTTGTTGAGGTCGTCGTCGGTCGTTTCGAGCAGCTTGAAGAGCCAGTGCTCGATCTCGACGTTGTAATTCGTGCGGGAAAGGCAAAGTCCGGCGGCGGCCTCGAGAGACCGGCGGCAGGTTTCGTTCAATTTGCCGACGAGCGGCTTCAAGCTGACGTCCACGCGATCGCTCCCGACCTCATCCCTTCGCGAGTGCTCGGCGTGAGGTCGATCGCCAAGTCGCTACGATGCTCTAGCCGCACCGAGGCATGTTGCCAGTTCCGGAAAATCAGCAGAGCGGTTTCGGGCCGTCCCCTACCGTATCTGCACGGCACTCCAGAGTCTATAAGTCAGGTCACGGACCGCGCAGTTTCCCGACCGGGTACGCCGACTGCGTCACTCCGCCTCTTTAGGACGCAGGATCACTACGGCCGGCTCAGTTGGACTAACCGTGCGCAGCCATGTCGTCCACCCAAGCTGTGGGCGAGTTGGACCGTTCCGTCCGGGACGACACTCGGGAACTTCGTCCGGACGAAGCCTCAGTTCGAAGTCGAAGTCCAGTTCCGTACCCGAATAGAGCCGCGTGAGATCGGTGAGAGGGCGGTGAGCGGTTCCGTCGGGCAGGCATTCGGAAAACGACGCGAAGTCGAGCGGCCCAATCTCGACGCGGAACTTTCCTTGCACGTCCCAGACTCGGCTGCCGACGACGAGAGACGTCGAAAGTTCCGAGCGGCCGGGGCTGCCGATTTTCGCGACGTCGTCGGGCTCCAGAACGAGCCAGCGGCCGCAGAGTTGTCTGACCCGTACCCGCCGATCGAACTGCCCCGCCAGCATCGACTCCAGTCCCGCCGCCGAACGATGTCGCTGTGCCAGTAGACCCGAGAAGAACCGTAACGTTTCGTCGCGAATCGCGGCACGGGGCGTCAAACGATCGCGTTCCCGCACCCGGTAGCGCAGAGCCGGATCACCGACGCCAGCAAGTTCGAGCAACGCCTGGGAGACTCGATCGTGTTCGGCACGCTCCGTAAGCACGAACGCCCGTTTGGCAATCTCGCCTTCGGCTCCGCGCCGACGCTCGAGCCGCGCTGCCGCCTCGTAGCCCGTCCAGCCGCGGTACTTCTCCCAAGCCCGAACGAACATCGACGTGAGCCGATGAGAGAACAGGTCCAGGAAGTCGTGCAGCGTTCGATCGCGTCGCCGCATGCGGCGTTCGATTACCGCATCGGTGTAGGCCCGCGGAAGCGCGCCGAGCGGGCCGACCAGCCCGAAGAAATTGACGACGAGCTCCGCCGGACCGTCGGGCTTCGCTGGCTCGCGATATTCCTGGATCTGGCTCGCCGGAAAGGCATGAGTCGCGTGGCTGCGGAAGCGACAGACTTCGTCGCGCGGAGCGGCATCGACACCCACCGCACGCCGTTGAGGACGAAGTCGCGACAGCACTCGCACGGCTTGGAAGAAGTCGAACCGGTAAGGCTCGCGCATGAGCTTCGTCGCGAGACGATCGTCGATCGGCCTCGCGGCATCGTCAGGAGCGGGTTTCGCAATCGGTTCAGTCACGAACAAGTCTCGAGGCAACAGGACTTCACAAGCGGATCATCCTGGCACGCCCCGTCATAACGGCGGTTGCTCGCCGACGCGACACGGCCAGCGTCGAAACGGCACGGCTGCCCCGCGGTATCGAGCGACGAGCCGCGTGAACGAATTGATCGACGAATACAGCGGCAGAAAACGTTCCAGCACCGTCGCGAAGAGAAAAACCCCCGTTCCCGCATACTGCTGTGGGTCAAACTCCATGTCGAGCTCGATGCCGCGGCAGAAACCGCTCGCCATGCCTTGAGCGACGCGTGCGGTCGTGCGTCGCGAGGTTATGGAGGCCAGTCCCGCGATCTGGCGTGCCGTGACCGCGCTGTTGGTCAGGTCGTAGAGCTTGAGCATCTCTCGGAACGCATCGGCGCCGTCAACACCGTTCGTAATCGAGAGATGATTGAGCGACAGATGAGAGATGAGTCTCCAGCGGGCTTCATCGCCCGGCGGCCGTGTCGAGGCTGTCGGCGGCACGACCAGCGTGATCGGCGACTTGACCGGTGCCTGCCCGTCAACCTGCAAGCCCCACGCTTCGGCCCCGGCGGCACGCAACTCGGTCGGCACGCTGCGGTTCGTGCACGTCGTCTGAAGGGTCAGGATTTCGTTGCCCGCTCGCACCGGTTCGAACGCGAGGTCGACCAGAGAGACGTAGACGTCGGTGCCTGAATCCCCAGCCCGGGGAGATTTTTCGCGGCGCATGTGCCAGTACGCCGGCTCGGCCTCGGGCGAGGTGCCGTGCCGACAGGCGAAAAAAGGTTCGTAACGGACGACGCGATCACTTTCGAGATCCGTCCCCTCGACGGACTCGATCGAATAGACCTCGTGCGCGTCGGGCGATCGCACGTCGGGAATGACGCGATACTCCGTTCGTTCGTGCGTGAGCCGGATCGGGTCCGCAACTTGACTGAAGAGGTTCACAATGGGTGTGCAGCCCAGACGGAAGGTCTCGCTGCGCGTGCGAGTGGCCAACCCGTCGAGCCCTGGGTCGTGCAGGTCGCGAAACAGGATGTAAAGTTCGATTCGATCGCCGGCCCCGGCGAGTTCTTCGGCCTGAAACCCGGTAAGGTCAAAGAAATGAAACTTTCGCGGGAACGCGAAATATTCCGTCAGCAAACGGTACCCCGGAAACGATTGAGGCGGATACGGCAACAGGCCTTCTTCGCGATCGAATCCGACCACCGACAGTGCCGCCTCGGGCGAGAGCACCACCTGCTTGCCCGTCGCCGGTGCATGCAACACGACTTTGGCTGCGTGATTGAAGATCAACTCGTAGAGTTGACCGACCGTGCGTCCGTCTCCGGCGAGATGAAACCGCAGCCGTTCGAGTCCCGTCTTCTGCAACGCCGGAAACGGCAGTTCATTCCGCGTCTTCAATGTGATCGCGAGCGCCGAGACCTGGTCGCGAAGCGCCCGTGGCAGAATAAACTCGCTCGGAAACGGCGCCGTAACGTACCGCGCCGATTCGACCATGATCGGCCAAAGCTTCACCGGGTAGGCCGTCCGGAAGCGACATCGGACGCCACCGACCGGCCGAGACGACAGCGCTGTGTGCCGGGGCAGAACATATCCGCTTTCGGCGGGGCCGCGCGCGGGATCGAGAGCGAGCTCGGCGATGCCCATCGACGGAATGGGCGCCAGATAATGCGGGTAAAGCACGCCCAATAACGCATCGGTCAGTTCGGGAAAATCATCCTCGATCTTCAGCCGGATGCGGGCGGTCAAGAAGGCGAACGCCTGAATAAGTCGCTCGACGTGCGGATCGATTGACTCGCCGGTCTCGTGCGTCACGAGCAGCCTGTCGGCGATTTTCGGACGTTCACGAGCGAATTCGCCGGCTAACTGGCGAATCGCGTACAACTCCCGCTCGTAAAGCGATTCGAACTTATCCCGCATAACCTGTCGATCTGTCCGTTATAAAAGCACCGACGAGAGTCAGCGAGCGACGCCGGCTTGCTGAGTTTACACAGGCTTGCGTCATGAAGAGGTTCTCACGACGCAGTTGCCTCCAGTCGCTTCGATCAGAGTATCAAACGCGATCCGTTCAATCAGCGGGTCGACGTGGAGAACCGCGTCGATCTGGAGCTGGATCGTGCGTGCCAACCGGCTTTCCGCCTTTCTGACCGAAACGTGGACCTCGCGCAGTCGCGGTTCGAAGCGGCCGATCGTGTTACGAATCAGCTCGCAAAGGAGCCCCTGCTCGACCGGATCGTCGAGAGCGCGCATCGTCAGATCGGGAAGGCCGTATGTGAGCACCGACACCGCGAGCTCCGAATCCGACGACGCCAGTCCCGGCCGCGTGTGCACCGTGTTGAGCAACATTTCGAGGTCACGCCGCACACCTTCGCGGATGTCGCGCGCCGACCGCGTGCGTGCCCATAACGGATCGCCGCTCGTCACATCGGGCTCGTCGTCGAACAGACGGTCGAGGAGCGACGGGACGAGCGGCGGACCGGGATCAGTGCGAGCCACGGACGACGAACACCTCAGGGAGCGATGCAATACCAGGACGACCGCGGAAACGTCACTGGCGTGACCGACGGAGAATACATCTGCGCCAGCAAAAAGCAGGCGTGGGCGTTGTCCTTGAGTTTCGGCAGATCCCAGGGTCGCCGATTGGGCCCTGTCGTGCGGCCATGGCTTTCGATCGTCAGGCCGTTGAGGATCAGCCAGACGTGTCGCGGGTTGCCGTTCTTCTTCGGCAGAAACGCGATGCGCAGCCACCCGTCGCTGAGTCCCGCCGTCGAATACTCAACTTTCGGCAGGCCCGAATTCTTGCACCACTCTTCCTGATGCCAGCTGCCGGCCGCGATCTTCACGCGTTTGTCGCTCGCGTGGTAAAGGAGGTAGCGCACGAAGCCCGAGCAATCGGCTGCCTTGATGTCGGCGATCTCCTTGGTCAGCAACGGCTTGGCCCCGAACTTGTACGACACATGGCCGTCCATCAATTCGGCGGCGAGCTCGAGCAACAGGTTCTTTTCGAGAGTCAGTGTCGCGGACATGGATCGCAGCTTCTCGTGAAGGGGACAGGATGTGTCGGCGCGTTTCTTCGCCGGCCACTCCACCTACGCTGCCCGTGGCTGACTGTTACACCGCGACAACGATTCTCGCGGCGGCGTCATTTGAAGATGCTGGAGACTTTCTTGACAAGAAACTCGGCCCGATCGGTATCGAGCGTCACCCCGACTTCGATTCGCCGATCCTTGCCGCCCGTGCTGACGTCGAAGTAGTAGAAGGCATGGCCCGGCGAATCGCTGCAAGTCAGCGTGGTCAATTTACCGGCGTTGCACAGGCGTCGCTGGGCCTCGCCCATGATGAACGCTGTGGCCGCCTTGCCGGCGGTTCCCTTGAGCGTCAGATCGACCTTGGGGCCATCGGGCCCGGCACGAAACAACGCCTGATGGTGCTGCGAATTGATGGCGTCAAGGACCGCCTGAGTGACGGCCTTTGAGGCATCGAAAGGCTCTTTAGGCGGGTTGGGATCTGGCATGGCATTCTCGCGTCATTCAAAGAACGGGATCACTCAGGGAGCGTGATCGACACCAACTCATTCGATCTCAAAGGAGAGCCGTTACGCGTCGGGTGCCGTCGACGAAGTCCGGAACACTATTTCATTAAGCTCCAGCATCCCTCGCTCTTCGCCATCCATCAAAAACGTCCTCATGCCCTGCCCGAACGTCGGTCCGTTTTCGTAGCCGACCCAGTCGGTCTGCCGGCCGAGGCGGATCGCGTCGTCATCCGACTCGTGGCTGTTCGGATAGAGTACGGGCATCACGCCGCTTCGGACCGTATCGTCATCGAGCGTCAACTCGCAAACGTTCCACAACAGGTCTCGCGGAGTCTTGGGAGCGGTCAGCGAGAACGAGCGAATCTGCGCCAGCGGCGCCCAGCAGTACATCGGCCCATCGTAGAACTCGATCACCGGCGCCAGCAAATCGTCGGCATCACGGAACTCACCGAACACGATTCCGTTGGCTTGTCCTGATGCGGCCGGATATTCGGCCTTGGCTTCCGCCAGCTTCGTCCGTGCGTCGTCAACGCGGTCTTCGTTCAAGAGTCGCAGCGCCTCGGCATGCCGCCTGACAGCCGCCGGTGGCTCGGCGATGAAATGCGGCTCGCCCTCGCCGGCGAAAACCTTGCGGCGCGCCAATTCGGCTTCGATGCATTGACGGAAAGCGCCGGTCGCAAGCGAAAGCTCAGTGCTTTGCGATTCGATGAACTTGAGCTGGCGTTCGGCTCGTTCAAGATCGCCGGCGAACGCATAAAGCTCGAACAGAAACGTCCGCTTGCCGAGATCGGTCGGGGCCGACTTGACGGCTTCGACCTGGGCGGAGATCGCATCGTCGAGTCGCCCTTCGCGGAAAAGTTCGGCCGCGGTCATGCGTCGCTCCACAGGTGATTTCACCGAAGTGCTTTAGAAGGCATCGCCACAAACGGGGGAAGCGGCCGGCCCGATGGCCGGCCGCGTTGACTCGCGGCACAAGAAGGACTGTTAGGCGGCCGGGCGAAACGCCGGCCAATCAATGTCAGACCTTTTCGTTCTTCTTGATGTCCCAGCCGAACTTCTTCGGCCCGCCTTCGGCCTTGCCCTTGGCGTTCTGCTCCTGGTACTCGTACTCGATCTTGGCGAAGTTGAGCGAAACGTTCATCGTCAGACGATCTTCGCCACCCGAACCCCCGGCACTGACCGACGACACGAGGATGTCGCTCATCTTGATCTTGAGGTACTCGAGCGGATCTTCGCCGGCCTTGCGAACGACGAGCGTCGCCTCTTTGATGTGCTTGCCGCTCGCACAATGGAACAGCAGCGCGGCCGCGGCCTTTTCCTTCCACATCGTGAAGGACAGGTCCTGGTAGTTCGCCTTACCGGCTCCACCGCCGCCGGCACCGTGCATCGTGCCCGACTGGCTGACGCCCCAGGACCAGGCGAGGACGTCGATCTCGCCTTCGTGCTTCGAGTCCTTGGATTCGCCGTCAATCCCGTCAATCTTGATAAACATGTCGACAGCCATCGTTCACTCTCCGTGTCTCTCAGGGGGAAGTAGGGGAGGCGGTTTGTTGTTTCCGCCTCACTGTTTGCTTGACGCAGCTATGTTCGGGCGACGGTCGAAAGTGTTGCGTCGATTTCGGATAGTCTTCAGAAAAAATCGGGACCAGCCCGGTGGGCGGATCGAGAGTTCACGAGACGAACAATGAAAAAAAGTCCGACCGTCGCCGGCCGGACCCTGGATCCCTGCGGAGGCGCGTCGGCCCATCAGCCCTTGCCGGGCGGCAATTCGGCGACGAGTCGCAACGACGCCGAGAGCTCGTCGAGCTGGAAGTGCGGTCGCAGGTGGGCCACGGCCGAATAGCAGCCGGGCTTGCCCTTCACTTCGGTGACCGTCACGCGAGCCTCGCGCAGCGGGCGTTCGGCCTTCGTTTGCGGTCCCGCCATCGACGGATCTTCGAGAACGAAGTTGTTGATCCAGCGATTGAGCCAGACCTCGCATTCGTCGCGCTCCATGAAGGAGCCGATCTTGTCGCGAGCCATGGATTTCAGGTAGTGGGCGAATCGCGAGGTGCAGAGGATGTACTGCAACATGGTCGACAGCCGCGCGTTCGCATTGGCCGCGTCGGTGTCGTACTTCTTCGGCTTCTGGCAGCTTTGAGCGCCGAAAAACGCCGCGTAGTCGGTGTTCTTGCAATGCAGCAGCGAGATGAAGCCTAAATCGTTCAATTCCTTCTCGCGACGGTCCGAGATCGCGATCTCGACCGGGCATTTCATCGCGACTTCGCCGTCGTCGGTGCTGAAGGTGTGCACCGGAAGACCTTGCACGAGGCCGCCTCCCTCGACGCCGCGAATCGTCGCCAGCCAGCCGCACTTGGCGAACGAATCGGTGAGCCGCGTGCCGAACGCGTAGGCGGCGTTCGTCCAGAGGTATTTCGAGTGATCGGTCCCGTCGACGTCTTCCTCGAAGTTGAAGGCTTCGACCGGCACCGTGGCTGAACCGTAGGGCAGCCGCGCCAAGGTGTGCGGCAACGTCAGACCCACGTAACGGCTGTCTTCGCTTTCGCGGAACGACTTCCACTTCGCGTACTCGACCGTGTCGAAGATCTTCGCGAGGTCGCGCGGCTGGCCGATGTCGGAAAAGGACTTCAAGCCGAACATGCCGGGGCTGGCAGCCGAGATGAACGGCGCGTGCGCCGCCGCCGCCACTTCGGCGATGCGTTCGAGCAGCGCGATGTCCTGCGGATGTCGGCCGAACTCGAAATCGCCGACCATGGCCCCGTAGGGCGCACCGCCGAACTGGTCGTACTCCTCGGTGTAAATCGCCTTGAACAGGGCGCTCTGGTCAAACTCTGCGGCCCGCTCCAGATCCTTGAGCAGGTCGTTCTTGCTCACGTTCAGCACGCGGATCTTCAGGCTGGTGCTCGTCTCGGTCTGAAAAACGAGGTGGTGCAGGCCGCGCCAACTGCCTTCCAGCTTCTGGAAGTCCTCGTGGTGCATCACCTGATTCAGTTGATCGGTGAGCTTTTTGTCGATGACGGCGATCCAAGAGTTGATCGTCCGCTCGGTGTCTTTCGACACCGTCGCGCCGGGCGACATCGACGCCCGGATGAACTCTTCAACGAGCGTCTTCGCCCGCGAGCGTTCATCTTCGGTTTGAGGCTGAATGCCTTGATCGAGGATCTGATCGAGGAGGCCGACTTCGGCCGTCGCTTCCGCGGTCGTGGTCGCCGCTTGGGCTTGGTTCTCGGCTGCCATATGAGGTTCCGGAGTGTCGAAGGTCGAGGGAAGAGCGGAAAGGGTCACAAAATCGCGGCTTATTCCTTGCCTGCGGAATCCTCGACGCCTAGGTCTTTCTTGAGAGACTGTTGCGCTTCGGTCGAGTTCAGCACGCTCTGCAACAGCTCGTCGAGCTTGTCGTTGCCTTCAAGCTTGCCGAGCAGATCCTTCAGCTTGTCGCGAGTCTGCAGCAACTGCTTCAGTGGCCCGATCTGGCGGGCGACATTCTCGGGGTGGAAGTCGTCCATGCTCTTGAACTTCAGTTCGACGTTGAGCTGCTTGCCTTCTTCACCCGAGAGCTTGTCGTCCGCCCGGTAGGCAAGTCTCGGGGCCATGCCTTCGAGCACCTTGTCGAAGTTGTCGCGATCGATGTTCACGAACTTTCGCTGTTTGAGCGGGGGCAACGGCTTTTCCGGCTTGCCCGTGTAGTCGCCCAGCACGCCCAGCACAAAGGGAAGCTCCTTCATCTCCATCGCATCGCCGATCTCGACCTCGTACTTGATCTGCACGCGAGGCGGTCGAACCCGATCGAGCTTCTTTTGCATACTTTCTTTGGCCATGACGTTCCTTTCGTGGTAGGCGTCGTTCGTGTGTGCGTCGTGTCGTCGGGCAACTCGTTGCGGCGACGACCTGTTCCGGTTCAACTCCGCCGATCAGTCGGCATGCACTCAGTTGTCTTCAGACGGCGGCAATCCCAGCGTGTCGCGGATGCGGGAAAGCGTCGAATCGTCCTGAATCAGTTCCGCGAGCACAGCTTCGAACGGCGAGTTCGCCCAGCGCACCGCACGATCGATCAGGAGCGCGACCGGGCTGTGCGGTTCCGTTCGCTTGAAGAAATCGACCACTTCGCGAAGCCGCGTGACCGCCTCGGCCCGAGTTCGCAGAGGCCCGTTGCCGCCGCCGGCGGCTCCGTTCAAACCTCCCACTGCCGCAGCCACGCCGTTTTGATCTTCGAAGCCTACAGACCCGGCGTCGGCTTCGCCGGTGAGGCCGCGCGAACGACAAATCTGTTCGACGGCCTCGGAGCAATCTTCCAATGCCGCTCGGATCGCTGAGAACGACGGGGCATGTTCGACGCCCAACTTCTCATCGATCACCTTTTCGCAGGTGCGAACTTCCTCGAAGCACTCGGCGATGTCTTCCCGCAGGGTGATGAAGAAGGTATCCGGCGTCGCGACAACAGCCGCCTGGAACTTGTTCGCGCGGTCCTGCGCGTCACGCGATCGCGACGCGAATTCGTCCGAATCCTCGCCGTCGCGCTGCGAACGAGTCTGGAAGGACTGCTTCGACGCGGTCGAAAAAATCTCGCCTTGATTGTCGGGCAATACGATGCCGACTTCGCGGACAAGGCCCGGCAAACGAGCGCCTGCTTGCGCGTCGGTCAGCCAGTACAGAGGAGCGGCTCGTACCTCCGGGTCCCCCTCTTCCAGTTGGGGGTACATCGTCACCCAGAAGCCTTCGACGAGTCCGCGAAGCAAACGCAGGCCGTCGCGAAGTCCCGCGAAGCCGCCGGTGTGAACCAGCGCCTCGGTCAGCCAGCCCGCGATCTGCAGATCTTTCGTCTTCGTCTCGAGGGCGTCGCAGGTCAGCGCCTGCACGCGTCTCCAGTCGGGTTCGGAGTCGGCACCCTCCGCGACGGCATCGGTGTGGCCCTTCCGCGCGGCGGTGATCTCATCCCACAAGGGCTGATACTTCAGCGATTCGCCTGATGGATTCGCGCCCGAAATCGGCGACAGAAGCCCATCGAACTGGAGTAACGTTGGAGTTGGCATCGCGAGTGGTCATGCCGGGAAGCTCCCGGGCTGCGGAACAGGAGAAAATGGTATCGCGCTCGGTGGACAACCGGAAGAGACTACGATCGGGAACTGGACGTTCTCCGGCTAATCAGCACCGAGTCGTCGCAGTTCCCGACCTAAGCGGTCCAGAATCCGAGAGTGAAGCCGGCTGGCCCAACTCTTGCTCACTCCTAGCCGCGCACCGGCATCCTGTAGCGATAAACCTTCAAAATAGACGCCGCGGATCAGCGATTGAGCTTCGGCTGGAAGTCGATCCACGAGATCATGCAATCGCTCGGACAATTCCCGATCGGCGGTTGCCGCGGCAGGATCCTCAGAATCGTCATCTTCCAGTTCGAGCGGCCGTGATTGTGAGGTGAGGTACGCCACCGCGAGCGTCCGCGAGATGTCGTTCAACCAGCGCGCATCGGAATGGACGTCATTCGATGCCTCCACCGTTTCGCCCGACGACTCTTCAAGAACGGCGTTCGCTCCGCGTTCATATCGTGCCCGGGCCGCCGATGGTTTGCGGAACCACGCCATCTTCGACACGCCGTCGAACATCGCCCCGCGGATGCGATAGTAGGCGAACGTGGAAAACTTGACGTTTACGTCGGGATTGAAAACCCGTGCGGCTTCGGCGAGGCCGACCTGTCCGTATCCGATCAGGTCATCGAGGTCCGCGGAACGTGGCAATGTGCTATGGATCTGTTTCGCCAGCGACCGTACGAGTCCCTGACACTGCTGCATCAGTTCGGCGGTCGAAACGACCGGCCGAGTCGCGGGCTCGACTGCCATGTCGGACGCAATCGGAGGGGTTGCGGCGGCCACATCGGCGGGTTCTGATTGGGCGGTCGTATCGATCATGCGGCCCCGCCCTGAAGATGTTTCCAGAGC